>JAFUWW010000063.1 GCA_017471085.1 Bacteroidales bacterium | reverse complement strand
GGAAGCAGCCTGGTTCACACGCTCTTCGCTCAGACGGCCTTCCTTCACCAGTTCCACGATATACTCGGGATGGGTTTCACTGCCGATCTGGTCTACGCCGGCGTTATAGATCATGGCGTAGTTGTCCTTGAGAGTAGTGGTTCCCTGCAGGCGCGGGTTCAGCGGACCGCGGGAAGCCACGCCCCAGTCGGTGCAGATGGCGCCCTTGAAGCCCAGCTGGCCATAGAGCACGTCGGTGGACATGATGTGGGAGTAGTTCACATTGAGGGTGTCTACGTAAGTGCCGCTGTAGTAACCCATGGCAGCCAGCGCGTTCTTGGCGATACCGGCCTTCCAGGGCATGTAGTGATAGTCCTGGTTACCGCCGGGATAAACCAGCCAGCTGCCGGTGCCGCCCGCATGGGGGCCGGAACCGGGCCAATGTTTAAGATGGACCAGGATCTTCCTGGGACCTACCTTGCCGTCCTTGCCTTGGGCGCCGTCCATGAAGGCTTCCAGCATCTCGGTGGTGAGTTCGGCGCTCTCGGAGAAGCAGCCCATGTTGCGGCTCCAGCGGGGCTCGGTCGTCACGTCGATCTGCGGACCCAGGATCATGTGCAGACCAACGGCCCTGTATTCCTCGGCCACCACGGCACCGAAATCTTCCACCAGAGCGGCATCCCGGGCCGATGTGATACCTACCTGGCCCTCATTGCTCGGGAACTGGGAGAAGTACTGCGTACCCCGCACATGGGCGCCGGTGCCGGAGCCGTGGCGCGGGTCGGTGGAGAACATGATGGGGATGCCCAGGCGGGAAGCCTCGGCAATCTCCTGCATGCCGTTGGACCACTTGGCGAACTTTTCGGGGGCGCAGGTGCCGTTGTTCAGGATGTTGCGGAAATTCTTCTCCTCGATATAAGCCTTGGCGGTGGCGGTACGGCGCATCTGGCCGATGGCCATGTTGCCGGCACCCTGGCCGCCGGGGCCGACAGGGCCGGCGTACTGCTCGTCGGCAGCCTGGGCCAGGAGGGCCTTCTCCTCATCGGTGAAATCGTACTTGATCTCGCCGCTCTCGGGCACGGCGATGTTGGGGTGGAACATCAGACCGGCCTTCTCTTCCAGGGTCATCTGGCCCACCAGGTCGGCGATGCGCTTTTCCATCGGCAGGCGCCAGTCCTCGTACGGATCCAGCTTGCCGTTCTTGTTCAGATCTTTGAACTGGTACTTGCCTTCGGTGAGGATGTTCACCTTGCGGGCCCCCAGTTCAGGCTGCTCAAACTTTTGTCCGCATCCTGCGGCGAGCAGCACCAGGGCAACGCCCAGGGTTAGTCTTAATGGTTTCATAATAGATGTGTTGGAATAGTGTTCGTCTTATATTCAATTATTTCACGCACTTGACGGTGGCACTGGCGGGAGCGAGACCCTCTCCTGTAGCACTTATCTTTACGGTACCGGGCTTGTCGGCATAAATGACAGCCTGGGTGCGGCCGTAATAGGTGGTGTGGGAGCCGGTGTCAAAGCTTTCCTCGCTGATGGCCCGTGCACTGCCGAAGGCCAGCAGCTGACCGCCTTCCACCGTAACGGAAAGCTTCTTGTCCACAGCCGATTCCACCACTCCGTTCTCTCCTTCCAGGTTGATGTCTACATAAACCAGATGGCCGACCTGGACGGTCTCCGCCTCCGGACGGACGGCGATGCCCAGTTCCCCGGTGGCCGATTCCAGCACGTCGGTACCACAGCAGGTGTCACCCACATAGGCCCGGGCTTCCAGTTTGCCTGCCTCGTAAGGGAACTTGAACATGATAACGCCGTTAGCAGGGGCCCCTTCTTCCAGCTTTTTACCGTTGAGCCAGAGTTCTACACGCTCGGCCGAAGAATAAACTTCCACCACCGCGTCGATGCCCTCGCGGCCCCGCCAGCTCCAGGAAGGAATGGCGTTGGAACGCCGCCAGATAGAGCGGCCCACCACAGGGTCTTCCCGCACGGGACGCACGCCCAGCCAGGGTTTTCCGGGTTTGTCTTCCCAGGCCACCGTGGCCAGATACACCTCGGACGTAGGATGTCCGGTTACGTCGATGGCACCGGAATTGGCATAGCGCCAGGGATAAGGCTTGGTGAACCCGGTTCCTTCCCCTTCATACGTCCAGCCGCCGGCACCTACCTCGCCCAGATAGTCCCAGGCTGTCCACATAAAGTCGCCCACCACGTACGGGAGTTCCTTTACCAGCTGCCAGGAGGTATAGATATCCGGCGGATAGGTTTCGCTGCCCACAATGACGCGGTCCGGATGCTTGGTGGCTTCCAGTTTGTAGCGGGCCACGGCATAGTTGTACCCGGCAATGTCCGTCGCGTCCAGGATAGGGGTTGTGGCCGCGTCAATCTCATCGGTCATCACCCGCTCCCCAATCTTGCCGCCGCCTTCCTGCGCCGCCTCGTTGAAGATGAGACTCATATTCACGGCTGCAGGTTTTTCCTGCTGCTTCTTGGGCTCTTCCCGCCTTCTGGGCGCTCCGCCGAACATACCGCCCATGCCGCGCGGTCCCAGGAAAGCCAGGTTGATACCGGAAGTAGTGGCCCGGTACGGGTCCAGGGCATGCAGGCTGGCCACAATGTCATGGGCCACCTCCATTCCTCCCTCCAGCACCGGTTCACTCACCTCGTTGCCGATAGAGTACATGATAACCGAAGGATGGTTCCAGTCTTTCTCCACGATGGCGCGGATATCCTCATGGTAGTTGTCCATGAAGTAGTTTCCGTAGTCGTTCTTGTTCTTGGGGCGGAACCACATGTCCCAGAGCTCATCCATGATGTACATGCCGTACTTGTCGCAGGCCTTCATCATGGCTTCCGAGATGGGGTGATGGGCGCTTCGCACGGCATTGAAGCCATAGGATTTGAGGATCCTGACCCGGCGCTCGGCCGCATCGTCCCATTCGGCCATGCCCAGGATGCCGTTGTCGGCATGGAAGCAGCCGCCCTTCAGCAGGGTAGGCTTTCCGTTCACCAAAAGGCCTTCCTGAGCATTCCAGGCCAGGGTCCGGATGCCGAAGGTTTCTTCCCGGACATCGGTCACTCGGCCGTTCTCGGACAGCGTAGCACGCACGGTGTAAAGGGTCGGCGTTTCGTCGGTCCAGAGGCGGGCACCGGGAACGGTCAGCTCCACCGAATCGCCCACGCCGGATGCCACTACGGCTCCCTCGTACAGGATTTCCACCTTCACGTCGCCGCTGTTATGCGCCGTCTCCACCCGCACTACGGCAGGGTCATAAGACAGGGTGGTCGCGTGCACCGACTCAATGTACACCGGGTCCTGGATGCGCAGGGTCACAGGCCGATAGATACCGGCGCCGGAATACCAGCGGCTGTCTTCCATGGCGGCATTGTCGGTATCGACCCGGAGGGTGTTCTCCCCTGCCTTGAGCAGGCCGTCGGCTACCACAGTAAAATCTGAGTAGCCGTACGGGATACCGCCCGCCAGGGTCCCGTTCACATACACCTGCGAGCGCATGTAAACGCCTCCGAAATGGAAGGTAACGTGCTTGGCGGCTTCTGCAGCCGTGAGCTTGAAGGTTTTCTCGTAGTGGAACTTGCCGCCCCGGTAAAAACCGGTGGAACTGCCCCGCGGGACGTCGGCACTCCGCTGCGTATGAATCATGGCATCGTGCGGAAGCATCACCGTCTGCGGCTCCTGGCCATCTTCCCAGAACAGCCAGCCCTGATTAAACCCGTCTTCCGCCGAAGGTGCCGCACAGCCAAGCGCCATGCACCCAAGAACGATAAAAGGAAGTAAGCGTTTCATATCGAATGACTTATTGGACAGAAACGGCCGTGCCGATGGTGAACTCGTAAGTACCGGAGACGACCTCGTAGCAGGCGGTGCGCTGGCCGTTGCGGGTGGTGAAGCCCTTGAAGGCGGCGCCTTCGCAGTTGGAGGCGTTCTGGACAGCATCGGCTACCGGCAGATACACCGTAGCCGAGGTGTTGGCCGGGACGGTGGCTTTGTAAGAAGTCATACGGCCCTTGTCGGCCTTCCAGGCACTCCGGATGATGCCGTAGTTGGACACGTAGCTGCCTTCGAGCGAAGTGTAGATGCCTGCGGCGTTCGGCTGGAGCACAAAGTGCTGGTAGCCGGCGGCACCGTTTCCATGGTCGGTGGTAATGCCCAGCTGGAATTCGTACATCCACTGGCCCACAGCACCCAGGGCAAAGTGGTTGAAGGAGTTCATGCTGTTGGAGGAAGGGCTGGCAAACGCGTTGTCGTAGGAGTTCCAGCGCTCCCATACGGAGGTAGCACCCTCGGTGACCGGATACAGCCAGGAAGCGAAATCCGTGCAGGTAATCATCTTGAAAGCTTCCTCTACATAGCCGCCGCGCGTAAGGGCGGGCAGGATGTTGGGCGTGCCGGAGAAACCGGTAGTAATGGTCCAGGGCTTGAAATTGTTGGTGGCCGATGCGCCGCCGGGACCGGGACCGCCAAAGCCGCCGCGGCCGCCCTGCGGCTGGGCAGGGGCCAGGTCTTTCTCCGCTTCCTTCTCGGCTGCGGTGGGACCGCTGCTGTTGGGATTGGCGGCCAGCGCGGCCAGGTAGGCCTCTGCCTTGGCCTTGTTCTCGTCGGAGAAGCAGTTGAAATTGAGCGGCGTAGCGTAGGAGGCCTGCGTATGGATGGTCTGCCCGTTGAGGTCACGGGTTTTGCCGGTGACGGGGTTCACGTAGGCACTGTTCCAGTCGGCCTTGGCCTTTTCGTGACGCTCCCGGAGGGTGGCGGCATAGTCGTCCCGGCCGATAGCTTCGGCCATGATGGCCGTCACTTCCATCATGTAGATGTAGATGGCGTTGTTCACGAGGTCGGCGGGGGTGCGGTTGTCCAGGGCCAGCCAGTCTGCAAGTCCTGTTGCCTTGGAGGAGAGGTACGGATGCGCTTCGCTGGTCTTGTAGAAGGCCATACCGTTGAGCCAGTCCATCATGGTCTCCATGTTCTCGCGGATAATCTCGGTATCGCCATACTGGATATACATCTGCCAGGGGACCTGGCAAACGGCTGCGCTCCAGGTGGTTCCGGTGGCAAAAGAGGTATCGTCGGCCCGGTTGTAGGTGGGAACCGTGGAGCCGATGCCGCCGGGCACCTCGGTGTCGCTGCCCACACCCTGGTCGGCCCGTAAGGCCACCATCCACTGGCGGTAGAAGTTCTGGGTGTTGGCGTTGTAGATGCCGGTGCGGGTATAGGCCTGGGCGTCACCCGTCCAGCCCATGCGCTCGTTGCGCTGCGGGCAGTCGGTGGGGATGGTGAAGAAATTGCCCAGCTGGCTGCGCTGGATGTTCTTGAAGAGCTGGTTCACCAGGGTGCCGGTCTTGCCGTCGGAGGTAGTGGCCACGTAGCGGCCGGTAGGAATCTCGGAGGAGGAGAGCACGAGGCCCTTCACGTTCTCCAGCGGGAGCGGCCCCTCATGGGAAGGCAGGGTCACCTGCACATACTGGTAGCCCCGATAGGTGGCAGAAGGCTGGATGGTCACTTCGCCGCTTCCGTCGGCAATGTACACATCGAGGTCCATCGCCGCCCGGTTGGTCTCGAAAAGGACCTGTCCGGCTACGCCGCGGCCTTTCTTGCCAAAACGGTCTACGTACTCTTTCTTGTCACCCTTGAGACCGGGATAAACCTGCTCGCCGTAGGCAAGGACCACCTGGTCCCCCTTCTTAAGCCAGCCGGCAGGGATGGTGATGGACGGTACGCCCACCATGTTCACGCCCATGTTGTAGATATAGGTGTGCTTGTCGGCGCTGTGGGTGGGCATCAGTTTCTGCGCCGTCAGGGTCTCGCGCAGGCGGACCACCTCGTCGTAGCGGGCCACGATGTCGAAGTGGATCCAGTCGCGTTTTTCGATGCGCTGGGCGGGGACCCAGGCGCTGTCGTCGAAGCCGGCCTCTTTCCAGCCCTTCACCTCCTTGGAAGCGTCGTAGCGCTCTCCCTGGAAGAAGCTGCCGTTACGGACGGGACCGTCCTTGAAGGCCTTCCAATCCTTGGGATCGGAGACGAAATACTCCTTGGTGCCGTCTTCGTAGGTAACCACCAGACGGGACAGGAGGGCTTCGTAATCGCCGAAGAAGTTATAGTTGCTCACCGTGAAGGTGAGGTAACCGGTATACCAGCCAGGAGCCAGTTCTGCGCCCAGGGCGTTTCGACCGGCCTTGAGCATGTCGGTTACATCGTAGGTTAAGTAGCAGATGGTTTCGCGGTACTGGCTGTCGCCGGGGGCGAACCAGTCCTCCCCTACCTTCTTCCCGTTAAGGAAGAGGTTGTACACGCCCATGGCCGATGCATACAGGCGGGCGCTCTTCACCTTCTTGTCGGCAAGGGAGAATTCCGTGCGGAGCATGGTCTCGGCCCCGTAGCTGGGATTGGCATAGAAGAGGATGTCCTTGGCACCGGTATTGGCCACGGTGATGTCCCGGCCCTTTACGGTTACGCCGGGCTTGCCCTCGAAGATGGCATAGCCGGGGCCGTGCTCCGGGCAGAACACCACGCGGTCTTCGCTCTGGCCGGCATTGAGGATGCGGTAGTGGGAATAGACCACCTCCGAGCCCGGAGCGGCGGCAAAGCCCACGGAGTTCAGGTTGGGGAACGACGGGTAGTTGCCGCCGCTGCCGAGTTTGTTCAGGGTGAAGTTGGAAGCCAGACGGCGGCTGCCGCCCATCATGCCCACGCTGAAGCCGCTGCCCCCGCCGGGGAAACCGCGGCCGCGGGCCGGAGCGCTGATGACGTCCTTCCCGTCTACGATGAAGCTGATGTTGCCGGCCTCTACCTTGATGTTGATGGAATGCTCACCCTCTTTGGGAACGGCCGCAAACACATCCTCCAGGTTGGATTCCGGATAATTGGCCTTGTTCACCGTAATGAAAGGCTGAGTAGCGGAATCTTCCTTGTAGTAGCCCACACGCCAGATCCGCAGCTCTTTCTTGCCGTAGTCTACATCTACCTTGATGTAGTTTTCCTTGGACTGCGTACCGAAATCGTTCAGGAAACCGTTTTTGAGACGAAGGTCGTCGGCACCCAGCACGAAGGAAGCCACATCGCCCCTGACCAGCCTGAAACCGGATTCTATCTCGTACAGGACCTGGGAGGCGGCATCCAGCTTGGTCTGCTTGAGGCCAATCCAGTCGGCCCCGTTCCAGGCGCTGATGCGGGGATCCATGATGCCCGTTTCGAAACGGGTGGTCTCCTTGTACTCCCGCCCGTCCTTGTCCCAGACGGAGAGGTTCACCGTATAGCCTTTTTCGGCCTGCAGGGCCACGCCCTGGTAAGGGATGTCCACCGAGCGGTCACTTAGGACTTTTCCGGTGTTCCAGAGCTCGCTGCCATCGGCCTCCCGCACGACGGAAAGCTGATAGGCCTGCTGCTTCTGGCCTTTGACGTCGGAGTCCATCCGCCAGCTGAATACGGGGTGCCTGTCTTCGACGGCGAGGGGACGGTCTGTGTGCTGTACGCGGAAATCCTTGAGGGAAGTTCCGGCAAATGCTACGACACTGCCCAGAAGCAGGCTAGAAAGGGTGCTTAAGATTCGTCTCATAAAGAATTATTCAATTGTTTGTGTAAAGATAAGAAAAAGGTCCCGTTATTTCAACGGGACCCTTTCACTTTTCAGGCTAGTCCCAGCCCGGATTCTGTTTCATACCGTCGGGATTGTCGGTATTGAGGTCGACATAGGCCTTCGGGATGGGCCAGAGGTCCCACTTGATGTCGGTGTTGGTATCCTCATGAAGCATGGTCTCCGGATACAGCTTGGCATTCTTGTTCAGGGTAGACTTGGCGCCGTTGTAGGTCCACATGCCATAGGAGTAGATGCGGTCTTTCCAGATGTCGGGTTCCTGGCGGAGCAGGGTGGCCCAGCGGTCTTCTTCGTGCATCAGCTCGCGGCAGCGCTCGTCCAGGATGGTCTGCAGATTCACGTCTGCAGCGGTGAACGGCTCGGCGTTGGCGCGGCTGCGCAGGGCATTGAGGGCCGTGGCTGCGCCGGCAGCATCTCCGCCGCGGAACCGGGCTTCTGCCAGCAGCAGGTAGGCCTCGGCCGAACGGAGCATGTACCAGTCACGGAAAATATTGGCGCCGAATACACCGGAAGAGAAGTAGGTGTTCTCGTCATAGCCCCAGGCATCGATCGGGGTACGCTTGTCAAAGATGGCGGCATACTCCATGGCGGTGGGCATGTTGCTCTTGTCAATCTGCTCCCAGCCGATCCAGCTGTCGTCGGTACCCCAGTTCTTGAGGGCGCTCTGGCTGAAATAAGGGTGGTCCGGATTGGTGACAGGGTACTTGCGGCGGATGGCTACGCCTTCCTTGCCACGATCGTCCTTGTCGGCCACTTTGTTGTGCTCGGCATCCCAGACCTGCACGGCGGCGAACCAAGTAGGCGTACCGGCAAACGGGACACCGCCTGCCCACATGGCGGGAATGGAGGTCTTCTTGCCCTTATAGGTATTGTAGAGTTCGGCGAACTTGCCGTCGGCCCAAGGCTTCTCACCGCTGCCCTGCTGGTATTCCGCAGTCAAGGCACGGACATCACGGTTGGCCGGAGCGTAGTTGCGGTGGCTCATGACACGGAGTACGCCGGAATTGGCCTGCTGTTCGGCATAGGAGCGGGCTCCCAGCAGCAGCCAGACACCCTCGGTATTCTCGGCCAGACGGGGGTTCTGTGCATAGAAGAGGTCGCTGTAAACAGTTCCGTCAGGATTGTAGTTGGGAACTCCCAGCTTCTCTCCGGTATCGGAAGCGTCGGCACGTACACCGAAACGGTGGGTCATGATGGGATGCAGGTCGATGCACTTCTGGGCATAGCTGGCGGCATCGGCGAAATGGTTGCCGCCGTCAGCGATGCTCAGGCCCAGGTAAGCCTCAGAGAGCAACAAGGCGGCAGCGCCCTTGCCGGCACGGCCCTGGACGGGATGTTCGGGAAGGCCGTCAAAGCCTGCTTTCAGATCCTCAATGGCGAATTCGTAGGTCGCAGTACGGGTCTCGCGGCTGTAGTCCAGACGCAGTTCCTCGGAGTATTCCTTCACGATGGGAACACCGCCGAAGTACTCGGCCAGGCGCAGATATGCATAGCCGCGCAGGAAACGGGCTTCGGCCACAAGGGCAGCCTTTTCGGCGTCGGAGGCCCAGGAGATGTTCTCCAGTCCGGTAGCGTAGATGGCCTGGTTGGAATACGCTGCAATCTTGTACATGGAATCCCAGACAATCTGGGCATTGTGGTTGTCGGAGGCAGGGCCGCCGTTGCCCCAGGTGCCGGTAGAGCTCCAGGTAGGGATGTTCAGGCTCTGGGCGCCGAACACGCTGAAAATGCCCAGTTCATCTGTGGAGAGGGCCTGGAACTTGCCGAAACTCTGGTTCTGGACCTCGGCATAGGCCGACACGATGGTGGAAAGGACCTGCGTCTTATTCTGGTATGCGTTGTCGATGGAGAACTGAGCCTTAGGCTTTTCCGTCAGGAAGTCCTTCTCGGACTGGCAGGATACAAGGGCTCCGAAAGCCATCGAAGCCAGCATTACGCTTGCAAATATCTTTTTCATTGTGACTTTCATTTGGAGTTGATTATAAGGAAATAGTCAGACCCACGGTGTAAGTTCTCATCATCAGACCCTGACGGCTGCGGGCCTCGGGATCGCTGAGTTTCCAACCGGGTGCAATATAGAAGAGGTTCTGGCCGGAGATGAAGATACGGGCGCCGTTGATGCCCCAGTTCTTCACCAGCGGAGTCAGATTGTAGGAAAGCATCAGGTTCTGAAGACGCACGTTGGCGTAGGAGTTGAACACACGCCAGGTCTTCTCCTGGTCATTGCTTTCGGGGCTTACATATTCGTTGCTCTTGTTGTACGGAGTCCAATACGGCATTTCAATAGCGTTGGCATAGGCAAAACCGTAGTGGGTGTAGTAGGCGAAGGTGTTGTTGTCCATGGCGTATCCGCCGCCACCGAACATGCCCACGAGGTTAAAGTAAACCTGGAAGTTCTTGTAGCTGAACGTATTGGCCCAGGTCAGACGGAAGCTTTCCCTACGGTTGCCGATGAAAATCTTGTCGTTGTTGTCCAGGGCACCGTTGCCGTCCTGGTCAATCACATTGCCCCAGCCGGCTTTGGCGGTCTTCAGGGACCCGGTACCGTCTTCCTGCACCACACCGTCCTGGTCATACCACCAGATGGTGTCCAGCGACTTGCCGATGAACCACTCGTTGGTAAGGTCGTCGGCCTCGCCTTCGCCGCCCCAAAGCTTGACCAGCTTGTTGCGGTTGAGGTTGAACGTAAACTGGGAAGTCCAGCTGAAGTCACGGCGCTGGATGTTCACCGTGTTGATGAGGGCTTCGATACCCCAGTTGTTGATCTGGCCCATGGTAGCCTTCTGCGTGCTCACGCCGGCACCCATGATCGGAATGGTACGGTTGAAAATCTGCTCGGTGGTCTTGGAGAAGTAACCGTTGATATCGGCCGTAATCCGGCGTTTGAAGGCGCTCATTTCCACACCGAAGTTGAAGGATTCCGTGCTCTGCCAACCCAGTTCGGGGTTGCCGATGGCGGAAACATACTGGCTGTAGAGGGTGCCCTCACCCGTGCCGATACCGTATCCGGCACGGCCCAGAGTCACCTGGGACAGGGTTCCGTACGGATCCAGGGTCTGGGAACCGTTGATACCCCAGGACGCCTTGACCTTGAGTTCATCGATGTTCTTGACCTGTTTCATGAATTTCTCGTTGGAAACAGTCCAGGCAGCACCTACGGCAGGGAAATTACCCCACTTGCGGTTGGCACCGAACACGGAGGAACCGTCCCGGCGGAAACTCAGGTTCAGGGAGTAACGGCCGTCATAGCCGTACATCACGCGGGCCAGATAGCCGATATCGTTCTTCAGGGTATAGGTTCCTGCGTTGACGGTCCGGGTTCCGGCCTGGTTCAGGCCGTACCAGCCCAGCAGTGTGTTGCCGAAATCGGCGAAGTTGGAACCGGCCATGCTGAAGCTCTGTGCCTCGTCGCTGTCACGGGTATAGACGAAGGAAGCATTGACGCTGTGCTTTCCGAAGGAGTGGGCATAGGTGATGATGTTGTCCATTACCCAGTTGACACTGCTGCGGTTCATGACGGAACCGTTGGCGGAAGCCAGGTCGTAGAGGGTGTAGTCGTCTTCGTTGTTGCCGGAGCCCATGGAAGGATAGTACTGCTCATGCCAGAACTGAAGGTTCTGCATTTTGTTCTTTCCGTAGGAGATGTTGAATTTGTAGCTGAGGCCCTCGATCCAAGGGAGACGGACGGTAAGGAAGCCGTTGTAAGTGGAGCGGTCACCCTGCATTTCGCGTTCGTAGCCGTCACCCTCGCCGGTTCCCCAGATAGGGTTCAACGTCGTGGTATCGTCGCCCGAAGGGAACTTGCGCACCTTGTGGGTGTTGTCGAAGTACGGGCTTCCCAGCGGGGAGACACGCTGGTCGGTACCGGCGGAAGCGCCCTGGGAGGCAGTTCCGGAATAGTCGATGGTCAGGCCGGCTTCGATATACCGGTTGATCTTGGAGTTGATACGGGCGTTGATGTTGGTACGCTGGAAATTGTTTCCGATCTGGATACCGTTCTGGTTGGAACGGCCGAAGCCGAAGGAGTAGTTGAAACTCTCGGAACCGCCGGAAACACGGATGTTGTAGTTCTGGGTATGGCCCACGCGGGTGGACAGGTCGAACCAGTCGGTAGAAACCGGATTCGTGCCGCCGTTCCAGTTCTTCTTTTCAATGTCGGACATGAAAGCGGTGTCCATGCCCTCATCCACGGAGGTGGAAGGATCGTCATACACACCGACACGGGCATTGCGCAGACGGACATAGCCGTTGGCGTCGAAATACTTGTGCTTGTAGGTAGGCGTGTTGAAGCTCTGGGTGGTGCTGAACTCGATGTTCGGCTTGCCGGTGAGACCCTTCTTGGTGGTGATCATCACCACACCCTGGGCAGCCTGCGAACCGTAAGCGGCCAGCGAGGAGGCATCCTTGAGAATCTGGATGCTTTCGATGTTGTTCGGGTCGATATTGGTCATGTCGCCCTTGTAGATCATGCCGTCCACAACCAACAGCGGTTCCGTGGAGGAGGAACCCAGGCTCTTGCGGCCGCGGACCAGCATGGAGCCGGCCTGGCCGACGCCGCTGGGCGGGGTCACCTGCATGCCCGGCACATTGCCGCGGAGAATTTCGGTGGGGTTGGTGAAACCCATCATGCTTTGAGGGCCGTTGGCTACGTTCACCTGCTGTACGGCACCGGTGAAGTCACGCGCACGGACTTCACCGTAAGCCACGACGACAGTAGCCTCCAGTTCAGTGTTGTCTTCGACCAGCACAATGTCGACCCGAGTCCGGCCGTTCACAGGGACTTCCTGCTCTATGAAACCGATACTGGACACCTGGAATACCGCATTGGACTTGGTGTCGATGGAGTACATACCGTTCTCGTCGGTGACGACACCGGCGACGGTACCTTTCACCATGATGGCCGCGCCGATGACCGGCTGGCCGCTTTCGTCAACGACGGTGCCGTTGACCGTCACGTCCTGCTGGGCGAAAGCCGTCCCCAGGGAGAGGAGCATGGCCGAGAAAGACATGGCGACAAGTTTTAAAAGCTTGCTTTTCATGTGATTAGTTTTAATTGGTTAATGTTAGATGATAATTGGTTTGGGTTTTTATTTCTCAGATTCGATGCGCACCGGGCCGATAAGGCCGGAAGGCTTCAGTGGAGCGTTGGGCTGATAAGACTGCTGCGAGGTACGGGCATACGGGGTGGCGCCGGGCTGCACATCGCCGATGAGGCGGTTCACCCACATGTTGGTTATCTGCACCTCAATCTGGTTGGCGCCGGCTTTCACGGCATCCGTGATGTCGAACCGGAACGGAGTCTTCCACACCAGGCCGCAATCCTTTCCGTTCACCTTCACCTGGGCGATATTCTGCACGTCGCCGAGGTCCAGCCACACTTTTCCGCCAAGACGGGAAGCATCCATGTCGACGCTCTTGGTGTAAATGGCAGTGCCGGAATAGTACTTGATGCCCTGGTCGGCATTCACGGCCCAGTCGGAGAGGGTTGCAAACGTGGTTTTCGACGGGGCGCCCATGCCGCCGGGGAAAGCGACATCCCAACTGCCTTCCACCGGTGTCACCCTTTCCACCTTGCAGGCGGGAGCCTCATAGGCGGACCGGGCGGTCTTGTTCCGGAAAATCACGAACAGGGCATCCCAGGGCTCGAAGCGGAGCGAAATCAGGGTACGGCCGCCTTCCATCCGGTAAGAAGGCTTGGAAATGGTGCCCGTCACGGCATTCCAGACCTCGGGTTCATAGCCGGTCACGTTAAGGCTCACCAGGATATTCTCGGCCTTCCCGCTGCGGGAATCCAGCCAGTAAATCTGGGTATCGCCCACGCTGCGGTGCACGAATTTCACATCCGAATCGGCATACTGTCCGGCAAAACGGATATCCGGGCAGATGCCCAGCTGCAGGACAGCCTGCTCAAGGGAAGCACCGGAGAATACCTGCCCCTTCCCTATCTTCCTCAGGCCGAAGCCATCACCCCAAAGGCGGGTGGCAAGGGCCTTGAATTCTGCGGGGTCGTCTTGTAAGCTAGGCGAGGAAAGGGGCTTTAAACCAACCAACAAAGCCCCTTCCTCCACCAGGGTTTCCAGTTTCCGTAACACTGGAACAGAAATGTATTTCGCGTAATCCGGATCCAGATAGATAAAACTGTACCGGGTGCCTGCCGGGACCACCAGCTTTCCATCTTCGCAGGAAAGGACGTTCAGGATGGCATCGGCATTGATAAAGTCGAAGTTATAGCCTGCCGGAATGGCCGGAAGAGCATTTCCGTACTGGGCGGTGATGTTGGAGCCCTCTCCGTAGAAATAGAGGATATCGGCCTTGTACTCGCCCTGCTGCAGGAGATAGCAGCTGCGGGCAAGATAGGTGATCCAGGGCTTGGCGGCGTTCTCCGCCCAGGTCTCATGACGGGTGAACCATTGGCCGAAGGGGCCCAGGGAGAAACCGGGCTTGAAATCATCGAGCGGCTGGTGCACGGAGGTATGAATCACAAAGCGGTTGAGGCCGTTGGCCATTTCCCAGTCGGCCGTAGGCTTCAGGGTCTCTGGCACATAGCTCCAGGCATTGCCTCCGGCGGTCAGGGACTCGGCCGCCACGTACTTCTGTCCGTAGATATGGGCCACGGAGGAGGATTCGCGGATATCGGCACCGCTCTGCCCCAGACCGGTGGTCCACATGGCGCTCATGGGCACGGCGGCGTTCTTCTTCACTTCCATGCCGTCGCCCACGAAGGCACGGCCGTTCTCATGGGATTCGGTATAGCGTCCCATGCCGCGCTCGGCCAGGATTGCAGTGAGAAGGTCATAGTGGTTGCGGGCGGTGAGTTCACCCAGGGTACGGCGCCAGTCCCAGAGGAATTTATCGGAATTCTCCGGAGAATCCACCACGTAACCGGCCAGTGCGGGCAGCCACTGGTGCAGGTCATACTGACGCATGGAGGCGAAGTTCTCGAACATCTTGTCCGTCCAGTTCAGGCAGCCGGCTTCCCAACTGTCCGTAATCACATATTGGAGACCTCCGGGGCCCATCTGGCCGCCGGTGGCATCCTTATACATATCCAGGTAATGTTCGAAATAGGCGCGGACATGCTCGGCGCTGAGTTTGTCCACCTCCAGTCCGGTGGCTTCCGGAGAAGCCGGGCTGTTCTGATGGCCAGTCAAGGTGCAGCCGAAGCGGAGAATCTTCCAGGTTCCAGCCTTCGGCGTCCAGGTAAGGACACCATTCTTTACATATTTGGTCACATCGATGACATCGGCCTTGGCAATGGCGCTTCCGCCGCAAGGGGTCGGAGCCTCGTTGAGGTCGGAAGCAGCGGCAAAGCCGGCCTTTTCCACGAAACGGTGTACCTTGGGCGTGGTGTAAAGACGGAATTCAGCCACTGGCACACCTGTAGGGGCTGCCTGCTGAGGGCCTCCCATGCCACCGAACATCTGGGCCATGCGGGGATCGGCCTGCTGAGGACGAGGAGCCGTATAGACCAGACGGAAATACCGGGCCGTCACGGCAGGAAATGACAGTGCGCTCATGCCGGCAGCCGCTCCGCCGATTTCCGTCACTTTCTGCCAGGCCTGACCGTCCATGCTGCATTCCAGCACAGGAAGCGGGCCTTGCGGTCCACGGCGGAAACCGCCGCCACCGGCGCTTCCCACTACATCTATGGCATACACCGTCACCGGAGCGTCAAAGGCATATTGGATCCAGCTGGCCGATCCGGGTTCTCCGTAAGGAAGCTGGTCGGCGGCAACAAGGTCTCCGTCGGTGAGTCTGTCCAGGGAGAAGGACCCAGCGCTGGAAGTAATGGACGGCTTCAAGGCCTTCATGGGCTTGTATTCCTCCGGCATCCGGACGGCGATGACCGCAATGTCCTTATAATAATGGGGCAGTTCCGTCTGCGTAGACTGGGAGAATGCACTGCGAAGTGCCATTTCTATATTCTGGAACGATCCGGTGGCGGTGGGAGGATGCGGGAGCGTCCCTTTGAAATGCTTGCCGCCCGGGATGTCCAGTTCGCTCCAGACGAGTTTTTTCATCGCCTGTTCCGGGCTTACCCAGGGGCCGCCGGATTCACTCCAGCCCGGTGAACCGGCGATAGCCATCTCCAAACCTTTGGATGCGGCCAGCTCCGTGGTGTACTTGAAAGCATCTTTCCATTCCGGAGTCATGTAAATCAGGCGATCCTTCACCACCTGCGGGGTGGACAGGGCCGCATCGAAATTCTGGAACCCGCCGATTCCGGTGCGTTCCATCCATTCAAAGTCCTTGCGGATGCCCTCCTTGGTGATGTTTCCATTCATCCAGTGCCACCACACCCGGGGGCGGGCTTCGGAAGGTGGATTTTGAAATGACTGCTCCAGATTGTTCTGCGCCGGAGCGGAAGAGGCAAACAGCAAAAACATCAGGCATCCTGCCAGGACTACCTTAGCCGGGGAGATTTTGGTGTGCATCATATCAGTTTTAGTGTTTGTGCGAAGATAACCATCCCTCCCTACAAGGTATTAACCGAATCGGTTGAATTCTTTCCAATGCCCACAAAAACAGTTGACCGAACTTTCCCTTCATTTATCCGAATCTTCCGTTTTGTCGGAATGACAGGTTTTTTAATTATCTTTGTATAGGCCAAACCGCAAACCATGAAAAAACAGATTATCCTATTAATATCCAACCTTTTAGCCGCCATTCCAATTGCCGGCCAGTCCATTTCGGGCATCCCTTTCACGGAAAAGATTCAGGGAAGGAGAATTATGCAGTGCATAGAAGATTCCGACGGCTACCTCTGGATCGGAACGGACAAGGGACTGTTCCGCTACAACGGCTCCGTCAACATTCCCTACTATGCCGACGGCCCGGAATCCCTGACCAGCGACTTTATTGTCAGCCTCTGTGCCGATACAAACCAGCGCATCTGGGTCGGGACGGACAATGGAATCTGCCTTATCCAAAACGGGAAAGTGGTCCGCCAGTCCGAACCCGCGGGCGAATATGCCTTCAGCCTGTTCAACCTGAATGACTCTACGCTCCTCTATTCATCCCAGGATGCCTTGTTCCAATACGATAAAGACAGCGGGAAATCGACAATCGTTCTCCAGGGTGATGATTACAGTACGCCCCGCGGCTACATTCTTTTTGATGACCGGATCTGGATCAATGCCGGATTCAGCAACGAAAGTATGCTCACCATTTACTCGTCCGACTTCAAGAAACTCCGCGACGTTCCCATCAAAGATATCGGCACAACAACCGGAATGGCGGCAAAAGGAGACACGGTCTTCATTGCCGGGTCCCGGGGAATCCGATGCTTCCTCCCGGACGGAGAGGCGATTCCTGTTCCTCCGGAGCTGCAGGCCATTGGTGACCGGGAAATCGCCCTGTGCTCGGACAATCCCCACTTCAACAGCATTATTTTCGGTGTCCGGAACGAAGGGATCTGGTTGTACAGGCCCGGCCGTCCTTTGTTCAAAGTGAATCAGGGAGGAACCACACTTCCTGCCAATTTCTACCGGGTCATCCCGGCCAAGGAAACCCTGGTACTGTCTGAATGGGAAAAAGACCTTCTGTTTCTGTTCGGCCCCACCGGTACCTTCCGCATCCCCGGCGTCAAATGGGGAGAAGTGCTCACCAACATCCTCCCCGGTGATGCTCCCGGCCAGAGCTTCCTGGTCACGACCGGCAACCTGTATGGCTTTGATACCGGCACACTCGACTGTCAGGCACTCCCTCTGTCATTCTTGCGGCCTGCTGGTCAGAAAATACGGTCTTCCGTACGTTCTTCCACCGGAGACATCATCTTGATGGACCGCCAGGGACAACTGATCCGCTTGTCGAAGACTGGAGAACAGTGGGCCGTATCTTCCAGACAGAACACCTCATTCCCGGACGGATGGATCTGGGAAGACTATGAAGGACACATTTGCACGGTCCATGAGGACACGCTGTACTGGACCGGTTCCGACGGACAGTCAGGGTCCAGTCCGCTGGGCATGAAGGTAGAGGGATTACCTTACAAAAGCGCCGACGGCAGGCTATATCTTGTCGGTTCCCGGGGAATCTTCCAGCTGGATTTCGGACACCGGTTCAACCGGCTCCCCATCGACGTGCCCTATGCCAGCTGCCTGCTTCGGACTGCGGAAGGAGACCTTTTCATCGGCAGTGCGACAGACGGCCTTTTCCAATATCACCCCGCCGACCAGTCCCTGACCCACTTCGGCAGGGAAGAGGGCCTTCCTGAACGGGCCGTCAGCAATCTGGCGCAGGATTCGGAAGGGAACATCTGGATTTCGACCAAGCACTACATCTCCAGACTGGACAAGGCCGAAAAAAGCATCACGGTGAAAGATTTCTCCAGCACCTTTCCGCTCAACTACACCAAGCTCTGCGTTCTGTCTCTGCCGGACAGCCCTGGAGGAGAATCCATCCTGTTTGGAGGAGACCAGTCTGTAAGCATGGTAAAAACAACAAGCGACCAGTCATCGGCTTCCACCATTCCCCTTTCCCTGGATGCGGTCCTCGTAAACAACCGGATCTTCGAGGTTCCGGAAGAAGGAAAGACTGTTCTCAACCACAAGCAGAATCTTCTCTCATTCTACTATTCCGGAATGGATTTCCGGAACAGCACCCAACTCAATTACTCTTACTTTCTGGAGGGCTTCGACAATGACTGGGTTCCGGCAGGACGCAATACCATCGCCACCTACTCCAATCTGCCGGCGGGAAACTACACCTTCCATGTCCGGGTTTCCCGGCAAGACGGGACGGTCAGCCCCGAGGAGATTGCATTCCCTTTCCGGATCAAACCCTCTCCCTGGATGTCCTGGCCTGCAAAACTCCTTTATTCGCTGTTGGGACTGGCTCTGATTGGGCTTCTGCTGCGCTACTACTGGCTCTATCAGGAAGCCAGGGAAAAGGCCCTGCTGGCGGAGGCCGACCGTGCCCTGGCTGAAAGTGAGCACCTGATCCGGCAGCCAGAGCCGAAGGGCGGCTCTCCGGAAGAGCCCGTGGAAAAGAAGCTCACCGCAAAAGAGAAGGATTTTATCGAGAAAATGGAGCGTATGGTGGAAGAGAACCTTTCCGAAGAATCCTTCAATGCCACCGTGCTGGCAGAACAGACCGGCATGAGCTACACCCGGTTCTACCTGAAAGTGAAAGAGCTGCTGGGAATGACGCCGCAGGAATACCTGACCGACCGTCGGCTGACCCGTGCCCGGGAATTGCTGGAAAGCGGAGACTACAACGTGAGCGAAGTCTGCTACCAGGTGGGCTTTTCTTCCCTGCCCGGCTTCTCCCGCAGCTTCAAGAAACGCTTCGGAATCCCTCCCAGCGAAGCCACAAAGGCGAAATAAATAATCGACAGTCAATAAAAAACGGCCGGAGGAACAAGTCCTTCGGCCGTTTTGGTATGGAAATCAGAGACTGTTACCAGCCCGGGTTCTGGTTGATAGAAGTCTGACGAAGCTCAGAGGTGGCATACGGGAAGGCCTTGTACTTGTCGTCCCAACCCAGCCAGTTGTCTACAGGAGTAGAGGTGATTTTGACTTCATAAGTGGCAGGACTTACCTCGGTGTTGTAAGTAATACTTCCCACCTTGGCGAACTCAGTGGCAGCGATGCCCCAGCGGACGCAGTCCCAGAAGCGTTCGTTCTCGTCGAAGAACTCGGCGCGGCGTTCGGCACGGAGTTCGGCGTCGGAGTAGGCACCCAGGGCCGGCAGGCCGGCACGCTGGCGTACCTGGTTGAGGGCATTGACATCATTGGCAGCCTCGGCATAGAGCAGGAGGACGTCGGCATAACGCATGGCAGGATAGTTGGCCATGGAGTAGATGTCGTGAGTGCTGGTGGCAGGATACATGTCGGAGCACCACATGTAGATCTTGGCAGGGAGAACACCCTGCATGGTGCTGGAAGTGGGCTGGGACATGTCGGCGGTCCAGAGGAGGCGCATACCGGCCTGGTAATCGGTGATGCCAGGGTGAGCGGCCTTCATGGCAGCAAGCTGGTCACCTTCGTAGTTGGGCGTTCCGGCATAGGCGGGAGCGGACAGGTCTACGAACTTCTGGGCGGCCTCTTCCACGGTCCAGACGGAGCCCTCCAGACGGGCGGAATGGCCCTCACGGGCGAGCATCCAGTCATAGAGGTCCTTGGAAGGCATGGTCTGGGCATAACCCTGAACAAAACCAGTCAGGTGGCAGCCGCCGGGCATGATCAGGACCTCGCCGCGCCAATTGCTGTAGAAGTCGATCTTGGCCTCGTTGGAGCGCTGGCTCACATCATCGTCAGCCGCATTGAATTCCCAGATATACTCGTCGCAGAAGTCAGCCTTCACGGTGTACAGGTCGCGGAAATCGGGAAGCAGAGCATAGGCACCGCCATCGATCACTTGCTTGAGGGCGGCAGCGGCTGCGCTCTTGTTGCCGGCATACAGGTAAGCCTTGCCCATGAAAGCCAGGGCGGCTTCCTTGGTCACGTGGGCACCGATGTTGCGCTGGTTGCCCTTGCTGCCCTTGGCGGGAAGCAGTTCGGAAGCTTTCTGGAAAGAGCTGGTGCACAGGTCCCAAAGCTCGCTGGTGGTACCGTTGGAGATTGCGGCCAGTTCGTCGGAAGTGAGCACATGGTCTACGTAAGGCGGGGTCTGATAGGCACGAATCAGGTTGAAATAGGCCCAGCCGCGCATAAAGTAGGCTTCACCGATCACACGCTTTTTCACGGCGGTGTTGTCAGGGAGTTTCTCGATAATCAGGTTGGCCTTGTAAACCAGCTGATAGAGACCGGAATACAAACTGGTCATGAAACCGTCGTTGTTCGTAGGCTTGTAAGGGTCGGTGGAGACCCAGTCGTCGGTATAATTGTCCATGTCGGCATTTCCGAACTGGCTCCAGGCCGAGGTGTACATGGAGGCTGCGAGGGCCTCTGCCTGAGGATCGGAAGCCTCGGCATAGTACTTGTCGGTATCCAGGGCACCCAGCTGCTCCTCGCTGTCCAGCATAGCCGAGCAGGAGAAAAGGGTCATGAATGCAACTGCCGCAGAGAGGATATATGTAATCTTTTTCATATAGCGTTCAGTTTATAAGATTAGAAGGAGAGGTTCACACCGAACATGAAGTTGCGGGCAGAAGGATAGTTCACGCGGTCCAGGGCGATACCGGTACCGAAGGAAGAGTTCCTGGATTCAGGATCGTTGCCGGGATACTTGGTGAAGGTAAAGGCGTTCTCCACGGAACCGTAGATACGGAGGCTCTGGATGTGCAGTTTCTGGGTCAGGCTGCGAGGCAGGGTGTAACCGAGCTGGATCTGCTTGATCTTGAAGTAGGAAGCGTCGAACACCCAGAAGTCGGACTGCTGATAGTGGCCGCCGAACAGGGAGTTGTCGGCCTGGTTGCCCTTGGGCCAGGTGGCTGTGGAGGCAGTCTGCGGAGTCCAGCGGTTTTCGAAGACGAAAGCCGGGAGGTTGGCGATCGGGAGGTCCGGACGGGAGATGCAGAGGAACATTTCGTTGCCCTGTACTCCAGAACCGAATACGGTGAAGTCGAAGCCCTTCCATGCCAGGTTGAGGGTGATACCATAGGTGAAATCGGGAATACCGTCGCCCAGGTAAGTGGCACCGTCGGAGTGGTCGTGACCCGGATCCATCTCGTCAAGTTCGGCGGGAGTATAATATTCCGGGAGACCGGTCTCGGCGTTAATGCCCTTGTGCTTGAAGCCGCGGATGTACCACATGGGATAGCCGGATTCAAGATAGGTGATGGGCAGGAAGAAGTTGGTACCGCCGGCGGTACGGCCGGCACCCAGCGGGGATTCCACCACCATGCTGTGCACGGTAGAAAGGTTGGCGGTAATGCCATAGCGGAAGTCGCCGATGGTGTCTTTCCAGCCAAGGTCGAATTCCCAACCGCTGTTGTTCACCAGACCGCCGTTGATATACACGTTGGATGCACCGGAAACGGCGGGGGCCGGGACGGAGACCAGCATGTCGGTGGTGTTCTTGTTGTACCAGTCAACGGTGAAGGTGAGACGGTCCCTCAGGAAGCGGAAGTCCACACCCACGTCAACCTGCTTGGAAGTTTCCCACTTGAGGTCTTCGTTGGCCAGGAAGGAGGAAGGATTGGCAGGAGTCACAACGCCGTCGCCGAAGTTGTACAGACCGCTGAGGGACATGCCGTTGGTCCATGTGAAGTCGGTCAGGGAGTTGATGTTACCGTTCACACCATAGGAGGCACGGATCTTCATGTAAGAGAAGGCCTCGGGACGGAAGATGTTCTTGAAGAAGTTCTCGTTGGAGACAGTCCAGCCCAGGGAGACGGAGGGGAAGAAGCCCCAGCGGTTCTTCTTGGAGAGTTTGGACATACCATAAGCATCGGCACGGAAGTTCACCTGGGCATTGTAGCGGTTGGCGAAGGTCCAGGCCAGACGGCCGAAGAAGGACTCGGAGAAACGGGAGTACTCGCTGCCGCCCATCGTGCGTTGAGTGGCGTTGGGATCATAGTACTGCAGATAACGGAAGTTAGGTGCATTGTTGGTGAGGCCGTCGGCATAGGCCTGGATGGACTCCATGTGGGTCTCAGAGAATTCCATACCGAGCATGAGGGCCAGGTCGTGCTTGCCGAAGCTCTTCAGGTAGTTGGCGAAGTTTTCCCACTGCCAGTACTGCTGGTTGCTCTCCGTGCCCTGGATAATGTCCGAAGCCTGAATCTGCTGGGCATTGATCCAGCCCTTCTCGGAATAACCGCGACGGTAATTGCTGGAGAGGCGGTAACCCAGGCGGGAAGTGAAAGTGAGACCCTTGATGAACGAAGGGGTGATGTCGGCGTAGGCGGTACCGTTGATGTTGGTACGGCTGGTAAACTGGTAACCGGTCATCCAGCCGGCGGCCACCTGGTCACGCATCAGCAGCGGGTTGAACAGGTTACTCTGCATCAGCAGGGACTGGCCGTACATGCGGCCCTCGTCGTCGCGCTGGACGGGCTGCCCGGCAGCTTCAGCAGCAAGAAGGCCGGTAGCGGCAGGGATATCGCCGTCCGTGGCATAGAATACGGGAACGGTAGGATCATAGTAGTAGGCGCCACCGATGGCGGAACCGGTACCGGTCATGTTGTTCTCGGAAACCATGCGCATGTTGGCACGCTCGATCGTGTTGTTGGTACCCACCTTGAGCCAGGGCTTGATCTGGTAGCTTACGTTGATCTGGCCGGTAATACGGTTGAAGGTATCGTACGGACCGGTAATCATACCATCGGTACCCATATAGGTGCCATCCACATAATAGGTAAAGCGCTCATTGGCACCGGACAGGCCAATGGTGTGGCGCTGACGGAAACCGGTCTCGAACATGACGTCCTGCCAATTGGTATCGGCGCTCTGGAAAGAAGCATCCGGATAGCCGGCGGCCTCCTGCCAGTAAGTCTTGAACTGCTGGGCGTTCATCATCTTGATGTTCTCCATCGGGGACATCCAGGTGAACATGTTGTTGTAGAAGATGCGGACATTGTCCTTGGAACCGCTCTTGGTGGTAATGAGGACGACACCGTTACCGGCCTGGGAGCCGTAGATGGCGGCGGAGGCGGCATCCTTCAGCACCTCAATGGACTCGATGGATTCGGGATCCAGATAGTCGATGCTTCTCACCTTCAGACCATCCACGAGGATCAGCGGGTCCGGAGAGGAGTTGGTGGAAGAATAACCGCGGATACGGAAGCTGGAGCTGGCACCCGGAGCGGAGGAGGTTGTGAGCACCTGCACACCGGCGAGCTTACCCTGGAGGGCGGAGCCCACGTCGGAATCGGAGCGGTTCTCGAGAGCCTCGGCCTTTACCTGGGCGATGGCGCCGGTGACGTTGCTCTTCTTCTGGACACGTAGCCCACGACCACGGTTTCCTCCAGAAATTCGGAGTCCTCAACCAGAAGGATCCGGGAAGGAACCTGGTTGGCCGGGAAGGTCTGCGTGGCATAGCCGATGCAGCTCACTTCCACAGTGGCGTTGGCACGGGAAACGGTGAGGGTGAAGTCACCGTCGATTCCCGTAGAAGTACCATTGTTGGTTCCGACTTCGAGCACGGCTGCACCGATGACGGGACCATTGGCGTCGACTACGACACCCTTGACCGTGGTCTGGGCAAATGCGGCAATTGCCGAAATGCAGAGCAGACACAAGGTCAATGACATTTTTTAAGGAATTTTGTCATAATGGTTGGTTATTGGTTGGTTTAAAAAATGATTCAGGTTAGTTTGTCGATGCAAAGGTAACCCTTTTTTCTTCATGGCTACCTTGCAAAATCTTTAAATAATGTGACAAATACTTCAAGAATTGCTTGAAAAGCCTTACATTTGCTTCACATATGCACAAGATTCTCTTCATACACGGACTGGCCTCGTCCGGGGCCTATAAGATGGCGGACATGCTGCGCCAGCTGCTGCGCCCTTCCGAGGTAGTGGCACCGGACCTTCCCATCGATCCGGACCAGGCTCTGCCGGAACTGGACGCCTTAAATAAAAAAGAAAAGCCGGATTTGGTGGTCGGGCTCTCCTGGGGCGGCTTCCTGGCCCTCCGGCTGCAGGCAGCCCAAACCGTCGTAATCAATCCGGACCTCGACATCTCCGTCCTGCTCCGCCAGCATATCGGCCCTATGGAGTATCTCTCTCCCAGGCGCAACGGAGAACTTTCATTTTTGATAACCGAGGAGATTTGCCAGAAATATGAGTCGCTGGAAACAGGCGAAATTGATACCGACAGAGCGGTGTTAGGCTGTTTCGGCGAGCAGGACACCCTGGTCCATTGCGTCGACAAATTTGAAAGTATCTTCCCCGGCCGGGCTTTCCGCTACCCCGGCGGCCACCTCCCTACCTATCCGGAGATGAAGTTCCACATCGTCCCCGCCATCAAGGAGTTTCTGGGACAAAAAGAGGGCCGGCCCGAAGGCCAGCCCCTTTAACAAAATCTTCAGGAAGAAAATTACATCTCGTTTCCTACCTTGCGGGCGCGCACCGGCTTGTCCAGGTTGATGCCGTCTGCGCTGGCAATTTCCACCAGGAGGTTCCAGCCGGCGCAGAGGTACACATAGCCCTGCAGTTCTCCGGCATCCGGGACGATGATGGTGGTGAACGGAGTGGACTTGGTATCCAGGGCCACTACATGCACATGGGCGCCGTTGAACACAGTCTGATACTTGGCGTACTCGCTCTCGATGGGGTTCACCACGAACACGATGTCGCCGTCTTCCATCACCTCTTCCGGACCGTGGAGGGCGTAGGTCCCCTCCAGGAAGTCGCTCTTGCGGCGGGTGATCTCGTTGGTCTTGAGGGTGAGTTCCTCGGTGACGCCGTCGTTCAGGCCGGCGAAATAGATGGTCTTGGCACCGCGGGCCCATTCCACAATCTCTGCAGGAATTTCCAGGGTGAGGGCTTTCTCCACCATGTCGGCCAGGGGGGCGATGCAAGGGGTGATGTCCTTGCCGGCGAGCTTCCAGATCACGGTCTCGAACAGGAGGGCCTGCTCTGCCACGCTCTTGGTGGCGGCGACAGCCTCTTCCCAACCGCAGCCCAGGACGTGGGTTTTCACGCATACCTCAGAGAGCGGGGTGCCCTCGTTGGCAGTGACGCCGAAGAATTCCTTGTGGCCGGCAGCCTTGAGCTGGTTGGCGAGCAGGAGGGTTTCCTTGGTGCGGCCGGAGTTGGAGTCGCACAGGACGGTATATTTGCTCAGGTCGTACTCGCAGGCCTGATGGGAACCTTCCGTGTGCACCATGGTGTCCACACCCCACTTCAGGGCCTTCCGGATGGCGTTCTTGGCCGGCATGATGCGGCTGGAGCCCTCTCCGGAGAATAGGATGTGCCCGGTCTTCCTGGCCGACTCCACGATAAAGTCTGCATCGGCGGGGTTGAACTTCCGGATGGTCTGGACGGTGTCCATCATTTCGCGGCAGAGATAGAACTGCGCATACTTGTTTTCTTTCAGGTTCATTGTATTACGTGTTAAGATATTGTCGGTCAAAGCGTACAAATTTAATGATTTGGCGTTTTTTCTGCAATAATTATCGGCATTTTTTGTATCTTCGGAAAACATTTTGCACATGAAAAACATTGTCACAGCCGCCATAATCCTGCTTCTTTCCTTCCCGCCAAGCCTGCTCCGGGCCCAGTCCCTCCATCCCAAGGCACCTGCAGTTCCGGACAAAATAGTCTTTGCCGGAGAAACCATCCTGCTGGACCGGCAGGATTTCCGCGAGCGGCTGGACCGCGAACTCATCGCCTTCACCAACATGCACACCAACTCCACGCTGATGCTCAAGCGGAGCCGGCGCATGTTCGCCCTCATCGTCCCCGTGCTCAAGGAGCAGGGCCTCCCGGAGGACCTCAAGTACCTGATGGCCATCGAGAGCAACCTGGATCCCAAAGCCGTCTCCGTCACCGGGGCGTCCGGCCTTTGGCAGTTCACCAAAGCCACCGCCGCCACCTACAAACTGGAAGTGAGCGCAGAGGTCGATGAACGCTTCAACATCGAGAAGGAAACCCTGGCGGCCTGCGCCTTCCTCAAGGACGCCTACCGCAAATTCGGCGACTGGATGACGGTAGCGGCCAGTTACAACGCCGGCCAGGGCGGCATCGCCACACGCCTGGCGGAGCAGAAGCAGTCATCGGCCCTGGAGCTCTGGCTCAAGGAGGAAACCTCCCGCTACATGTTCCGGCTGATGGCCTGCAAGCTGTTCTTCGAAGATCCGTCGGCCTTCGGCTTCCAGGTGGAGCCGGAAGAGATGTACCCTCCCCTCCGCTTCCGCGAGACCGTCACCGTGAGCGGCCCCGTCACCTCCCTGGTCGATTTCGCCCTGGAGCATGGCGTCACCTTCTCCGCCCTAAAGGAAGCCAACCTCTGGCTCAGCGACACCAAACTCACCAACAAGGCCGGAAAAACCTACAAGATCCTCATTCCAGAACAGGGAATCCGTTGATTCTGAGCGTAATCATCCAAAAACACTGAGATATGACAGCAATTGTTACCGGAGCGTCCCGGGGAATCGGCAGGGCGATCGCCCTGGAGCTGGCTTGCACCGGCTATGACCTGGCGCTCGTCGGCCGCGACCGGGCCGCATTGGAAGAAACGGCAAAGCAGTGCAGCGCAAATACCTGCTGCATCGTGGCCGACCTGACCGATGTCTCATCCGCCCAAAAGATCGTAAAGGAAACCCTGGAGGCGTTCGGAGGCATCGACCTGCTGGTCAACTGCGCCGGCATTCCCCAGAAAGGTCCATTTACGGATGTGACGCCGCAGGAATGGGACCGCATCTTTGCCGTGAACGCCCGTGCTCCGTTTTTCCTGTGTCAGGCAGCCCTGGAGCCGCTGAAACAATCCGCCAGGCCCATCGTCATCAATATCTCTTCGGTCGTGGGGTTCAAAGGCTACATCCACCAGAGCGTCTATGCTTCCTCCAAGCATGCACTCGCCGGGTTCACCAAGGTATTTGCCAAAGAGGTCCAGCCTTTCGGAATCCGGGTGCACCTGATCAGCCCGGGCGGAGTCGCCACGGAGATGGTAAAGAAAATGCGCCCCGACATCGACCCTTCGGAACTGATCGAGCCGGAAGAGGTGGCGGAAATCGTCCGCTTTCTGGTTACCCGCAAGGGAAACGGCACCATCGACCAGTTCTATCTCCGTCGCTATTCGGGACTGGCCTTCGACTGACGCCATAGCGCGGTGGAGGCTAATTCTTTGGCTATAAGGCATTTAACGTATGTTGCTGTGCGTCCGGGGACACACAGCAACATACGTTAAAGCGCTAACGATCAGTCAGTTAGCCTCCACGAGGTACTACTCCCCTACGTGGAAAGCAACGCGGAGTTCTTCGATTTCGGAGTCCGTGATGGGGTTCAGTTTGCCTACCGGGGCGGCCATGATCAGCGAACGGGCACTGAAATCGGCCACTTCCAGCTTGTCGAAGGTGTTGATGAGGCGGTCGCCCGTCACCACTACGGCATCGTTGGAGAGGAAGGCGCACGGGAACTGCTTGAACCCATCGGCCATCTTCTCCACCTCGGCGTATTGCGTGCCGAACGGGTACTGCGGGATATCCTGGAGGAAAATCCAGCTTTCCGGAATGGTGCGCACGTCGAACTTCACTCCAGTGGTGGCATAGCCCATCAGGTAAGGCGTCTGCGTGAGGATGATGCTGTTGATCTTGGGGTTGCGGCGGTAGATCTCATAATGGAGGGCCACCGAACGGCTCGCGTTCTTGCCGGCTTCCACCATCCCGTCTTTCACCTGGACGATGTCTTCCGGTTCGATGTCCCAGCGCTGCTTGTCGGAGGGCGTGATGAGGAAATCGTCCCCTCTCCAGCGGACCGAGGCCGTTCCGTACGAGGAGCACATGAGGCCCTGGGCGCAGGCACGGCGGACGATGTCGCAGATTTCCGTACGGATGGCACGCTCGTCGGAGGGATGCTCCACATTCATGAAGTGCTTGAAATCCACGTGGATGGCCCTTTCGTGACGGAGCAGCTGGTCTTCGTTCAGATAGACCGGCTTGCCCAGCGTCTTGGCATTCAGGATGGTCCGGGCGCAGAGTTCCAGGGTTTCCAGGCGCTGGAAAGCGTCGGCGATATCCTCGCCCATGAGCACCACACCGTGGTTCTCCATGATCACGGCCTTGTACTCCGGATTCTTCTCGAACTCAGCGGCGATCTTCTCGCCCAGCAGCTCGCTGCCCGGAAGGGCGTACGGAGCAAAACCCACCGGACCGCACACGCCGCGGGCCTGCGGGATGATGCTGGTGTCCGGCACCTGGTGCACGATACTGAAAGTGACCAGTCCCGGAGGATGGGCATGGATCACCGAGCGCAGTTTCGGACGCATCTTGTACAGGGCCCGGTGGAACGGATACTCGGACGAAGGACGGTGCGGTCCCACGATGGTGCCGTCGGCCTTCACGCACATGATGTCGGCGGGTGTGAGGGAGCCCTTGTCGATACCGGCAGGGGTGATCCACATGTCGCCGTTATCGTCCATGATGGACAGGTTGCCGCCGGAAGTGGTAGTCATCTTGCGGCGATAGATCCGGCCGATGATCAGCGCGATCTGCTCGGCCGGATGCATGAGTTTGGTATCAATCTTCTTCATAATAAAAAGAGATTCCCGGTCAAGCCGGGAATAACAGTTAAAGTTGGTCTGCGTTGGCAAGCAGGTAATTCTCGGCCTCTACGCTCCAGAGGCCCTGATGCGCCTTGCAGATGCGGTCCAGCTCATCATAGACGGGTTTCCCCACCTTGCCGAAATCGGCGATGGCGGTCAGCGGCATCTCGATATGGGTGTAGATGAGTTTCTTGCCGCCCGGG
Source organism: Bacteroidales bacterium (assembly GCA_017471085.1). The sequence goes on along the minus strand of JAFUWW010000063.1, from coordinate 14,840 downwards.
ACGGAAGGCAGGTTGAGGGTGGTGTCGATGACGGCGTTCAGACCGCCCACATGGGTCACCAGTCCGGCCGGATCCATCCCCTTGCCCATGTAGTGGAGGGCTTCCTTCATGTCGTCGGTGTTGCCGCCGGAGGTGCCCACCACATGGGTGGATGCGTAGTGCACGTTGTAGAAATTCAGCGGAGCCTTGAAATCGGCCTTTCCGGGGCCCGAGAAGAAATTCAGGCAGCCGTCAAAGGCGAGGATGTCATCGGCCTGGACCACGACGGCCGGAACCGGAGCCATCACCACCACCTCGTCATAGCCGGTGCCGCCGGAGATCTCGCGGAGCATGGCGGCGGGGTCTTCCACATTGCCGGTGTTCACATACCGCAGGTCGATGCCCCTTGAGGCTGCGAACTCCTTGGTATAGAGTGATGCGGCACGGTCCAGGCGGGTCTGGTCGATATCGGTCACCACGAAGAGGGCCGGCTTGCGGTCATCCCGGTGCAGCACATAGTTGATGCAGGCGAGGCCCATGGGGCCCACACCGGCCAGCAGGGCCATCTTGCCGCCGTCCTTGATTTCCATGGAATGGACATAGGAACCGGGGGTGGTGTGATAGCAGGCATGCATGGCGCCGATCACGCAGGAAAGCGGCTCGCTGAGGGAGGCCGGGTAGAAACCTTCACCCTTGTAGGGCAGCAGGCAGCCCTGCTCCATCACCTCCGCGGGAATCACCACGTAAGTGGCGTCGCCGCCGATATACTTGTAGGAATAACCCGGGGCCGACAGTACACCCACCGGGCCGCCTTCGTAAGTGAGGGCGGGCTGGATGGAGAACTTGTCGCCGGGCTTGAACTGTCCCTGCCACTTCTTGCCCACTTCCAGGATTTCACCGGCGAATTCATGGCCGATGATGGTAGGATTCTGAGCCACATCATTGGGAACCCGCTTGTGGTCGGCACCCTGGTGGGCGGCCTTGTAGGACGACATGCAGATGCTGTCGCTCACCACTTTGGCCAGGATTTCATCTTCCTTGATCTGAGGAAGTTCGAACTCCTCCAGCCGGAGATCGTCTTTGCCGTAAAGGCGTACTGCTTTGGTTTTCATATCTGTGTTTCAATTGTTTTTAATCTTCAAGTCCCCTCCCCGAGGGAGGGGGGGTGGGGTAACGTCGAGCGTTTATGCAAGCATTACCTGACCTCCTGTAACCGGAATGGCCTGGCCGGTTTCACCGGTCTGCTCGATCGCATACAGGATAGCCTTGGTGACATCGGCCGGATTGCAGCCCTTGCGCATGGGCACCTGGGCCAGATAGTAGTCCTTCACATCCTGCACGGTCTTTGCTCCGGGCACCTTGCCTGCAGCCAGGTACTGCACGAACAGGCCGTTCTCCGGATTGCTCCACAGCGGGCCGTCGTAGAAGTTGCCGGGGCAGATGCTGTTCACTTTCACGCGGAAAGGAGCCAACTCCAGGGCGAAACTCTGGGTGAGGCCGATACCGCCGAACTTGCCGCCGGCATAGGCGAAATTGGCCTTGGAGCCGCGCAGACCGCTCTTCGAGTTCACCTGCACGATATCGGCAAAGTACTCGGGATCGGCCGCCGTCTCGATCTTCATGATGTGAGAGGCCACCTTGGCGCAGTAGAAGTAGGCGTTGTAGTTGATGTTGGTCACGAAGGAGAAATTCTCCGGCGTCATGGCCTCCAGGCCGCCGGCCCTCAGCACACCGGCGTTGCTCACGAACACGTCCAGCGCACCGAAGTTCAGGATGGTCTGCTTCATCAGGTTGCCGAGGCTTTCCATATCGGCCACGTTGGTCTTCACGAAGATGGCGCGGTTGTTCCTGGCCGATGCATTGAAGGAAGCAGCCGTTGCGGCACCTACCGCCTCGTTGAGGTCGGCAACCACGATGTTGGCGCCCTGGCCCATCAGTTCACGGGCGATGCCCTCGCCGAAGCCCTGGGCGGCACCCGTCACGATGATGGTCTTTCCTTCCACACGGCCTTGCGAGGCGCCTGCAGCCACCTTGCGGCGGTAGTTCTCCACCTCCCAGGTATCGATGAAATGGATCCAGGCGGGCTCCATGCCGTGGGCGCCGCCGAAGCTCTCCGCGTAGAAGGCCACCTTCATGGCATCCAGGAACACCTCGGTGATGATGCCGGCATTCTTGGCGTGGTCTCCCACAGCCACCAGGCCGATTCCCTTCACCAGCAGCACCTTGGGGGTATGACCGCGACGGACCACATAGTCCTCGATCTTCTCCTCTGCTTCTTTCACGAGGTCGTCGGAATTGAGGACGATATACTCGCTCTTGCAATAGACGATGATGTCCGGGGTGAAAGGCACGCTCACGGCGGAGGGGTTCTCCAGGAACTTGTCCACCAGGGCGTTCTTCGTGATCTGCAGGGTCTTCAGGCCCCTTCCTCCGCGGGAGAGGATCTGGCGGATGGCGGGAATCACCTCGGTGACGCAGTCGCAGACAGGGCTCTCCCCTTCCGGGATGGCGGCCGTGCGCTGCTGGAGCTTCCCGATGATGCCGTCATAAATCCGGTCGATTTCTTCGGTGGTGTCAGCCCCTACGAAGACGCCGTGATTCTGCAGGAAAATCACCTGAGGCTCCTTGCCGGAAGCTTTCTTGCAGGCCTGGATCCGGTCATACACTTTCTTGAAAAGGGTGTAACCGGGGTCGGTGTACTCGATATAGAGGGCCTCCGGGAACAGTTCCGCACAGAGGGCCGCGGCATTCTGCGAGCACATGAGGCCATTCACCAGCGTGGGATGCAGGTGCACCACATAACTGAAGCTCATGCAGTTATGGAGGGACGTCTCCACGGAGGGACGGCGGTCCCTGGTAAGGCAGGCCGATGCCAGGTCGTTCTTTACCTGCTCTTCGCGAAGGGCCACGTCGGTGCTGTACACCTTCTCGCCCATCGGATTCAGAAGAGCACGGTCCAGGATGGCGAAACCGTCCTCGCCGATGGTGGCGAGGGCATGGCCGCTGGCCTTCACCCACAGCTTTTCAGCATCTTTGTATGAAGTGTTTCCGCCGCCGGCGATCACGAAACGCGAGTCGGCGCCGTATTTACGGGAAATTGCTACCAGTTGTTCTACGGGAGTCATAGTTTAACAGTTTTTTGAATCAGTTCGTCACCGGCGTCGATGCTGTCAAGGCCTGCCTGATGGGCGGCCACGGCGCAGGCACCGCGATAATTGATGGCCCGGAGCTTCTCGCTGAGGCCTTCCGCGTCCCGGGTACGGAGCCGGATGGGCTCCATGGCGGGCGTGTTGTGTTCGGAGCCGAAGGTCACCACGAAGCCTTCGTCCTCCAGATAACCGGCATACTGCTCCAGCACGGCGGTGGTGTTTCGCGTGGTGATGAATTCCACGCTGCGGAAACCGCGGCGCTTGAGAAGATCGGCAGCCTTCTGGAGATCGGCCTCGAAATCGGTGAAGCTGCCCTTGGCGTCATCGCCCAGGAAAGGATAGGTGGGGATGCCGCCGGCTGCCTCGATGATGCGCTGGACGGTGGCCATCGGCAGGAAAGCCTTGGGGTCTTCCGGTACGAAGGCAGCGCCGCCGCTCTTGAGGAGGTTGCCCCGGATTTCGTTCTCCACGGCCGCAAAACGGTCCGGATCGGACTTGAGAGGCTTGCCGAAAATCTGCCCGTAGAGGGCAGCCTTGTCGGCTGTGCCCAGGGCATCCACCTTCAGGCGCAGGGCCTTGGCCAGATGACGTTCCCGGATGGAGCCCCGGGTAAGGACCTTCTCAATCTCCTTGAAATTCAGGACGATACCCACGCCCACAGCCTTCAGGTGCGCATTCAGCTTCTCGCACATACGCTCCACCTGGGCGTTGGATTCGGCCTTCACGGCGGCGAGTTCGCGGGCCGGTTCACCGGAGAGGATCACCGGAAAGGCCAGGCCTTTGCCGCTCAGGTATGTACGGCCGGGGTTGTTGGGGTCGTTCACCCTGAGACCGGCCGCCTGGTCTTCGCTGTTGAGGGAGATGAACTCGATATTGAAAAGCGGGAAGAGACCGCGCGCCGCACAGCCTTCCTTCCACTCCCCATATCCGTCCATGGAGTAGAAGTCGTTGATACCGACCACCTTCACTCCTTCCCCGGCCGCAAGGTCCAGCGCCTGCGGGATGGACTCGAAGGCGCTGAACGAATACGGTGTATGGAGATGGGCATTAACGTCTGTCATGGCTTAGATTCCTTTCTTGGAACGGAGAATCTGCTGTGCGGCGGTCTGGTTGGTCACGGGAGAGTAGTCCTTGAGCGGGAACATCTTCTCGTGGATGGCATCCAGGAACCAGCTAGGCTGCGGGAAGAAAGCCTCTTCCAGCTCGTGGCAAGGGGTGATCCAGTTGCGGGAGCCCAGCACCACGGGAGCGGCGTCAAGATAGTCGAAGCACAGGTCGGCGATGTTGGCGGCCAGGTCGTTCAGGTAGGAACCGCGGGCGGTAGCGTCGCCGGCAATGATGATACGGCCGGTCTTCTTCACGGACTCGACCACCTTCTCGTAGTTGAACGGAACCAGGGTGCGGGCGTCGATGACCTCGGCCTCGATGCCATACTTCTCCTTGAGTTCGTCGGCAGCCTTCAGGGCGCGGTACAGCGTGGCGCCGATGGTGAGGAAGGTCACATCCTTGCCCTCACGCTTCACGTCGGGCTCGCCCAGCGGAATCTCGTAGTACTCGGCCGGTACGCCGCCCTCATGGAACTGCTCGCCGATACCGTAAAGACGCTGGCTCTCGAAGAAGATCACAGGGTCCGTACCCTGCAGGGCGCTGTTCATGAGGCCCTTGGCATCGTACGGAGTCACCGGGAACACCACCTTGAGGCCGGGGATATGGGTGCACAGGGAGGTCCAGTCCTGGCTGTGCTGGGCACCGTACTTGGAGCCCACGCTCACGCGCACCACCACCGGCATCTTGAGGATGTTGCCGGACATGGCCTGCCACTTGGGCAGCTGGTTGAAGATCTCGTCGCCGCAGCAGCCGAGGAAGTCGCAGTACATGATTTCCGGAATCACGCGGCCGCCGCACATGGCGTAGCCGATGGCCGTGCCGATGATGGCAGCCTCGGCGATCGGGCTGTTGAACAGGCGGTGGTAAGGCAGGGCCTCGGTGAGACCGCGGTACACGGCGAAGGCGCCGCCCCACTCACGGTTCTCCTCGCCGTAGGCGATGAGGCTGGAGTCCTTATAGAAACGGTCTATGATGGCTTCGAACACACCGTCGCGGAAGTTGTACATCTTCATGCTGCTCACCGGCTTGCCCTCGGCGTCCTTGTAGAAACGGGTCTTGCCGGCGATCTGTTTCACGCGCGGATTCTCCTCCATCGGGTGGTTCACCTCGGGTTTGGCATCGCCCAGGGAATCGACGCTGCCGTTGGAGAACATCATCTCACCCAGCAGTTCGTTGTCCTTCACGAGGTCCATACGAGGGGATACCTTCTCGTCGATGGCGAGCTTGTACATCTCGAAGATGACGTCCTTCACATAGGCCTGGATGGCGTCCAGGTCTTCCTGGGTGGCCACGCCGGCCTCGATGAGCTTGCGGCCGTAGCCCAGGATGCAGTCTTCGGCCTGCCAGGCTTCCATCTCTTCCTTGGTACGGTACGAGGACTGGTCGGACGGGGAATGGCCGCTGTAACGGTAGGTCACCACATCCAGCAGGCACGGGCCTTCCTTCTTCTCCAGCAGAGCCTTCTTGCGGCGGAAAGCGTCGATCACGGCCAGCGGGTTGTAGCCGTCCACGCGCTCTGCATGCCAGGCCTCCGGGTTGAAACCGGCGCCCAGGCGGGCCGGGAAGGTATAACCCATGGTCTCGCCGCGGGTCTGTCCGCCCATGGCGTACTGGTTGTCCATTACATTGATGAGCACCGGGAGACCGCCCTTCATGTCGCCTTCCCACAGGGTCTTGAACTGGTCCATGGAAGCGAAGGTCATGCCTTCCAGCACCGGGCCACGGGCCATGGCGCCGTCGCCCAGGTTGGCCACGACGATACCCTTCTTGCGGTTCACCTTCTTATAGAGGGCCGCACCCACGGCGATGGAACCGGAACCGCCCACGATGGCGTTGTTCGGATAGATGCCGAAGGGAGTGAAGAAAGTATGCATGGAGCCGCCGAGGCCCTTGTTGAAACCGGTGGTACGGGCGAAAATCTCGGCCATGGCACCGTAGAGGAGGAAGCGGACGCCCAGCTCCTTGGTCGTGCCCTTGAAATCCTTTCCGGCAACGGCTACGGTGGCGCCGCCCCAGAATTCGTCCATCACCTTCTTGAGTTCGGCCTCCGGCAGGATCTCGATGGAACGGAGACCCTTGGCGAGGATTTCACCGTGGGAACGGTGGCTGCCGAAGATGAAGTCGTCGGTGTCCAGGTTATATGCCATACCCACAGCCGCTGCTTCCTGACCGGCAGAAAGGTGGGCGGGACCCGGGTTGTTGTACTCCACGCCGTTGTATCCGCCGGTGGTCTTCACCAGGTTGAGCATGGTTTCGAACTCGCGGATCACGAACATGTCGCGATAGATGCGCTTGAGGTCTTCCTTGGTGAAGTTGCCCTCTTTCAGCTCGTCCTTGACGGACTTGCTGTACTGCATCACGGGAATCTTGGGAAAGTTGATTTCGTGCTCTTTGGGACGGAGCACCTCGTTGGGGTCGATAAATAATGACTTAGGCATGGCTTATTTCAGGGTAAATACAGTTTCTTTCAAAATTTCGGATACGGTAGGATGCGGGAAAACCACTTCCTTGAGCTGCTCCACGGTCATCTCCTGCTCGATGGCGATGCAGGCGCTGTGGATCATTTCGGAGCAGGGGTTGCCCAGCATGTGGACACCCAGCACTTCGTGGTACTTCTTGCCCACGATCACTTTGCAGAGGCCTTCGCCCCGCTCGTTCTCCGCCACGAAACGGCCGGAATAGGCCATGGGGAGCTTGAGCACGGTGTAGTCCAGGCCCTTCTTGGCAGCTTCGGCCTCGGTGACGCCGGCGCCGGCCACTTCCGGATTGGTGTACACCACGCCCGGGATGGCGTTGTAGCGCATGCGGTCGGCCTTGCCGAGGATGTTGTTCACGGCCACCTCGCCTTCGCGGGAAGCGGTATGGGCCAGCATGGAGAAGCCGGTCACGTCGCCTGCGGCATAGACGCCGGGCACGTTGGTGCGCATCTTCTCATCCACCTTGATGCCGTAGGGACGGCCGGCGGGATTGAGGGCGAGCTCCACACCGATATTCTCCAGGCCGATGCCCTGGAAATTGGCCCTGCGGCCCACGGAAACAAGGATATTGTCGCCGGTGGCGCGGCAGGTCTTGCCTTCGGGATCTTCATATACCACGTCGTTTCCTTCCACGGCCACCACTTTGCAGCTGAGGTGGAATTCCACGCCCTTCTTCTCGTACTGGGCCTGGAGCATGGCGCTGATCTCATCGTCCAGGGGACCCAGGATCTTGGGGAGCATCTCCACTACGGTAACCTTGGTGCCGATGCTGTTGAAGAAGCTGGCGAACTCCATGCCGATGACACCGCCGCCGATCACCACCAGCTCCTTGGGCTGCTCGCTCAGGGAGAGGATTTCGCGGTTGGTCACCACGGCGCCGCCGAGGCCTTCGCGCAGGCCCGGGATGGGCGGAACGGCCGCCTCGGAGCCCGTGCAGATGAGAAGGTTCCTGGCCTGGAAGTCCTTGCCGTCGCAGGAGATGACGATGCCTTCGGCCCCGCGCTCCTTGATGAGGGCGTCGCCCTTCACCACCTCGACCTTGGCCCCTTTCATCTGGGCCTTCACGCCGCCGACGAGCTTCTTGACCACCTTCTCCTTGCGCTTGAAGATGGCGCTGAAGTCGATGGAGGAGCCGTCTACCTTTACGCCGTACTGGTCGGCGTGACGGGAATAATCGTATACTTTGGCGCTGTACAGCAGCGTCTTGGTGGGGACGCAGCCTTCGTTGAGGCACACGCCGCCCAGTTCTCTTCTTTCAAAAAGCACTACGGAGAGACCGGCATTGCCGGCACGCCCTGCGGCCACATATCCGCCGGGGCCTCCACCCATGATTGCAAGATCGTACATACTCTTTCAGTTTATAACAATCTATAAAGATACGAATTAAAATTCAACTTCCAGGTTTTCGATTTCCTGAGCCACCTGCTTGAGGAAACGGGTGGCCTCGCCGCCGTCGATGGCGCGGTGGTCGTACGTGAGGCTGAGGCCCAGGTAAGGCACAAAGGCATACACGCCGCCGCCGAGGTCCTTGGGACGGGGAACAATGGTACCCACACCCAGGATGGCGCTTTGGGGCACGTTGATGATGGGGGTGAACCATTCCACGCCGAAGCCGCCCAGGTTGGAGACGGTGAAGGAAGCGGCTTCCGGAGAAAGGAGGTCCGGATTGATGCTGCCCTTCTTGCTGTCATCGGCCACCTTCTTGAGTTTCTTGCTCAGGCCTACGATGTTGAGTTCATCGGCATGGGGAACGGCGGGGACCATAAGGCCGCGCTCGGTATCCACGGCGATGCCCAGATTCACGCTGCTGAAAAGGCGCATGGCGTCTCCCAGGCAGTGGGAATTGAGGTTCGGGAACTTCTGCAGGGCCTTGATCACGGCAAAGCAGACGAAATCGTTGATGGTGATGTTCGCGTCGATCTTTCCTTCCTCGAGGGCTTTTTTGGCCTTCTTGCGCAGGGCCTGGATCTTGCGGGCATCGGCCCCCAGCATGTGGGTGAGCTGGGCGGAATTCTGGAGGGAGTTGTACATGCTCTTGGCGATGAGCTTGCGCATGTTGGACATCTTGACCACCTTGAATTCCTCGCCTTCGCCGGCGATATCGGTATGGTTAGGCTGCCAGACCTTGAGGTCGCTGCCCTTCACGCTGCCGGCCAGGCCGGTGCCGGTGCCGGGAGAGACCAGGCCGCCGTCGGCCATCCTGGCCTTGGCAAGCCCGGTGAGGGTTCCCTGGGCTGCGGCTGCGGCTTCCACGTCACGGGCGATGATGCGTCCGTGAGGGCCGGTTCCGGCTACGCGGGCGGTATCCACCCCCTTCTCCGCGGCGATGGTACGGGCGCGCGGGCTCACGGGAGCACCGGGCACTGCAGCGGCAGGGGCCGCTTCCACTGCGGCTTCGGCGGCCTTGGGAGCCTCCGGGGCGGTTTCGGCCTTGGGAGCTTTCGCTGCAGGAGCTGCGGCACCCGCGGGGGCGAACTCGGCGAAAGACTCGCCGGGCTGGCCGATCACCATCACATTGGTAAGGACGGGGATTTCGTCTCCGTCATTGAAGAAACAGGCCAGGACCACACCTTCGAACTTGGATTCCTCCTCGAAGGTGGCCTTGTCGGTTTCGTATCCGAAGAGGACATCGCCCACTTTGACGGTGTCGCCTACTTTCTTCTTGAACTCGGAGACAATACAGCTCTCCACGGACTGGCCCTGTTTGGGCATTATGACCACATTTGCCATTTTATTGTGTGTTTTTCAGGAAGTTTAATTGTTTACTGTGCCAGCAGCTGCGGCAGGAAAGTACTGAAGATAAGGACGGCCAGGCCGCACACAAGCACCACGATGGTCTTGCGCGAAACGCCCTTCCATTCCTTGAGGATGATGCCCCAGACGTTGGAGAACACGACGTTCAGCGCCATCAGGATGCACCAGCTGAAAGTGATGAGCACCGGGTAGTCCGTGAGGAAACCCTTGCCCAGGGACAGGCCGAAGAACTGGCTGTACCAGAGCAGGCCGGCCAGGCAGCAGAACAGGAGGTTGTTGCCCCACAGGGAGCCCTGCTTGTAGTCGCCCCAGGTCTTGTTCTTGCTGTTCTGGAAGAAGCAGTAGCAGGCGTTGGTGAGGAAACCGCCGAAGGTGACCAGCATGGTGGCGGGCAGCGTCTGGAAGATGGGCTTGGTGCCCTCCAGATACAGGCCGTCGCCGAAGCTGAGGCCGATATTGAAGCAGGCGCTCATGAAACCGGCCAGGACGGCCACGAACAGACCCTTTCCGAAATTGAAGTCCTTCACGGCCTCTTTCTTCTGCTCTTCCGGAAGGGCTGCCGACTTCATCCAGCCGGCGATACCGATGATGGCGATACCGATGAGGGTGACCACGACGCCGATGATCACGGCGCTGGTGAGGTCACCGGTCTTGCCGGTGAAAACCGGACCCAGGATGGCACCGAGGCCCGAGCAGGTGCCCAGGGCGATGCTCTGTCCGAGGGCCACGCCCAGATAGCGCATGCTGAGGCCGAAAGTGAGACCGCCCACACCCCAGAGCACACCGAACAGGATGGTGAGCCAGGTGTCCTTGGGATTGGCGTTCATCAGGCCGAGCAGGTCGCCGAAACTGCCGCCGGTCCCGGACAGGGACAGCAGCGAGCCGACGAGCGGGAAAAGCAGCCAGGCGAAGACGCCCTGGATAATCCAGTAGCTTTCCCAGCTCCACTTCTTGATCTTGTTGATGGGAACGTAGCTGGAAGACTGGCAGAAGGCGCCGATGGCGATGATAAGGAGTCCTATGACAAGATTCATATCCGTAATTATTAAGGGTCAGGCCAGACAAACAGTCATGCCCGGCCTGACCGGGCATCACTCTTAACGCTTGGAGGTTACTTCGCGCTCGTACTGCTCGATGCAAGGGATGAAGTCCTCGCCCACGGGCACGCCGTTCTTGAAGTTGAAATAATCGAACACGGCGCCGAACGGGAGGGTCTTGGCCTCTTCCAGGAGGGCGAGGCGCTGGAAGCCCTTGCCCGCGTCTTCGTACTCACGCAGTTTGGCGAGCGGTTCCAGCAGGGCGCTCAGGACGCACTTCTGCGTGGCGCGGGTACCGATGATGTAGGCGCCGATGCGGTTGATGGCGGCATCGAAGTAATCCAGGCCGATGTGGCAGCGGCTGAGGGCATCGGCACGTACCATTTCCTTGAACAGGTCCAGGGTCTGGTCGTTCATGATGGTCACGTGGTCGGAGTCCCAGCGGATAGGACGGGAGACGTGGAGCATGAGCTCGGGGACGAACAGGAGCAGGGAGGCGACCATGTCGGCCACGTTCTCGGTCATCTCATAGTGGCCGGTGTCCAGGGTGTACATGAGCTTGCGGGTGGCGCAGTAGCCGGCCACGAAGTCATGGGAACCCACGGTGTAGCTCTCAAGGCCGATACCGAACAGCTTGGCCTCCAGGCAGGTCTTCATGCCGGGCAGGTCTTCCTTCAGAATCTCGTCCAGGGAATCGGCGAAAATCTCACGGTAACGCTTGCGCTCCACGGTCTGGTCCTTGGAACCGTCGTGGACCCAGATGTTCATGATACAAGGGTCGTTCTGGGCCTTGCCCATGGCGTCGGCGATGCGGCGGCAGCGTTTGGTGTGCTCGATCCAGAATTCGCGGATGGCGGGATCCGGGTTGGCCAGGGACAGGTCTCCGCTCTTGGCGTGGCCGAAGGAAGTGGAGTTGAAGTCCAGTTTGAAGTTGTTCTCCTTGGCCCACTGGATCCAGCTCTGGAAATGCTCTACGCCGCACTGGTCGCGGTCTACGAACTTGCCGCCGAAGTCACCGTAAATCTCGTGGAGGTTCACGCGGTGGTTGCCGGCGAGGAGGGTCTTCACGAATTCCAGGTCTTTGCGCACCTCGTCGATGTTGCGGGCACGGCCGGGATAGTTGCCGGTGGTCTGGATACCGCCGGAAAGGCCGTCCGCGCTCTCGAAACCGATCACGTCGTCGGTCTGCCAGCAGTGCAGGGAGATGGGGGTCTTCTCCAGGGTTTCAATGGCCTTGTCGGTGTCTACGCCAACGGCAGCGTAACGCTCCTTGGCAATCTCGTAAGCTTTGAGAATCTGTGCTTCTTTCATAATATCAAGTGTTTTGTGTTATTTATTATTTTGAAGGATAGTAAGTTTTCACGGAGAAGGCCTTGCCGATGAGGCGGCGCATCTCCCAGCGGTCTTTCACCAGGCCGGCGGTACGGGCCTGCAGCATCACGTTGCCGATGGCCGTCGCCTCGGTGGGGCCTGCCACTACGGGGATGCCCAGGGCATCGGCCGTCCACTGGCTCATGGTGGCGTTGGCGCTGCCGCCGCCGATCACGTGCAGTTTCTCGATCCTGAACGGAGCGAACTGCTGGAGCATGTCCACCACCTCTTTGTAGCGGTTGGCGAGGCTGTGGTAGATGCAGCTGATATACTGGGCAATGCTCTCCGGCACTCTTTGGTTGGTTTCTTTCAGGTAGCTGTCGATGGCCTCCACCATGTTGGCGGGAGCGGCGAAGCGCGGATCGTCCGGATTGATGAGGGACGGGAAGTCCTTCTCGCTCTGGGCCATGGCCTCGATCTCTGCATAGGAGTACTTCTTGCCGTCCGGTTCCCAGATCTTGCGGCTCTGCTCCAGGATCCACATGCCGGTGATGTTCTTGAGGAAGCGGGTGGTGCCGTCGATGCCGCCTTCATTGGTGAAATTGAGGCGGGTGCTCTCTTCGTTGATGATGGGAGCAGGGGTTTCGATACCCATCAGGCTCCAGGTGCCGCTGGAGAGGTAGGCGAATTTCTCGTCCTCCGCAGGGACGGCGGCGATGGCCGATGCCGTGTCGTGGCCGGCGATGGCGATGACCGGAATCTCCGGAAGGCCGCAGCGCCCGGCGATGGATTTGCGGAGGGTTCCCACCACGGTGCCGGGCTGTACGATGGGCAGCAGCACATCGGTCCGGACGCCGAGACGCTCCAGCAGGGACTTCTCGAACTGGCGGGTAGTCTGGTTCATCATACCGGAAGTGGAAGCGTCCGTATACTCGCAAACTTTGTTTCCTGTCAACATATAGGAGAGCAGGTCCGGAATGAAGAGGATGGAGTCTGCATACTCGAGGGGAGCGAAATTTTCCTTGGTCTGGGCATACAGCTGGAAGATGGAGTTGAAGTTCAGGATCTGGATGCCCGTGGCTGCGTAGAGTTCTTCGCGCGGGATGATACGGAACACTTCTTCCGGAATGCCTTCCGTGTAAGGGTCGCGGTAGGCGCGGGGATTTCCCAGCAGGGAGCCGTCCTTGGCGACGAAGCCGAAATCCACGCCCCAGGTATCAATACCGATGGATTCAATCTCAACACCTTGCCTGCCAAGCTCCGAGAGACATTTGCAGAAATGCTCGTAGATGGCTACGATGTCCCAGTAGTACTTTCCGCCCAGCTCGATGATGCCGCTGGGGAAACGGTATACCTCCTTCATCTCGAAGGAACCGTCGTTGAATGTGGCCAGGACCGCACGGCCGGAAGTGGCGCCGCAGTCGAATGCAAGGAAGTTGTGTTTGTCTGCCATGGGATTATCAGTTTTGTACGGATGCAAAATTAAATCATTTCTCCTTTATAATTAAATTGATTCTGCCATAAAAACTTTTAATTTTGACAAAGGCGGACAATTTTGTATTTTTGCAAAAATTTGAAGATATGCTGGAAACCGGAATCAAAGGATACAGGGAATCGGAGGCCACCCCGGAGCGGTCGGCCCAGTCGCTCGGAAGCGGCAATGTGGAAGTTTACGCCACCATCATGATGATCGGCCTGATGGAGAAAACCTGCCTGGAAAGCGTACTCCCCCAGCTGGAGGAAGGCCAGGACACGGTGGGGACGGCCGTAAACGTGTCGCACTGCAGCGCCACGCCGGTGGGGATGAAGGTCCGGTGCGAGAGCGAACTGGTGGAGATCGACCGCCGCCGTCTGGTATTCCGGGTGGCCGCCTACGACGAAAAAGGCCTCATCGGCGAGGGAACGCACGAGCGTTTCATCATCGACAAGGCCCGGTTTATCCAGAAGACCTACGCCAAACTATAGTTATTTGGTAGGACGCTTATATCCGTCATGTACACATTTTTCCGTCATGCGCTGGATGCGGGTGGCGGTGTCCGGATGGGTGGAGAAGAGATTCTCCACGGGACCGGCCGTGGCGCCGCTGGCCAGGGCCTGCAGTTTCTCGAATGACATGACGATCGCCCAGGGATTCTTGCCGGAATTCACCAGGAACGAATAGCCGTAATCGTCGGCCTGGCTCTCCTGGGACTTGGAGAACTGTGCGCCGATGATGGCCTCTCCCAGGGCGCCGAGCTGCGAATCCGTGAGCGTGGCAGCCGTGCTGCTGGCGGAGGCGATGCCCTCCAGGGCGGCGCTGGTCATCATGGCCTGCTGCATCTGCTTGCGGGTATGCTTGAGCGCCACATGGCCGATCTCGTGGCCGATCACTCCCAGCAGTTCGTTGTCCGTCATGGCATCCATAATACCGGTGTATACGCGCACGCTCCCGTCCGCGCATGCGAAAGCGTTCACCTCATTCTCCTTGTACACTTTGAAGTTCAGCGGAATGCCGTCCACGTCCGTGATGCCCTTGGTCAGGTTCCTCAGGCGCTTCGTATAGGAGTTGCTCTCCGGCATCACCGTGCTCTGGGCATCCAGCTGGGTGATGTACTGGTGCACATAGTCCTGCACCTGGGCATCGGTCAGGGTAAGGGCCTGCAGGGCATACATACCGCCCTGGACGGCGCGGAGCGCATTGAACTGGCTGCCGCAGGAAGTAAGCAGCAGGGACAGGGAGGCAAATAAGGCAAGGATGGCTTTTTTCATAATCTCTGTGGCTCGAATCACGCAAATTTATGAATAATCTTTTCAAAATACAACAATGGAGGTGAGCGGGCCGACATCGCTGCCGGTGAGGAGGTATCCATCCGCTTCGAAGTGGAGATTCCCCGCGGCACCGGTTCCCTGGCCATGGTACGGATCGTCGCACAGTAAAAAACTTGTTTCAATTGCTTTTCTTTTGCTATTTATTGCGTATTTTTGAAGAAATAAACAGGTTTCACTTTACTGCTATGAAAAAAATCCTCGTTGCACTGGCACTGATT
>JAFUWW010000016.1 GCA_017471085.1 Bacteroidales bacterium | reverse complement strand
TGCCGCAGGTTGAACCGTGTTGTTGGGATTGTCGATGGTTTTTCTTACCTTTAAGGCATGGAAAAAATCGTATCGACCCTGAATGACATTGTCTGGAATCCTGGGCTGGTGGTACTGTTGCTGTTGGCCGGGCTGTATTTTTCCGTGCGGACGCGGATGGTCCAGATCCGGCGTTTCCCGCTTATGCTCCGCTCGCTCTTCAGCAAGAAGAAGGATGACGGCGGCGGGATTTCATCGTTCGAGGCTTTCTGCATCGCCCTTTCCGGGCGGGTGGGGACCGGCAATATCGTGGGGGTGGCAACGGCTATTGCCTTCGGCGGGCCCGGAGCCGTGTTCTGGATGTGGGTCGTGGCCTTTTTCGGGGCTTCCACCGCTTTTGTGGAATCGACCTTGTCGCAAATATACAAGTTTTCGCATCCGTCCGGGTTCCGCGGCGGTCCTTTCTGCTTCATGGAAAAGGGGCTGGGCAAGCGGTGGCTGGGCGTCCTGTTTGCGGCCGTCACCCTTCTCAGCTGCGGCTTTTTCCTGGTTACGGTGCAGTCCAACGGGGCCTCCATGGCCCTGAAAAATGCTTTTCCCATTCCTCCGCTGGCCACCGGTATCGGCCTGGCGATCCTGCTGGGAATCGTCGTGATCGGCGGGGTGCAGCGGATTGCCCGGGTCGCGTCCATCGTCACTCCTTTCATGGCTTTCGGGTATATCATCCTTTCGCTGGTGGTCATCGGCTTTCATATCCAGGACGTTCCCGGCGTATTCGCGTCCATTTTTACCAATGCCTTCGGAATCAATCCCGTCTGCGGCGGCATCATCGGTTCCACCATCGCAATGGGCGTAAAGCGGGGCATCTTCTCCAACGAGGCAGGGCAGGGAACCGGGGCCATCGTCTCCGCCGCGGCCGATGTGGAACATCCTGCCCAGCAGGGGTTGGCGCAGGCTTTCTCCGTCTATGTCGATACCCTCCTGGTCTGCACCGCCACCGCCCTGATGATCCTTACTTCCGGCACCTATAACATCATCGGCCAGGACGGGGAGATGCTGCTGGCCCATGCCCCGGCGCTGGGCAACAATTACGCCGGGTTCACCCAAAGCGCCGTGGATTCCGTGTTCGCCGGCTTCGGCAGCCAGTTCGTTTCCGTGGCCATGGTCTTCTTCGTATTCAGCACTATCATGGCCTATTACTTCTATGCCGAGTCCAGCATCATCTACCTTTTCCACGGGAAGAATACCCGGCGGGAAAAGCTGTGCATCCGTCTCCTGCAGGCCGTGATGCTGGCGGCTGTCGTTTTCGGCGCCGTCCGGGAGGCCGATCTGGTCTGGCAGATCGGAGACATCGGCGTAGGCCTCATGGCCTGGGGCACCGTCATCACCATCCTCATCCTCTGCCCCAAAGCCATCCAGGCGTTGAAAGAATATGAAGGGCAGTTGGACAGGCGGTAGCGGCCTGGCAAAAAAAACCGCCGAAAGTGCGGGAGTTCCAAATTAATTTGTATCTTTGCAAACAGTAAGGGCGACGACCGGGTAACGGTCGTCGGCTCCTTTTTTTGATAATTACAAAAACAAACGATATGGCTATTGAAATGATGACTCAGGCGGGGCTTGACAAGCTCAAGAAGGAACTCGCCGAAGCACTGGCCCAGCGGCCGGTGATCTCTGCGGCAATCGCAGAAGCCAGGGAAAAGGGAGACCTCTCCGAAAATGCAGAGTACGACGCCGCCCGCGATGCACAGGGTCTGCTGGAAGTGAAAATCGCCCGCCTCAAGGAGAAGGTGGCCAATGCCCGCGTGATCGACGAGAGCAAACTCAGCGCCGACACCGTGCAGCTCCTTTCCAAAGTGAAGGTGAAAAACATGGCCAACAAAATGACCATGAACTTCCAGATCGTCCCGGAAAGCGAGGCCGATTTCTCCAAGGGCCTGCTGGCCGCAACCACGCCCATCGCCAAGGCGCTCATCGGCCATGGCAAAGGTGAGACGGTGGAGGCCAAAGTCCCCAACGGCGTCATGAAATTCGAAATCGAGGAAATCTCCCTGTAACCTATGGCAACCATCTTCACCAAAATCGCCCACGGCGAAATTCCCTCCTACAAATGCGCGGAAAGCGAAGACTTCTACGCCTTCCTGGATATTTCCCCGCTGGCCAAAGGGCATACCCTGGTCATCCCCAAGAATGTGGAGGACGACTACATCTTCCATCTGGACGAGAACACCTATGAGGGCCTTGTCAAATTCGCCCGCAAAGTGGCCATCGCCCTCAAGAAAGCCGTTCCCTGCAAGCGCGTAGGCGTAGCTGTGCTGGGCATGGAAGTGCCGCATACCCACATCCATCTGGTGCCCCTCCAGACCGAGGGAGACATGGATTTCCGTAAACCCAAACTGCAGTTGGAAGCTTCCGAGATGAAGGCCATCGCAGATGCAATCCTCGTCGAATATGAGAATCTTTAACCGCATCGCCGCCATCGCCACGGTGGCCGCCGTCCTGGCTTCTTGCGCAGGAAAGAACACCGTAATCAGCGGAGTCCTGGCCGATGGTGCAGGCAAGCAGCTGGCTGTCAAATTGCTCGATGTCAACCGGTACCAGCTGCTGGACAGCGTGAAGGCCAACGCATCCGGCGCGTTCAGCTACCAGCTCAACCTCAAAGACGCCCGTCCGGAGTTCATCTACCTGTTCTACGGTGACCGCCAGATCGCCTCTCTGCTCCTGCAGAAAGGAGACCATGTCATGGTCCGTACGGACACGCTGGGAGCCTACAGCGTGGAAGGTTCTCCCGAGACACTCAAACTCCAGCAGGTGGAAAACGACTACAATGCCGTCATCCGGGAAATGTCGCGCATTATCGAGCGGGAAAGCAATCCGGATGCATCCCTCAACCGGGCCTATGTCAAGTATTACAGGGACCGTGTAAAGTATGTGATGAACAACCCCCGCTCCCTTACGGTAGTGCCTGTGTTCTTCCAGCAGCTGAACGACGGCCTCCCCGTGTTCGGCCAGGCAACGGACGGAATCCTCATGCGCAACGTCTGCGATTCTCTCAAAACGGTTTATCCGGAATCCCGTTACGTGAAGGCGCTGGAAGCCGAGGTGCAGAAGCGCCTGGGCCAGCTGGAGGTGAACAACCGCCTCAAGGACGCGGAAGAAGTGTCTTTCATTGACATCGACCTGCCCGGTCTGGACGGAAAGAACAGGAAACTGAGCGAGGCTGTCTCCAAGGTGACCATGCTCTATTTCTGGTCTTCCACCGCGGCTCAGAAAATGTACAATCTGGATGGCCTGGTGCCTCTTTACGATGAGTTCAAAGGCAAGGGTTTCGAGATTTATTCCGTCGCGCTGGATACCGACAAGTCCGCCTGGGCCAGCGTCGTGCGCAACCAGAAACTCCCTTGGGTGAATGTCTGCGATACCCGGGCCGACCAGTCCCCTTACGTCTCGCTCTACGGAGTTTCCGACGTTCCCATGGCCTGGTTCCTGGTCGACGGAGAACTGGATCCGTCTGCCAACGTCTCCAGCGCCGCAGACATCAGGGCCTACCTGAGAAAGAAACTCTAAAACAGTTTCTTCTTAGGAACGGTAGCAATAAAATCTTTCAGGTAAAAGGGTTCGAAGTACGCGATGTCTTCGAACCTTTTTTTGTCGAAGGCGCGCTGGGCGAGGCCCGCCATGGCCGATGCCAGGGGAGCGGTCTCGCGGAAGAAGGCGTTGGGGGAGGAAATGACCTCCTTGCATTTGAGGGCGCCGTCGCCGATGAAGAGCACGGGCCCTTCCTGGAGCCTGTCGGCGAAGGAAGAAGCATCGACCACCAGGGGGGATACCTCCGTAAGCCGATGCCCGTCAGGTGTGTAGACGGCTGTATAGACTTCCATCCGGCGTGCGTCGATCATCGGGACGACGTATCGCAGTTGCCCGGTCGGGCAGGGAATCTCCCTGGCCTGTGCCGCCAGGATGTCCAGCGTCCCGGCCGAGAGCAGGGGGATGCCGGCGCCGAAGCAGAGCCCTTTGGCGGTGGAGACGCCCACCCGGAGACCGGTATAGGAACCGGGGCCTTTGCTAACGCAGACGGCGTCGCAATCCGCTACCGTAATGCCGGCGGCGTCCAGCACTTCCTTTACCATGGGAGCTGCCAGGGATGCCTGCTGGCGGGGCTCGGTGCAGATTCTTTCCTGCACCACTTTACCGTTGTCTGCGAGGGCGGCCGACAGGGTGGCCGTGGATGTTTCCAGAAGGAGGATGCGTGCCATATTATTCAGTTGCGGCTGAAGACATCAGCAGTTGTTTGAGGAACGGGAAGATAAAATAGCCGAAGTCCTTGAGGATGCCATAGATGACCGATGTCTCCAGGATGTCGGATTTTACCAGTTCGAACTGGACGTTCACCGTGTCGAAGAGGATGATGAGCACCCCCAGGACCACGGCCGTGATCAGGACGGAAGAAACTACGCCCAGCGCCTTGTTCAGCCAGCCCAGCAGGGCCATTTCGATCACCTTTGTAAGCACTTTCGCCAGCAGCAGTACCACCAGGCTCACCACTACCAGGATCAGCAGGAAGGCAATCACCTGCAGGAGTTTCTCCGGTACGGTGATGTACTGCTGCAGCAGCGAGCACACAGGTGCGAGGAACTGGAAGGCGGCCCAGACGCTGAAAATGATACCCACCAGGGCGACGGCCTGTTCCAGGAAACCCTTGGAGATGCCGCGGATAATTCCCGGAATGAACAGCAGCAGAAGGACGATGTCCAGAGTATTCATAGTTGATAATACAAGTTAATTTGATTATCTTTGCATTCTTAAAAACCGCATGCAAAATTAGACAAAAAATATGACATTCAAAGAATATAAAGGCCTGGACTTGACAGAAACCGGGCGTACTGTTCTGGAAAGATGGCAGAAGAACCATGCCTTCGAAAAGTCGCTGACCCTGCGCGAAGGCGCGCCGGAGTTTATCTTCTTTGAAGGTCCCCCCTCCGCCAACGGCATGCCCGGCATCCATCATGTGATGGCGCGTTCCATCAAGGACGCCATCTGCCGCTATAAAACCCAGACAGGCTACAAGGTGAACCGCCGTGCCGGCTGGGACACCCACGGCCTTCCCGTCGAACTGGGGGTGGAGAAGAAATTGGGCATCACCAAGGCCGATATCGGCACCAAGGTGAGCGTGGAGGAATACAACGCCACCTGCCGCCGCGAGGTGATGAAATATACCAAAGAGTGGGTGAACATGACCGAGCGCGTCGGCTACTGGGTCGATATGAACGACCCCTACATCACCTACGACAACCGCTACATCGAGACGCTCTGGTACCTGCTCAAGAAAATCTACGACAAGGGACTCCTGTACAAGGGCTACACCATCCAGCCTTATTCCCCGACCGACGGAACCGGCCTCAGCTCCCACGAACTGAACCAGCCCGGCTGCTACAAAGACGTGAGCGACACGACGGCCACCGTCCAGTTCGAAGTGATCAAGGACGGCGCCTCCCAGAAGGTCTACGGCACGGAAACCTTCCCGGTCTATTTCCTCGCCTGGACCACGACGCCCTGGACCCTGCCTTCCAACACCGCCCTCTGCGTAGGCCCGGATATCGAGTATGTCCGCGTCCTGTCCTTCAATCCCTATTCCGGGGAACCTGCCGTCTATGTGCTGGCCAGGGACCTCGTGGGCGCCTGGTTCAATCCCAAGGGGGAGAACGTCCCGCTGGAGTCTTATCAGAAGGGCGACAAAATCATTCCCTACAAGGTGCTGGACGGCGTTTTCAAGGGTTCGGAACTGGTGGGCATCCGCTATCACCAGCTCATTCCCTGGTTCAAGCCGGACGGTGACGCCTTCCGGGTCATCCCCGGCGACTATGTCACCACGTCGGACGGTACGGGTATCGTCCATATCGCCCCGACTTTCGGTGCGGACGACAAACGCGTGGCCGCCGCGGCCGGCATCGGCGCCATCATGCCGGTCGACAAGGACGGCAATCCCCAGGCACAGGTAGACCGCCAGGGCCGCTTCTTCCGCCTGGAAGACATGGACCCTGCCTTTGCCGCCACCGTAGACCCTTCGTACAAGGAATATTCCGGCCGCTATGTCAAGGCCGGCTACAAGCAGTATTTCGAGCATGTGGAAGAGGAAGGTACGCTGGACATCGACCTTTGCGTGATGATGAAGGCCGACGGACGCGCTTTCAAGGTACAGAAGCACGTGCACAGCTATCCGCACAGCTGGCGCACGGACCTTCCCGTCCTTTACTATCCGCTGGACAGCTGGTTCATCAAGGCGTCGGCCGTAAAGGACGAAATGGTGGCCCTGAACAAGGAAATCACCTGGAAGCCCGCTTCTACCGGAACCGGCCGCTTCGGCCAGTGGCTGGAGAATATTCAGGACTGGAACCTGAGCCGCAGCCGCTACTGGGGCACGCCGCTGCCCATCTGGCGTACGGAAGATGGCAGGGAAGAAATCTGCATCGGCTCGGTGAAAGAGCTTTACGACGAGCTGGAGAAGGCGGTCGCCGCCGGCATCATGCCTTGCAATCCGTTCAAGGAAAAAGGCTTCGACCCCTCCGACATGAGCCTGGAAAACTACAACAAGATAGACCTGCACCGCCCTTATGTCGATGACATCTTCCTGGTGTCCAAGTCCGGGCGCAAGATGGTCCGCGAGACAGACCTCATCGACGTTTGGTTCGATTCCGGCGCCATGCCCTATGCCCAGGAAGGTCTCCGCGGCCTGGAAGGCGGCAAATTCGGCGCAACGGCCGATTTCATCGCGGAAGGCGTGGACCAGACCCGCGGCTGGTTCTATACCCTGCATGCCATCCATACCATGATCAGCGGGACACCCGCTTTCAAGCGCGTGATTTCCAACGGCCTGGTGCTGGACAAGAACGGCAACAAAATGTCCAAGCGCCTGGGCAATGCCGTAGATCCTTTCCAAGCCTTGGATACCTATGGGGCCGATGCCCTGCGCTGGTACATGCTCACCAACGCCGAACCCTGGGACAACCTGAAATTTGACGAAGGCGGCGTGGACGAGGTCCGCCGCAAGTTCTTCGGCACGCTGTACAATACGTACGCCTTCTTCGCCCTCTACGCCAACATCGACGGGTTCGACCCTGCCGCCCCGGCCGTTCCGCTGGCCGAGCGACCGGAAATCGACCGCTGGATGATTTCTTCGCTCAATTCCCTTGCCGCCAAGGTGCGGGACGCCTACGAAGACTACGACGTGAAAACTGCCGGCCGCCTCATGGAAGCTTTCGTGGCCGACTACCTCTCCAACTGGTACGTCCGCCTCAACCGCAAGCGATTTTGGGCCGGTGAGATGACCCGCGACAAACTGGCCGCTTACCAGACCCTCTACCAGGTGCTGATGGACATTGCCGTAATGGCGGCCCCCATCGCCCCGTTCTATATGGACCAGCTCTATCTGGATCTCGGCGGCAAGGAGGAATCCGTGCACTATGTGCTGATGCCCCAGGCCGATGAGGCCTGCATCGACCCGGAACTGGAGAGCCGCATGGACCTGGCCATGAAGGCCACTTCACTGGTACTGGGCCTCCGCAAGGGAGTCCATATTCCTGTCCGCCAGCCGCTGCAGAAGGTGCTGGTCCCGGTCATCTCTGACGTGGTCCGCGGCCGCCTGGAGGCTGTGAAAGAACTCATCCTGGCCGAAATCAACGTGAAGGAGATGTCCTTCGTGGAGAATACGGACGGCCTGGTGACCAAATCGGCCAAGCCTAATTTCCGCACCCTGGGCAAGCGTTACGGCGCCAGGATGAAGGAGATTGCCGCCGCATTCGCTTCGCTGGACCAGGGGACCATTTCCGCCATTCAGCGGGAGGGTACTTACACGCTGGACCTGCCTGCCGGCCCCGTGGAACTTACGCCGGAAGATTATCAGATTTCTTCGCAGGACATGCCCGGCTGGCTGGTTGCCTCGGAGGGTTCCCTCACCATCGCCCTGGATGTGGAAATCACGGAGGATCTCCGCCGCGAAGGCATCGCCCGTGAGCTGGTAAGCCGCATCCAGAACCTCCGCAAGAGCGCCGGATTCGAGGTGACGGACCGTATCGACACAGTGATTTATGCCGATGATCCCGCCCTTCAGGGTGCCTTGGAGCGATATGCCGATTATGTGAAGGCCCAGACGCTTTCCCTGTCGCTGTCCCTCCAGGAGGCCGCCGCCGCTCCGGCAGGTGCCTCCGAAGTGGAATGGATGGACGAAGGTGTGATAAAGATTCTTGTAAAACGAAATTTTTAATGTATCTTTGCACTCCCGTTTTACTTGAAACATAAGTAGTTGAGATAGATTATGGAAGAGAACAACAAAACCCGCTATTCTGACGAGGAACTGGAAGAGTTCCGCGGCATTATCAACGAAATGTTGGACAAAGCCCGTGCAGAGTATGCTACTCTTCGGGAAGTGGTCACCCATGCCGGTGGAAACGATATTTTGGATACAGCCCCTACGTTCAAGACGGTGGAGGACGATGGCGCCTTCCAGCTTTCAAAGGAAGAAGCCGGTGCCCTTGCCCAGCGTCAGTATAAGTTTATCCAGAACCTGGAAGCGGCCCTGGTCCGCATCGAGAACAAGACCTACGGCATCTGCCGTGTGACCGGCAAGCTCATCCCCAAGGAGCGTCTCCGTCTGGTTCCGCACGCCACCACCACCGTGGAAGGCAAGGCCATCCTGGAGAAAACCGGCCGTAAGTAGTATTCTATGAGGCTTCGCAAAGGCAAGTCCCTGCTCCTGCTGGGTATCCTTTTAGTCGTTGTTGACCAGGTCATCAAAGTCCTGGTCAAAACGAATATGACCCTGGGAGAAAGTTTTCCGGTGCTGGGCAACTGGTTTCAGATCCTGTTCGTGGAAAACAAGGGAATGGCTTTTGGCATGTCTTTCGGCGGAGTCGTGGGCAAGTACATCCTTACCGTTTTCCGCGTGGTGCTGTTCGGCTTCCTCTGCTGGTGGATTTCGGCCCTCCTGAAAAGGGAAAAACCCGTTCCCACGGGCGTGCTGGTGGGGCTTACGCTCATCACGGCCGGGGCGTTCGGCAATATCGTGGACTGTCTGCTGTATGGGCAGATTTTTACTGAGTCCACGGCGAGTACCGTGGCCTCCCTGGGCGGTCACTACGCCCCTTTCCTGCAGGGCAGGGTAGTGGATATGTTCTACTTCCCCCTCTGGACGTGGCCGGACTGGGTGCCGCTGGTGGGCGGGGACATCTTCTTTGAGCCCGTCTTCAATTTCGCCGACAGTTGTGTCACCGTCGGCGCCATCTATCTGATCCTCTTCCACTGGAAGTTTTTTGCAAAAGAGTAATTTTTGCTAACTTTGCATTCCGTCCCGGAGGTGTGGCCGAGTGGTCGATGGCGGCAGTCTTGAAAACTGTTGTACGGCAACGTACCGGGGGTTCGAATCCCTCCGCCTCCGCAAAAAGGAATGCAGCTGGTCGCATAAGCGACCGGCTGTTTTTGGCATCCGGTCCGTCGAAAGCTTGCTTTCGTAAGGGCTGGAAGACGGAAACGGCCAGTTGGCCCGAAGGGCCGACAGCTGCATTCTATGCTTTGCAGGACCCCTGGCCAAGGGATGTCGGAGGGCGCAGCCCGACGAAATCCCGGAGGAAGAGGGAAATTAATTCTTCCTGTTAATCAGGCTCACGACGACCTTGACCATTGTATCCATCTCCTCCGTATGACTCTCGGCAATCATCAGTGTAAGCGCAACAAGCGATGCATCGGAAATACGCTTTGTACCATCGGGCCGATATAGAGGATGCCATTGTTTTGCATGAACCACAGGAACAGCGTGGCCGCAATGCGTTTGTTACCATCAACGAAAGAGTGATTCTTTACCACCAGGTAGAGCAGCATGGCGGCCTTTTCTTCGATGCTGGGTAAAGGTCCTTACCGTCCCATGTCTGATAAATCTGGCCGATGCTACTGTGGAACGAGGCGTCTTTCTCCACGCCGAACAGGTCACTGCCGCCGAATTTATTCTTGAGGCTCTTTATGGCCTCCATTGCGTTCTCATAGGTGGCATGGAAGCGTTCGGGAGCCCGTTGTGTCGGCTATCTTGAGGCTCTGATAGTCGTAAGCATCCAGAGTGTCAAGGGCGTAGGTATAGTCCCGGATAACGTCGAAGAGATCTGTTACCTGGTCGGAAGAAAGCAGCAGTTCTTTGTTGAAAACATTCTCCAGCAGGCCCATTGCACGCTTCAGGTCATCGTACTTTTGCTCGGAAACCACGTTGTGGTTAACCACATATCCCTTAAGCATGTATTGCTTAATAATACTTGTGGCCCATATTCTAAACTGTGTCGCGCGCACGGAGTTTACGCGGTATCCGACTGAAATAATCATGTCCAAATTGTAATATTGGACAGGCTTGTCGGAAAAAGCAATTTGCATTTTTTTGCAAAGTGCTATCTTCTGTAAGTTCCCCGCGAGTATAAACATTACGAATGTGCCTGGAAATGTCAGACACATCTTTCCCGAACAAGGCTGCAATCGCCTTCTGTGTGGCCCAAATGGTTTCGTGCTGAGAATCCACCATGGTTTCCATTCTGACCAGTCCGTCCTCGGACTGATAGATGACTATGTCATTTCTTTCTTCCATGGCCGCAAAGATATGGCACCTTA
>JAFUWW010000015.1 GCA_017471085.1 Bacteroidales bacterium | reverse complement strand
CCTCCCGCACGGACATCTCCTTGCCGGACGCCCAGCTGGAGCTCCTGAAGGCCCTGAAAGCCACCGGCAAGCCTGTCGTGATGGTGCTCGTCACCGGCCGCCCGCTCACCCTGAACTGGGAAAACGAGAACATGGACGCCATCCTCAACGTGTGGTCCCCGGGCTCTGAAGGCGGTCATGCCGTGGCAGACGTGCTCTTCGGCGACTACTCCCCTTCCGCCAAGCTCACCACCACGTTCCCGCGTGCCGTGGGGCAGCTGCCGCTCTACTACAACCACAAGAGCACCGGTCGTCCGCACCCGGATTACGAGCCTTACCGGAAGTTCACCAGCTGCTACGAAGACGAGCTCAACGGACCGCTCTATCCCTTCGGTTTCGGTCTCTCCTACACGACCTTCGAGTACTCTCCCGTGACCCTGAGCGCCTCCGAAATGCCCATGAACGGCTCCGTGACCGCCTCCGTGACCGTAAAGAACACCGGGTCCCGCGATGCCGACGAAATTGTGCAGCTGTACATCCATGACATCTACGCCTCCTCCACCCGCCCGGTGAAGGAACTGAAGGGGTTCAAGAAGGTACACATTGCCGCCGGCGAGTCCGCCAAGGTAGATTTCACCCTCACCGCGGAAGAGCTTTCCTATTTCAACCACGACTGCAACTGGGTATGCGAACCCGGGGACTTTGAGATTATGGCCGGCCCCGACAGCGAACGCCTGCAGAAGGCCGTACTTACGGTAAAATAGTCTATCACAGGCGTAAACCCAGGACAATGTGGCCTTCAGTACGGGCATTGCTGAATTCCAGATTGTCCTGGGTTCCGTAAACCGATCCCCGAACAGAACTGTTGAACCCGTAAAACCACCGGCCGCTCCAGTGCAGTGCCGAGAACTGGATCGCGCCTACCCAGTCCGGGAAGGTTTTCTCCATCCGGTAATCCCCCGCCGATGTGTACAACTTGTTATAACTGAGCAGGGAGAGGTTGGCCATGGCCGACACGTGGAGCAGCCAGTGATGGGGCGTGACAAAGTTGTGGGCATAGCCGGCGCCCACCGCCAGGATATTGGTAATCAGGGACATCTCTTCTGTCCCCTGGTAGCTCAGGCCCTCGAAGCGCGTGACGCCGTTTCGCAGGGACAGGCTCAAGACCGGACTGCCGGCACTCCGTTTCTGGGTCTGCATCATGCTGAAGGCGGCCGGGAAGGAGAATTTGTCCCCGTTGAAAACATAATAGGCGTCGAAGTCTCCGGAGATGTCGGCGTTGACGGAGCCCAGGGGGATCTCCGTCACCGTGGAGTCCGGGTAGGAGATGATGCTTCCCCGGTAGGAATTGGACACCCGGAAAGTGGCCGACATGCTGAATTTATTGCCGAAAAAGGAAATGGAATAGGCCTGGTCGCTGTTTTTCAGGCTGGGGATGAACCAGCCCGGGTTGATGCTCACCCCCAGCTCCAGCCACCGCCAGGCCACGGAAAACCCCTGCGAAAGCGTGGGGGTGGAATTCAGGACCGTGGCATAGCCTTCTTCCTGCTCCTGATGCCGGATGCCCAGGGTGTTCCAGGAATAGTTGGACGATGTCTTGAAGGTCCAGCGCTCCTCGGGGATGGCTATATAGGCGGTGTCCACCTTGGCTTTGTGCTGGCTCCGGTACATGCGCGCATCCATTTTCTGGAACATGTTCAGGCTGTCGGAGAACTCCTGCGCCGTCAGGGACAGGGCAGGAAGCAGACACAAAAAAAGAAGGAGTATCCTTTTCATCATTCAAAGATACTCCTTTTTACACAGATTAGCAATAGCTTAGATCTCTTTTACGGAAGCGCCGCGGGAGGCGTTGATGATCCTGGTGCCCAGCCTGCCCGCCGCCTTGTACCGGCAGGTCGAGGCGCCGGAGGCTTCCACTTTCAGGCTCTCCTGTGCCGCCACCCGGGCCTTGGAAGCGCCGCTCAGTTCCATCTCCACCTCGCAGGCCGGAGCATCCTCGGCGTCCAGGGAAGAAGCGCCGCTCCCCTCGTATTCCAGCTTGTCCGCCTGCACTTCCAGGCTGGCACCGGCCGATCCGGAACATTCCATTTCGACCGACCGGCATTTTGTTCCCCGGAGAGTGGCTTTGGCCGATCCAGAGAGAACCACCTTCCACGTGTCGGCCTGGATGTCGAAGCCACCTTTTGCCGCTCCGGACAGACGAAGGTCCACCTGCGGGATTTTTCCGGTAAACGAAGGCAGTTTGGCCGCCCCGCTGGCTGCCAGCCGGGCTTTGGGGGCCGATACGGCCATGCCGTCCACGACCGCTGCACCGGAAACATCCATCCGGAAGGTGTCTCCCGCAGGCTCGAAGGTACCTTTTGCGTCGAGCCGGGCAGCGCCGCTGACGGTGAGCTTCCCCAGGCGCGGCATGTGCACTTTAGCCGTGAGCACCCGGTTCTCATTGTATTTACGGCTGCGCTGGAGCGACTGCGGTACGTTTTTCAGCGTCAGCTTGAGCTGGCTGCCGGAGAGTGCGACATCCAGATAGGGCTCCAGGAAATCACTGTACTCTATCTGCACGGACCATTTGCTGTCCTGCACCAGCTCCACCTGGAAGGCATTTCCCACAGCAAGTTCCTGGAAATTCTTGAAATCAAAGGTTTTGGAAAGGACGACAGGGTTGGCGTCCGCGGGGTTCTCCTCTGCCCGGAGGCCGGCGGCGGCCAGGGCCAGAAGCGCAAAAAGCAAAGTAACGGCTTTTTTCATATCGTTCTACTGTTTATGGGTTTTCACAAGGGCGTCCACTCCGTCCAGGAGGGATCCGTAGTACTCGCGGAGGATCTGTGCCTGTTCCTCTGCCGGGAGTTCTTCCGGCAACTGTTCCAGCAAGGGGACCGCCTCCTCCGTGAGGCCGGAGAGCTGGTCGGAAAGAGATTCGTCGGGCCCGGCCTTCTCCCAGGCATCGGCCACCTGCGCCAGATAGGAACTGTAAATGGCTTCCGGGGTATTGTCTATGCCGCGGAACCAGTCGTGCGGAGCGGACGGCCGGAGCAGAAGCAGCATGGCAACAGCCGCTGCGGCAGCCACACTCCAAAGGACAGCCCTCCGGACCGGAGCTGCTTGCTTTCTTCGGGCATTATCGGCCCCCCAACGCTCCAGAAAGCGCTTTTCTGCGTCTTCGGGCAGCGGGGCCGTATCTAACTCGGCGGCATGCTGCCGGATGTATGTCTCCCAATTATTCATCTTCTTTCCAGTTTTTCAGTTTGGCAGCCAGCCGGGCCTTTCCCCTGGCATAGACAGAGCGCAAGGTGCTTTCTTTCTGGCCGGTCATCTTGGCTATTTCGGCATAACTGAGCCCTTCTATCAGCACCAGGTTCAGCACCAGGCCGTAGGGAGGGGGCATCTCTTCCATCGCCTGGCGGATCACGGCCAAGGGAGGGATTTCTGCCAGATCCGTCTCTTCCTCCACGTCCCCTGCCGCCTCCACGTCCTCAAACACCAGGTCTTTCTTCCTTGCACGCAGCAGGTCGATCGAGCGCCGCACGCAGGTAGTCCTGAGCCAGGCGGCCGCCTGGGCGTCAGAAGCGCTTTTCACCCCCAGGGAGAGGTATTTGAGCAGGGTGTCCTGCATCACTTCTTCCGCATCGGCCCGGCTGTGGAGAATCCGCAGCGCCGCATTGTACAGCGGCTGGCTGTGCTTCCTGTAGAACTGTGCGGCTTCCTGTCGGGTCATGGCGGTTTTTCTTGTCTCTACTCTATAAACGGCAAAGATGGCGTTTTGTTGCAAAAAAGAGAAAAAAAAAGAGCAACCCCGAAGGATTGCCCTCAAAGACTACTGCGGAAGGAGCAGGCGCCCTGTCTTCCATTCGGAGGCCTTGGCCAGTTTGACGGCGGTTTCCGTGAGCATCTTCTCCGAAGAGGCGCCGAAGCAGAACTTGTAGGTTCCCTTGGCCGTCTGCCAGGCCGATTTCTTTTCGTTGAAAGAGGCCAGGTCGTAGAGGGTGACGGGGATTTCCATCACCTGGCTCTCGCCGGGCTTGAGTTCCCGGGTCTTGGCGAAGCCTTTGAGTTCGCGGGCAGGTTTGTCCAGACCGCCGGAGGGGGCGCTCACATACAGCTGCACCACCTCGCGGCCGGGGCGGGAGCCGGTGTTCCGAACCGTGACGCGGGCCACAAAACCATCGGACGAAGGCTCTACCACAGCGTTTTCGTACGCAAAAGCGGTATATGTAAGTCCGTGGCCGAAGGGATAGGCCACCGGAGCGCCGGAAGTGACAAAATAGCGGTAGCCCATATTCAGCCCTTCCTCATAGTTGGTGTAATCCACCGTAGGAACCAGCTCGCGGCCTTCCCGGGGCGCACGGCCGCCGATGAGGGCCCGGAGGTCCATTTTGTCTTCCATCACGGGGAAGTTTTTGTCGGCCGGGGCGTCGCCGTAGCGGATACTCCAGCTCTGATTCAGGCGGCCGGAAGGGGCCACCTTGCCGCAGAGGGCGTCGGCGATGCTCTCCCCTGCCCGTTCGCCGGGCTGCCCCACTACCAGGATGGCATCCACGCTGTCCCGCCAGGAAGCCGTTTCGATGGCGGCGGGAACATTCAGCAGCACCACCACCGGCTTTCCGGCGGCACGGTAGGCGGCCGATACTTCCTCCAGCAGTTTCCGCTCCGACTCCGTCAGGTCATACTCGGAGGGGTGACGGTCAAAAGCTTCTCCCGTGGTCCGGGCGAAGGTAATGATAGCGGCGGAATTCTCTGCAGCCTGCTCCGCCATCGTCCAGTTGCGGTGGCTCACGGCAACCGTCACACCAGCGTCGGCCGCCATGGCAATCTCTTCCGCCGAGTAAGAGGAAGGGCGCTCCTGCCCGGGGATCATCTCCTCCGGATTGTCAAAGCGGTAGAACTGGGCATAGATGTCCGGGAAAGCGGAACGGATCTTGGCCTTGGCCGACGGCACATAGTCCGTGTATTCTCTGAGGAGGTCCCAGTCTACCGTGAAGCCGTCCTGCCGAAGGCCTTGGATCAGGGAAACATGGTACACACCGTGGTTGGATCCGCCCACACCCATGTTGGCGGGGACCAGGTCATAAGAAGCGCAGCCGTACAGGGCCACCTTGCCGGGAGTGAGCGGGAGGGCGTTCCCGTCGTTCTTCAGGAGCACCATGCCCTCGGCGGAGACCCTTCGGAGAAGCTTCCGGTGGGTTTCCCGGTCGATATTGTTGCTGTACTTATACCCCTTGAAAGAGGGGCTCTTTACGATCAGCTCCAGCACGTGCTTCACGTTGCGGTCTACATCGGCCTGGGACAGCGTGCCGTCGGCAAGGCCGGACACGATGTCCTGGCGGTTCTTTTCCAGACCGGGCTCGATGAGATCGCAGGTGGCTTTCACGGCTTCCTTGGTGAGCACCACGCCGTCCCAGTCGCTCATCACCACACCGTTCCAACCCCATTCCTGGCGGAGCAGGCGGTCCAGCAGATCCGGGTTCTCGCAGGCGTGGATGCCGTTCACATAGTTGTAGGCGCCCATCACGGTACCGGGATTGCCCTCCTTTACAGCAATTTCAAAAGCCTTCAGGTACAGTTCCCGGAGGGCGCGGACGCCTACCCGGGAGTCGTTCTCCTTGCGGTTGGTCTCCTGATTGTTCACGGCGAAATGCTTCAAGGAAGTAGCCACGCCATTGGACTGTGCGCCCTGGATCCAGGCGGCGGCCATTTTACCGGAAAGAAGCGGATCTTCCGAGAAGTATTCCTGATCTCTGCCGCCCAGCACGCTCCTGTGCAGGTTGATGCCCGGCCCCAGGATTACGTCCAGGCCCCTTTCTTTCAATTCATAGCCGATGGCCTGGCCGATGGAACGGGCAGCCTCTACATCCCACGAAGTGGCCAGTGAAGAGCCGGACAGGAAGAAAGTGCAGCTGTAATCTGTAACATCATACTCCCGGTATTGGGTCATGTTCACACCTTGGGGGCCGTCGGCAAAGTAGATGGAGGGAATGCCCAGGCGCGGGATGGCGGCCGTCCAGCCGGCCGTCCCCAGGAATTTGGCGTTCACGTTGCCCCAGCCGGCGCCGCAGCCCACGAGCAGGGTGGCTTTTTCCTGCGGGGTCATGGCATTGATAACCTGGTCGAGGTTATCTTCCCGGAGCTTGATTTCCTGGGAGAAAACCGTACTGACCGTAGCAGCCAGCATTACGAGAGATAAAAGAAGTCTTTTCATATCTGCATTTTTCTATACTGCAAAAATAAGGAAAAAGATGTGTCCTTCCTCAACGATTTGTGCTCAGTTATCAACAATTTTTGTAACTTGCAGGCTGTTTATGGCAAAATCGCGTTTCTTTTATCATCTGCTTGCCCTCGCTGTTGTGGCCGTGTGGGGCGTCACGTTTGTCTGTACGAAAACGCTGATTGCAGCGGGAATGGACCCCGCCGGTATCTTTGCCATCCGCTTTACCCTGGCCTATATAGGAATCTGGGTGCTGTGCCTGTCGGACAGGAAGAATCTCCGGTGCTGGAGCCGCTCCTGGAAAGACGAACTGGTGTTCCTGTTCCTGGGCATTACCGGAGGCTCTTTCTATTTTCTCACGGAGAACACTGCGCTTGCCTATACCCAGGCCTCCAACGTGGCATTCCTGGTGTGCGTAGCCCCGCTGTTCACCCTGCTCTTCACACTGGTGTACAAGAAACTCTCTCACGGACGCTTCGCCCGGGGGCTGGAGCACGTCCAGGTGGGATTTCCGCTTATCGGCGGCACGGTCCTTGCGCTGATCGGCATGGCCATGGTGGTCTTCGACGGAAGCCGGCTGGAAGTATCGGCCAAAGGAGACCTGCTGGCTATCGGAGCGGCACTCTGCTGGGCGCTCTACAGCCTGTATATGGGACAGATGACGGCCGATTACGGGGCGGTATTCGCCACCCGCAAAGTGTTCTTCTACGGGCTTCTCACCATCCTGCCCTTCCTGGGGGCATCGGCCGGTTCCTTCTCCCCCGCCATTCTGGGACAGTCGGTGGTGTACTGGAACCTGCTGTTCCTGGGCCTGGTCGCCTCCCTGGCGTGTTTCGTGCTCTGGAACCTGGTGATGGCCAAACTCGGGAACGTCACCTCCACCAACTACGTGTACCTGAACCCCGTATTTACCCTCGTCACCGCCATGATCATCCTGGGAGAGCGGATGACCCTGGTCTCCGGTCTGGGCAGCGCCGCCATCCTCGCGGGAGTGATCCTGGCCGGTTCCAAGAAATAGGTTGCAGGGGCAGCCCCCTTTGTGCCATGTTGCAAGCCCAAACGCACTGCAGTGACGAAATTCGTTGCAACATGGCCAGGAAAACGGCTCCTAAAGCCCAAATCGCCGCCATGTTGCAGGCCAGCGTGCGCTGCAGTGCCGAAAAGTACGGCAACATGGCCGATACTATTTCCTGTGTTCCATCTGCTCCAGGCCTTTGGTGCGGGCTTCCTGGGCGGTCAGGGCATCGGCAATGGCGGCACGGACCTGCTCCTCGGTCATTCCCATGGATTCCATCCAGTAGCGGATGAGGTTCTTGGAGCCTTTATAGTCGGTCTCCCCTACTTCGATGGCAAGTTTCTCACCGCCCAGGATCACCCGGTTGATAAAGCCCATGATTTCATAGCCATAGCTTTCGAACGGGATGCCGGAAAGGACATGGTCGTAACCCTGGCCGGTGTACAAGAGATAAGGAACCTGCTGCTCTTTGAGGCTTTCTGCAATCACGGAAGCGCCCGCCATCCGGCAGCTGGCCTTGTCCATATCCAGCCAGCCGTATTTGACGGTAGGGTCGGCGCTGCCGTGGAACATGGCCACCGGGCAGGGCTTGGACGCCCAGGAGAGTTCTCCCATGCCATCCACCCAAACGGAGCAGGCGCCGCCGACAATGCCTGCATAACGGAAGCCCGCCGGCAAGTGCCTGAGAGCCAGCTCATCCCGGTTGCAGCGGAGATATTCGGCATTGATGCTGTTGATGGCACCGGCGCTGCCGCCGCCGATAATGATCTTGGAAGTGTCGATCTGCCAGCGCTCCGCCCGGGAAACCAGGCACGAAGTGGCATCGTAGAGGTCTTCCACGGCCAGGCGGATGGCCCGACGGATAGCACCGGCCACCGCCGGATGGTTCCACTGCTTGTCCGCATCGATCTCGGAAATGCTGGCATCGGCCATGGCACCGCTCTTGCGGGCTTCCAGCACGCCCAGACGATAGTCGATGGCCACCACCACCATCCCTTCATCCAGCATCTGCCTGTAAACGCCCTTCGACGGGTCGATGCGGCGGTCGCCGGATTCCCAGCCGCCGCCGAAGGACCAGATGAACGCGGGACGAAGCGAATCCGCCGCAACATCGGCCCGGGTATAGACATCCATTTTGAGCGTATCACGGAAAACGACGGTTTCCTTGACGATATCCTGCGCTTTTGCGCTGCAGCCCAAAGCTACGAGAGCGAGGGCGATGAGTATTATTTTCATATCAGAAGTTCTTGATTCTTACATCCTGCCAGCGGTCATTGTGCAGCAGTTCGGCCTCTTCGCCGATGAAGGCTTTTCCGGCTTCCTGGTCATTCTTGAGCCAGTATTCAAACCAGGCAGTCATGTAGGGATCGCCTTCTCCGCCCATCTGCTCATGGTCTTTGCCGCTACGGCGGGCCTGTACGGCAGGGATACCCCCAGGAATCTCATCAAAGGTTTGCGTAAACACCTCGGCAGGGGCGATGATCTTGGAATCCCATTCGCCGGTACCTGCGAAAGTAAGGACGGGCGCCTTGAAATCGGCAAAATGGTATTCTCCCCATTTGAAATTGATGCCCAGCTGTGGCTGGGGACAGCTGCAAAGATAGATGGCCTTGTACAAGCCGGCATTGGGATACTGGGTGGCTGCCAGCGCAACGGCGCAAGCGCCCTGGGAATAGCCGGCAATGCCCATCTTATCCGTGTCCACCTTGCCCTGGAAAAGATTTCCATCCTGTGCGGAGAGCGCAAGGAACTCATCCAGCGTCTTGGAAACAGAGGCCCCTGTCCCCGTCTGTTTGTCCATATTGTCAACGACGATGTAGCCCCAGGAAGCAAGATGCCGGAGGAGGTCCATCATCCCATCGGCATCCGTATTGGAAGGATTGCCGATATTCACGAGAGGCCATTTTGCATCGGAAGTCTCCAAAGACTCCGGATATACAACGACGATTTTACCGATAACCTTATCAGCAGAAGGAAGCTCGACCACTTTCACTGATTCAGGACCTGAAGCCAGATACTTGGATTCCAGGGCAGCCGTGGTTTCCACATTTTTATAGAATCCCGTATCCTGGGCTTTGGAATGGCAAGACACCAACAGGGCAATGGCCATCAAAAAGTATAATCTTCTCATTTTCTTATTGAATGTCAAAAACTTTCATACTCGGGGCGGTCTCTGTATCAGGGGCCCAGCCGGGGTTGCCGGTCTTGCAGAAGCGGGTCCAGGCGTCCAGCATCTGCCTGCTCAACTTGTAATCGGCCTTGGTAAAGGGGCGCCAGGAGCGATTCAGGGTGCCGAACATGTACCAGAGTTCTCCGGAATGGAAGGCGCCGGAGTCCGCTGCGGGATCCTCGTCATCACCGGGCAGGTTGCGGGTGAACTGGTAAGAATAGGCCTTGTGGGCGCTGTGTGCATTCCGGTAGTGACTGAAACGGCGCACAGCCTCTCCGCCCAGCATTTCGCCATCGGCTGTGACGGAGCCGATAAGATAAGGGATATCGGCCACTGTTCCGTCATAGACTGCGGTGTCGAAGTCTTTGTCCACCACTTTGCCATCCCAATGAGGAACGGTGACCAGAGCTGCGGTAGCATCCTTTCCTTCCGTCAAAGCTTTCAGGAGCAGGCCCATGATTACGGGTTGCAGCTTGGCTTCCAGCTCGGAATACGGAACGTTACGCATGGCATCCACACTCTCATAACCGGCGGCCTCGGCCAGTTCATGGCCGTCACTGGCCTCCTGCTGCTTGGCGGGTGCCGTGGAAAGTTCCGCCAGGCCGCCGCCACTCTGGATGATGGCTTTGGCGATATAATCCCTGGAAAGGGGCGACGAAACCAGTTGTTTGATGCTCAATGCACCGGCACTCTGACCCATCAGGGTAATGTTGGCAGGGTCTCCGCCAAAGGCTGCGATATTGTCATGGACCCATTTCAGGGCAGCCATCTGGTCCTGAACGCCATAGTTCCCACCCAGGAAACCCAACATACCCAGACGGTAATTGATGCTCACCAGGATTACACCGCGCTTGGCCCACTCGGAACCGTCCATGGTAATCTCATTGCTGAATCCGGCGCTGAATCCACCGCCATGGATCCACAGGGCAACGGGCAGCTTTTTGGCAGTCTTGCCGACAGCCTTGGAGGGTGTCCATATGTTCAGATACAGGCAGTCCTCGCTTCTTTCCGGCAGTCCCTGCCAATAAAATTCCTTAAAATAAAAGCCCTTGGGATCTTGATCGGCCTGCATGGCGATGGGGCCGAACTGGTCGCACACCCTGACGCCATTCCATGGAAGTACAGGCTGCGGAGCCTGCCAGCGCAGGTCTCCAACCGGCGGTGCAGCATAGGGAATTCCTTTAAAGACAGTCACTTTTCCTTCTTTCACTCCCTGGATCATTCCGCCCTCAACGCGGATGACGGGGTTGGCGGCAAAGGCCGTCAAACAAGCCCATACGGCTGTTAGTATCAATGCCAGTTTTTTCATATCAGAGGAACTTATAATCTTTCAAAAAAGCGCAAAACATATCAATCCAGGCATCTTTGGCGGTGCCGTCCTTGCCGGCCCCGTAGCCATGCTCCGCCTTGCTGAAATCGTGGATTTCCACAGGAACTTTGGCATCCCGCCAGGCCCGGTACACCCACCAGGACTCCTCGGCGGCAAAGACATCGTGAACCGGGGAGCTCAGGAAAAGCGGCATGGCATCGGCCGGGGCCTCAAAGGGCTCGTACCAACCACCATAGATCACCCCGGCAAAGTCCGGACGGGTATCGTCCTGATGATCAAGAATCTGATGCAGCGTGATCATGGCGCCAGCCGAGAAGCCCACCATCCCCAGTTGCCTGATGCCGTACTCCCTGGCATGGGCACGGATATACCGGATGGCATTGTCGGCATCTTCAAAAGCCAGCGGAGAGCAAGGCGTATGCAAGGCCTGCCAGCTGATTCTCTGTTCCTTCTCTTCCGGGAGTTTTTCCGCCACGGCCAGGTCCTTCAGATAAGTGGTCTTGTACACCTGGGCCAGTTCCACCAGATTGGAAGCCTGCTCTCCGTCTTCCTTGATCATCGGATTCAGGCGGTATTTCAGGACAAAGGCCGTGATGCCCTTTTT
Organism: Bacteroidales bacterium; assembly: GCA_017471085.1. Next base: position 12,555 of record JAFUWW010000015.1, on the reverse strand, counting down.
GTTCAATTCTTTGGCCACATCCACCCCCTCTCCCGCATAAGAGAGCATGCAGAAACCGCCGCCAGGGACCACCAATACGGCCGTTCCATTGGGCTTTTCGGCCGGGAATACCTGCAGGGTGGGATCCTGGACATTGAAAAGGACCTTGTCGCTCAGATTCACTTCCGACACGCGAACATCACCATAACCGGGAGCATTCTCATCATAAAGCCGGATGATTTCTCCTTCCGTAAACACTTTGCCGGTTGAGCCACAGGCCGATAGGAGAACGACGGCGGCAAGGATACTACTGATTCTTTTCATTTTCTTTCTGTGCGGCTAATTGTTGTAACATTTCAGGGGTAAGGCCCAGATAATGGGACATGAACCAGACGGCATTGTGCGGGCCTTCCAGGCTGCGTTCAGTAAACCGGGCCTGGATTTGCTCCTTATTAGTAGCGATGCGGTCAATCAGGCCATCCAGGAGCACATTCAGGTAGCCGGTAGGTAGTCCAGCCCACAGATGGTCACTCTCTTCCACGCCATACAGGACATACGTAGCGTCAACCGCCTCCAGGCTGCCGAGCATGCTGGCCGGCCCGGAAAGGGTGACTCCGGCTTTCTCGCAGACGGTTTCTTCAAAGGGGATGATGGCATCGGCCATTCCGTGGAAGAAGATCAGCGGGGCTGGCTTGTTCTTCCAGACAATGGGCTCGTCCGTTTTGTGCCAGATGGCGCCGGCACAGGGGATAACGGCCGAATAGGCAAAGCCTTTGGGCAGGTGCTTCCGGGCCAGTTCCGTCCCGTTCGCCCTCCAGTACTCGCCGATAAGGACGTTTCCCGCTCCGGCGCTGCCACCCATGGCAATGATGTTCTCCGGATCGATGTTCCACTCCTTGGCGTGCTCCACGATGAAACGCGTGGCATCGTACATGTCTTCCACGGCCATTTCGATGGCATCCATGGTGGCCGAAGTCACGGCCGGGTCGTCCAACTGTCCGTCTTCAATGACCTTGGTCAGGGAGATATCGGCCACACGACTGGATTTGCGGGCCTGGAGGTATCCCAGGCGGTAATCGATGGATACAACCACGTAGCCCATGGCGGCGAAGGGACGGAAGAACGGGAACAGATGCCCGTCCATATCTTTCCGGGTGCCGCCTTCCCAGCCGCCGGGGAACTGGTACATCAGCACCGGACGCTTGCCCGTGAAAGAAGGGTCGCGGTACACATCCAGGCGGAGGGTATCGGCCCCCTTGACGGCATAGGTGAAGGTCTCTACGGAGACTTCCGCACCGGAGGAATACTGCGGCAGGGCTCCGGAATTCACTTTGCCGGAAGCCATCAGCTGGAGGGTTTTGCCCATGACCTTTTTCAGGTCCCGCACACCGTCCAGGTCCTTTTCCTTATAGTCAATTTGCATCTTCTGACCGTCCAGGATGAAGCGGTCGATGAAATCCAGCATCTGGCCGGTGTAATCCACTTTTTCGTTGGGCGTGGACTCCATATAGGAAGGACCGCCCGCCATATAATGGTCGGCATCTTCCACGAACAGCGTCTCGTACGGCCAGCCGTTCTCGCGGAAGATGGCCGAGAGGGTCTCCGGGCCGTAAGCGCCAAAATTGGAAGCGGGAATCATCTGATCCCAGAACGGGACGACCCAGTCCTTGGTGCCGTGGCAGAACATGTGCGGCGCGGGCTGCTCTTTCCATTCCGGCCGTTCCATGCCGATTTTCCAGACACCGCCCGCCCAGGGAATGACGCCGGCATAGCGGAAGCCTTCCGGCAGACGGGACGTGGCGATTTCCTCCCCGTTGCAGCGCCAGTATTCGGCCATGATGCAATTAGTCGCCCCAGCCGACCCGCCGGAGATGATGACTTTGGCAGGGTCAACCCCCAGTTTTTCACCGTTGTCCAGCAGATAACGGGTGGCATCGTATAAATCTTCAACGGCGACGGTGATGGCGTGGCTGAACTGCGTCCCGAAAACGGTGGAATCGCCGATCTCCTTGCCCTTGTTGGAAAGCCGATAGCTGATGCTCACGGCATTCAGGCCATGCTTTGCCACCCGGCCGATCCACTTGGCATCCTTGCGGGTACCGTCTGCCCAGCTGCCGCCGTGGACATAGATGAACGTGGGCTGGGGGCCCTCCAAGGCTGTATTGCGATAAAAGTCGAGCCGGAGGGTATCGGTCCCTTTCACGGCATAGGTGTAAGTTTCCACTGACACTCCTTCCGGGAGCGCCACATAATCGGCCGGGACCTGCTGTCCCCGGGCACAGGCGGCCAGCGTGAGGAAAGCCGCCGTTACGATAACAATCTTATTCATGGTCCAATAAATCCAATCCTTTTGAATACACATCTCCCTTGACGGCAGAGGAAACCCACTCCGCGATGCTGCCGTTCCCGGCCCGGTCATCGAAGAAATGGTGCGTCATTTCGATGGTATGCAGCGTCAGCTGCTCTTTCTCGTCGGAGACGATATCGTCCCAAAGGAAAAGGCCGCCTTCCGGAATGGCTTCCCGGAAATCCTTCACCATCTGCCTAAGATAGCCATTGAAGCGGTCTCCGTCGGCCTTGGTGGTGGTCATGTTGTCTCCCCGGTCGATGTAGGCCTGGTAATTGGAGAAAGCGGCGTCGCGGACCGAGCATTCGAAAAGGATCTTCACGCCGGGATGCTTGCGGTGAAGGGCTTTCAGGCCGTCCAGGGCCAGATTGTCCGACATGATGAACGAAGAGATGGAATCCGGCGCATGCCACTGGTTCACAGCCACATCATGCCAATTGTCCTTGATCAGGAGGCCGGCGTCCACATAGGCAGTGATATTCGTATTCTCGGGGAAACGGGAGGCCAGGTCGGACGAAAGGAGCGCCGTGCCGAAAGCGCCTCCGCTGAATCCTGTCACGAGGACGGCTTCCGGCGTGCCCAGGAGGGGTAAGACCTGTTCCATCGTCTTGTCATAGTTGGTATACCCCCGACGGAACCGGTATTCGTCACCTTGATGCTGGCGGTATAAGTATTTCCGTGCCGCTTTACCGAAGGTTCGCTATAGGCAAAGGAGGTATAGCTGAGGCCAAAACCAAACGGGTAGGAGACTTCCCTGCCCCTGGTCTGATAATGCCTGTAACCCACATAGATTCCCTCATTATACTCCGTGTAATCATAGTTCTTCGTATTACCGTCGGGCGATTTCGCAGGATGCAGCAGGGCGCCGACGATATCGTATCGATCGCCGGTCCCGAAGGTGGTCGGATAATCATCGGCCCCGGGCACATCCTCATAACGGACAGGGAACGTAATGGGAAGGTGGCCTGAAGGGTTCACTTTGCCGGTGAGGACATCGGCCACCACGTTACCGCCTTCCTGGCCGGGCATCCAGGGCAGAAGGATGGCATCCGGCCATTCCTTCCAGGAGGCAGTTTCCACTACTCCGCCTACATTCAGCACTACAATCACTTTCTTCCCGGCGGCGTGGAAAGCATCGCAAACCCCTTTGAGAAGGTGCAGTTCAACATCCGAAAGGTTAAAATCGTCCTTGATATCCCGATCGAATCCCTCACCGGGTTTGCGTCCGATGGTGACGAGTGCCATATCGCTTTCCTTGGCCGTTGCACTGTACACGTAGTCAGGGAATTCCACCTCATAGACCGGAGCGCCCACGCCGATAGCTTCCATCAGGGGGACCTTGCTATAAGGGTGGAATTGCCACTTTGCCTTTTCCGCCTGGATATGAAGCCTGTAGGCTTCCGCGAGAGTTTCGTTGCAGAGGAAACCTTGCTCTTTCAGCGCATCGACCATGTTGACCACATAAGGCGTGTTCACATGTCCGCTGCCGATTCCGTCATGCAGGAACTCATAGGACTGGATGCCGAAAAGGGCCACATTTCCAGCCTTGAGCGGAAGCACGCCGCCATTTTTCAGAAGGACGACACCCTCTTCGGCCGCTTTGCGGGAGACAGCGGCATGTGCCTTCAGGTCCGGTTGCTCTGTATACTGGTAGTTATGAAAACGAGGTGTCTTGACGACGTACTCGAGCATCCTGCGGACGCAGGCATCCACCTCCTTGATGGATAGACGGCCCTCATTCACGGCGGATACGATCTGCTCGATCTGGGCCTTACGGCCGGGCATCAGAAGGTCATTCCCGGCAGCAACCTGTTTTTTGCTTTCGCGTGGAGCCGTCCAGTCCGTCATGACGATGCCTTTGAACCCCCAGTCTTCGCGCAGGATGTGCGTGAGGAGGTCCTTGTTGGACTGGGAATACTCCCCATTCACTTTGTTATAAGAGGACATGATGGTCCACGGCTGCGCCTCCTTGACAGCAATTTCAAAAGGCTTCAGATAGATTTCCCGAAGGGCGCGCTGGCTCGCCCGGGAATCGTTTTCGCTCCGGTTGGTCTCCTGGTTGTTGGCGGCAAAATGTTTTACGGAAGTGCCGACACCCTGCGACTGTACGCCATTGACCATGGCTGCCGTCATCTTTCCGGCCAAAATGGGATCTTCACTATAGTATTCGAAATTGCGGCCGCACAGGGGGTTGCGCATGATATTGGTGGCGGGGCCTAGAATGACATCCACCCCGTATTCCCGAATCTCTTCTCCCATGGCTTGGCCCACTTCATACAAAACCTCCGTATCCCAGGAGGATGCGAGCAGGATTTCGACAGGGAATCCCGTACAAAAGAAAGATCTTTCATCTCCAGAGCGACGAGGAGTAATCCTCAGCCCGGCAGGACCATCGGCTACTACCGTGGGCGGTATGCACAGACGGGGAATTGTATTGGTCTGCCCGGCGGCTCCGGGAACACGCTGATAACCGGCCTCATCACCCGTGGGCGGCAGGGGAACACCGGTGTAATTCATCCCCTCGATGGACCCCACCAAAAGCTGGGCCTTCTCCTCCAGCGTCATCGCCTTCAGGACCTTGTCAATGTTCTTCTCCGTGAGTTGCGGCTGTGCCAGCGCCGTAATGGACACGGCTGCGCTCAATAGGACGGTTGTCAATCGTTTCATGCGTATGCGGTTTTTAACGCTGCAAATATCTTCCGTTTTTTTCCCCGCCCGCTGGACCGTCCGTCCAATCTTGCCGACGATTTGTTCAACCCGCGCAAAAAGCCCCCAAAAACTTGGCGGATGAAAAAAAATGCGTATATTTGTAGTCCCGACGCGGAATTAGCTCAGTTGGTAGAGCGGCGGCTTCCCAAGCCGCAGGTCACGAGTTCGAACCTCGCATTCCGCTCCAGACACTCCCCGCGGGCATCGGCCCCAAGGGAGTGTTTTGTTAATAACCACATAATTTATGGACAAGAACATAGCCCTGAACCCCAACGAGGTTGTCGCTTTTCTGCAGAAACGCCCGGATGATTTCACCCGGGAAGACATGATCCGCTTCATCTGCGAAAACGGAATCCAGATGATCGACTTCATGTATCCGGCCGAAGACGGCCGTATCAAAACCCTGAATTTCACCGTAAACAGCCTCTCCTACGTGGAGACCATCCTCACGGAAGGCGAGCGGGTGGACGGTTCCAGCCTGTTTCCCTCTTTCATCGAGGCCGGCAACAGCGACCTGTATGTGATTCCCCGCTACAGGACGGCATTCGTAGACCCGTTCAACGAGATTCCCACCCTCTGCTTCCTGTGCAGTTTCTTCGACAAGAGCGGCGATCCCTTCGACTGCGCCCCCCACGAGACCCTCCGCAGGGCGGAGAAAGCTTTCGAGGCATCCACCGGTATGCAGTTCGAGGCCATGGGAGAGCTGGAATACTATGTAATCTGCGACGAGGATCCTTTGTTCCCCGCCACGGACCAGAAGGGCTACCATGAATCCGAGCCTTTCGCCAAACTGAACGACTTCCGCCGCGACTGCATGATGCACGTAGCCCGCACCGGCGGCCAGATCAAATACGGCCATTCCGAGGTGGGCAATTTCACCCTGGACGGAAAAATCTACGAACAGAACGAAATAGAGTTCCTCCCCTGCCCGGTAGAGACCGCGGCAGACCAGCTGCTGCTGGCCAAATGGGTGATCCGGAACCTGGCCTACAAGGCAGGGCTGGACGTTTCCTTCGCCCCCAAGATCACCACCGGCAAGGCCGGAAGCGGCATGCATATCCACATGCGCCTAATGCGGAACGGCCGCAACGCCACCCTCGGGGCCGACGGCCTCCTGTCGGAGGAAGCACGCCGCGCCATTGCCGGCCTGATGCAGATGGCTCCGTCCATCACGGCCTTCGGCAACAAGAACCCCACCTCCTATTTCCGCCTGGTTCCCCATCAGGAAGCTCCCACCAACGTATGCTGGGGCGATTGCAACCGCAGCGCTCTGGTCCGCGTACCCCTTGGCTGGAGCTCCGGAACGGACATGTGTTCCAAGGCCAATCCGCTGGAGAAGGCCGCCGACCACGACACCACCGCCAAACAGACCTTCGAGATGCGCTGCCCGGACTGCTCGGCCGATATCTATCAGCTGATGGCCGGCCTGTGCGTCGCCGCCCGCATCGGCCTGGAAATGGATCCGGAGAAAGCCCTTGCCATCGCCGCCGACAAGTACGTGGACATGGACATCCACAAGAGCGAAAACGCCGCCCGCCTGGCCACGCTGGAGCAGCTGCCCACCTGCTGCGCCGAATCGGCCGACGCCTTGGAAAAGGCGCGCGCCCAGTACGAGGCCGCCGATGTTTTCCGCCCGCGGATGATAGACGGTATTATCAAGGCCCTCCGCGCCCACGACGATGCCAACCTGCACGAAGCCGCCCGGAAAGACCCGGAGCTGATGCGGAAACTGGTGGAACAGTATTTCTACTGCGGATAAGAGAAGGCTTAAATTTGCAATTTCGGGGGCAGAGTGGTAACTTTGCTCCCGATTGATTATTGTGAAGATGAAACGCCTTTTCATGCTGCTTGCCGGTTCCCTTGCGCTCGCCCACGGCTGCGCTGCGGGAGACCCGGTAGAAAAACAACTCAGGAAGATGACACTGCGAGAGAAAATCGGCCAGCTGTTTATCGTTCGGCCGGAAGCCCTGGACCCGGAAATCAGCTGGGTCACGGGGGAAGACCTGGTCCCCTACGCCGTCCGCAGCGTCAACGGGCGGATGGCAGCCACCAACAAACAGTACCCTGTCGGGGGCATCCTGCTGTACGCCCATAATATCGACACCCCGGAGCAGGTGACCCGCTTCATCGGGGAGCTCCGCCGCCTGCAGGGAGATCCCTTGATCTGCATCGACGAGGAAGGCGGACGGGTGGCCCGCGTAGCCAACAACCCCAATTTCAAGGTGCCCAAGTTCGAGAGCACGGCTTCCATCGGCGCCACCGGGAATCCCAAGGCCGCCTACAACGCCGCCTACGCCATCGGCTCGTACCTGAAGCAGTATGGATTTGAGGTGGATTTCGCCCCGGTGGCCGACGTGAACACCAACCCGGAGAACATCATCATCGGCACCAGGGCGTTCTCGGACAAGCCGGAGGTGGCCGCCCCCATGGTGGCGGAGTACGTGAAAGGCATGTCCGACGCCGGCGTGGTGAGCTGCCTCAAGCACTTCCCCGGCCATGGAGACACCTATGCCGACACCCACCTGGGCTACGCCGTGAGCCACAAAAACTGGGAGGAGATGCGTGACTGCGAGATGATTACCTTCAAGGCCGGCATTGCCGCCGGAGTGCCGATGGTTATGACCGCCCACATTTCCGCCCCGAAAGTGACCGGTTCGGAAATCCCCTCCACCCTATCCCCCGTGATTCTGCAGGACAAACTGCGGAAAGAACTGGGATTCAAGGGAGTGATTATCACGGACGGCATGGAGATGGGCGCCATCACCCGGGAATATTCGTCGGAGGAAGCCGCCATCCTGGCCATCAAGGCCGGGGCCGATATCCTCCTGGGCACCAGGGAGTACCCCAAAGTCTTCGAAGCAGTCTATCAGGCTGTCAGGAGCGGCGAAATCCCGGAGGCCCGTATCAATGAAAGCGTAAGGCGCATTCTCGAGCTCAAAGCTTCGGTGCGTTAGCGTTTTTTTCGTAACTTTGAAAAAATTTTGAGTTATGGCAATACAGAAGCCCGGCATTCCCAAGGGCACCAGAGACTTCGGCCAGAAAGAAATGGCCCGTCGCAACTATATTTTTGACACCATCCGCAGCGTTTTCCGCACCTACGGCTATCAGCAGATAGAGACGCCCGCCATGGAAAACCTGTCCACCCTCCTCGGCAAATATGGGGAAGAGGGCGACAAGCTCCTTTTCCGTATCCTGAACTCCGGCGATGCTTTTTCCGGCATCGACTACGGACAGTACCGGCTGGAAGGAGACCAGTTCAATTCCAAGGCCCTTTCCCTCAAGGTCTGCGAGAAGGGACTCAGATACGACCTGACCGTTCCCTTCGCCCGCTATGTGGTGCAGCACCAGAACGAGATTTCCTTCCCGTTCAAGCGCTTCCAGATCCAGCCGGTCTGGCGTGCCGACCGTCCCCAGAAGGGCCGCTACCGCGAGTTCTACCAGTGCGACGTGGACGTCATCGGTTCCCGTTCGCAGGTGAACGAACTGGAACTGGTGCAGATGGTGGATACCGTTTTCCGGAAACTGGGCGTTCGCGTCGGCATCAAGATCAACAACCGGAAGGTGCTCACCGGCTTCGCGGAGATTGCCGGCTGCCCCGACAAGGTGGTGGACATCACGGTCGCCATCGACAAGCTGGACAAAATCGGCCTGGAGAAGGTGGAGGAAGAAATGGCAGAAAAGGGCATCGCCGCCGAAGGCATCGCCGTCATCCGGGAAATCCTTTCCCTGACCGGTTCGTTCGAAGACAAGATGGCGGCCATGCGCCGTCTCTTCCAGGGCGGCAGCGCTTCCGGGGTCACTTCCGAAACCGGCCTCCTGGGTCTTTCAGAACTGGAAGAACTCTTCGGCCTCATCGCCGCAGCGGGGGTTTCCTCTCCCGTGGAGATGGACCTTTCGCTGGCCCGCGGCCTCAACTATTATACCGGCGCCATCTTCGAGGTAAAGGCGCTGGACTGGGAAATCGGGAGCATCTGCGGCGGCGGCCGGTACGACAACCTCACCGGCATCTTCGGCCTGCCGGATCTCTCCGGCGTGGGCATTTCCTTCGGGGCCGACCGCATCTATGACGTACTTACCGGCCTGGAACTCTTCCCCGCCTCGCTGGAATCATCGACCCGCCTCCTTTTTGCCGTAATGGGGGCCGATGAACTCCGCTACGTACTTCCCGTCGCCCGCGCGCTGCGCGAAGCCGGCGTTTCGGTGGAAGTGTATCCGGAGCCTTCCAAACTGAAGAAACAGTTCGACTATGCCGACCGGAAGGCCATTCCCTTCATCTCCATCAACGGATCGTCCGAAATGGAGGCAGGCACGGTGAACATCAAGAACCTTTCCACCGGAGACCAGCAGGCTTTTGCAGCCTCCGCCCTGGATGACATTCTCGCTTTTTTAAATTAATTTTCTGTCATTATGAACAGTCCTAAACCTTTCCTCGCTGTCCTGGCCCTGGCCGCCCTGGCGGCATCGGCCCATGCCCAGACCCTGAAAATGGAACCTCAGGTTGCAGGCGTCACCACCTATGAGGCCTCCACGGCCGTCAACCTTGTCGTGGTCAAGCCGGAAATCAAGCTTGACAATCCGGATCCGTCCGTTTTTACCGTCAACACCAACGGGACGGAGCGCAATGTCATCTCTGTGTATCCGTCCGACTCCAGGGGCGCGTTCAACCCGGAGGGTGAATACCTTGCCCTGGGCCTGGAAAAGGCTTCCGGACGCGGAATCGGCCTCACCAAAGGCAACAATGTCTGGAGAGAAGAGTACAGCATCAAGGTGAGCTTGAAGAAGGGAAAGGTCCTGAAAGCAGGCAAGCAGAAGTTTACCGCCATCGAATGTGAAACGGACAAAGGCCTCCGGGATTTCGTATCGGAAGCCGATTACTTCAACAAGGGAACGTTTACGGGCATGGCCACCGGAAAAGCCGGTGAAATCACCCTTACCTATGCCTCCTACGAGCCCTGGTCGCTTAAAGGCGACGGCAAGGCCAATCCGCTGGTGATCTGGCTGCACGGTGGCGGAGAAGGCGGCATCGACGTATCCATCACCCTGCTCGGCAACGAGGTGGTATCCCTCATCCGCCCGCAGATCCAGTCGCATTTCACCACGGAGGGCGGCGCCGGCGGAGCCTATGTCCTTTCCGTCCAGTGCCCCACCATGTGGATGGGAACTTCCAAGGGCTTCGGCCACGGCGATTATCCTTCCCTCTATGCCGATGTACTCAAATCCTGCATCGACCATTATCTGGAACTGAATCCCGATGTAGACCGCAACCGTATCTATCTGGGCGGATGCTCCAACGGCGGCTACATGACCATGCACATGCTCATCCGCAACCCCAGATACTTCGCAGCGGCCTATCCCACCTGCGAAGCATACATGGACCAGTACATCTCCGACACGGAGATCGCCGCACTGGCCGAGGAAAACATCTGGATCGTCCAGTCTTACGATGACACGACGGTAGACCCCAAGACCCATTGCATCCCCACCTTCCAGCGACTGATGAAGGCCGGTGCCAAGAATGTCTGGATGTCGATGTTCGAGGACGTCCAGGGTATCGACAATCCCGGTCAGAAACTCTACGGGCATTTCTCCTGGTGCTACCTCTTCAATGACGTGGTGACCAAGTCACAGGAGCAGAGCGAAGGCGACGTGAAACCCAGCAACGACGGCGGCGGCAGCGTCGCGCCCCAGGGCCACGCGAACATCTTCGAATGGATGAACGCCCAGGTCCTTACCGACCCGGAAATCACCCATCCCCGCTGGTAGAATCATCCCGGTTTGGGTTTGCAGAGATTCCCGGCCTGACCTCGCCGTCATTCACAGCTTGACATAGCCATTATTCTCGGCTCAACCGGCGCCGTCATTCCCGGTTGAGCCGAGAATCTTACAAAAATTTGTTTTTTTCAAAAAAACTCCATACCTTTGCATTCCCAAACCGCGGAGTAGAGCAGTCGGTAGCTCGTCGGGCTCATAACCCGGAGGTCAGAGGTTCGAGTCCTCTCTCCGCTACTACAGCCGGAAAATCGAAAGATTTTCCGGTTTTTTCTTTTTCGGCCGTTTTGTAACTCGTTGATAATAAACGCATTACTTTCAGGGCCTCGTTTTCAACATCGGTTCGAGGAATATCCTTTTCCCTGTCCCACTTTACTCCTTCCGGGAATGTCAGATTCTGTATTTTCTGACGTGTATTAAAAGATCCATTCTTCCATAAACTGCCTAGTTTACAAGCAGTTGCGAGTATCTTGTCCACGTCCAGGGAGAGGTTCGAGGCGAGTTTCTGGATACGGGTGAGTTCAATCTCAATTTCCTCCAACTGCCTGTTTACCGATCTGATTGTGGTCTCGTAAACGTCAGAGGGTATCTCCCCAAGGCCAAATCTGCGCATTACCAGTTCCCGCTGGTTCCCAACCTTTGTTTTCTGTGAGTTCAGTTCGCGTTCCTGATCACGGTTATTGGACGCTTGTTCACGAAGAATCTTTTCAATCTGTTCCCTTATCATTCCCTGTACTACAGGGGGGATTTCATATCTCTCCAGCAATTGCAGGTATTTCTCGTGGACAAGGACTGCTGATTTATTCAGCTTGCAACCATCTGTATTGCACTTGTAGTACCAGAATTCCCAGACTTTGTCAGAGGTCTTGGCCTTCTTTGTCCGTTTGTAGCCCGAGAGGTGGCAACCACAATCTGGGCATAGGAGATGAAGCTTAAGAGGAGTGCTCGGGCACTCCTCACTGTGTTTGTAACCGCTATGGGTTTTGATTCCATTGATCTTGTTGAAGGTTTCTTCATCAGTAATGGGTGGATGGTTCCCCTGTACGACCTTGTCTCCAAGATAATAATGCTGTATCTTCCCGCAGTAGAATGGGTTGTGGAAGACCTCCGACAACTTTTGCTTACTGATCTCAAACCCCAGTGCCTTCAATCTGCTTCGGACTTCAGTATCTGATAGTTCCTCGTCAGCCTTCCACCTGAACGCCTTGGCCAGCAGCTCTCCTTTCTCGTCAATCTTCAGTGCATGCTTATTCGTGCTGTCCTTGTCCCTAACATATCCCAGAGGAGGCTTGGAAAACCAGTCTCCCCGTTCCAAGCACTCCTTCATGCCAGCAGCGCATTTTTCTTTACGGAGATTGTTCTCGTACTCGTTAAAAAGAAAGGTAATGCCCTCCATGAACTCCCCAGAAGAACTCTCTGGATCCGTGGGCTGAGTAACACTGATAACCGTTATCCCCTTGGACTTGAGGATGGCCTTCGTGACGATGCCTTCTGCCCCCGCTCTGGAGAATCTGTCGAACGAATAGACCAGAATTGTATTTACCTGTCGATGGCTCAGGACATATGCGACCATCTCCTTGAAGAGCTTGCCCTCTTCCTTGGCGCTTTCATTCGTACCCCCCATCAATCGGTCGATTTCGATCCCCTTGCGGAGAGCATATTCTCTGCAATGCTTTTCTTGTGTATCCAGACTCAGGTTGTTATCGGCCTGTTCCTTCGTGCTGACGCGTGTCCAAATCACGGCAATCTTT
>JAFUWW010000062.1 GCA_017471085.1 Bacteroidales bacterium | reverse complement strand
ACCGGCTTCTTCCTGGACCAGCGGGAGAACCGCGCCGCAGTGGGTCGTCTGGCCAAAGGACGCAACGTTCTGAATCTCTTCTGTTACACTGGCGGCTTCTCCATCTATGCTTTAAATGGCGGTGCGGTCCATGTCGATTCCGTGGACAGTTCCCGCAAGGCGATGGACATGGTGGACAGGAACGTGGCCTTGAACGGTTTTACGCCTCAGGTGCATACCTCCTATTGTGCCGACGCCATTGACTTTCTCCGCGATGTACCGGAAGGGAAATATGACCTCATGATTGTGGATCCGCCGGCCTTCGCCAAGCACCGCGGCGCCCTCAAGAACGCCCTCAGGGCCTATCAGCGTCTCAATGCCGCCGCCATCTCCAAGGTGGCGCCCGGCGGTTTCGTGTTCACCTTCAGCTGCTCGCAGGTGGTGGACAAGGAGGCCTTCGCCCTGGCCGTGTTTTCCGCCGCGGCCCAGACCGGCCGCAGCGTCCGCATCCTGGACCGCCTGAACCAGCCCGCCGACCACCCCGTGAACATCTATCACCCCGAAGGCGAATACCTGAAGGGACTGTTGCTGTATGTAGAATAACCGTTATGGCAGAGGCTTACATGTTTCCCACTTCCGTGAAGGAGGTGCAGGCGCTGGGCTGGGATTACATAGACGTAATCCTGTTCACCGGCGACGCCTTCGTGGACCATCCCTCCTTCGGAACGGCCGTCATCGCCCGCTGGCTCCAGAAATGGGGCTACCGCGTGGCTGTGGTGCCGCAGCCCAACTGGCGGGACGACCTGCGCGATTTCCGGAAACTGGGAGCCCCGAGGCTCTATTTCGGCCTCAATTCCGGGGCGATGGATTCCATGGTGAACCATTACACCGCCTCCAAACGCCTCCGTCACGACGATGCCTATACCCCCGACGGAAAGGCCGGCGCCCGTCCGGACTACGCCGTCACCGTCTATACCAGGATCCTGAAGGAACTCTTCCCGGACGTCCCGGTCGTGATCGGCGGCATCGAGGCCTCCCTTCGCCGCCTCACCCATTACGACTATTGGAAAGACTGCCTGATGCCTTCCGTCCTGGTGTCCTCCGGCGCCGACTGGCTCTGCTACGGCATGGGCGAAAGGCCGATGCTGGAACTGACCCGGGGCATCGAGAAAGGCTGGTCCCGCCACCGCATGCGGCAGATTCCCCAGCTGGCCTTCTATGTAAAGGGAAAGATGCCCGGTCAAGCCGGGAATGGCGGGTCATGCCCGGCTCCGACCGGGCATCTGGTGCTCCATTCCTTTGAGGAATGTCAGAAAGACAAGCGGGCGTTCGCGGAGAATTTCCACTGGATTGAGACGCATGCCAACATGATGCATCCCGACACCATCATCGAACCGGTGGAAGACGGGTTCGTGCAGATCAATCCGCCTTATCCTCCCGCCACCACCGAAGAGATGGATTCTTTCTGGGACCTGCCTTACACCAAGCTGCCGCATCCGCGCTACAAAGGCAAGCGCATCCCGGCCTACGACATGATTAAATTCAGCGTGAATACGCACCGGGGCTGCTTCGGCGGCTGTAATTTCTGTACCATCGCCGCCCATCAGGGAAAGTTCATCTCGTCCCGGAGCGAGGCGTCCATCCTCAAAGAGGTGAAGGCCCTGAACAACCTGCCGGACTTTGCGGGAAACATATCCGACGTGGGCGCCCCTACCGCCAACATATACGGCATGCACGGGAAGAACCTGGAACTGTGCGACAAGTGCAAGCGCCGCAGCTGCCTGTTCCCGGCCCGCTGTCCCAACCTGGACTGCGACCATACCCGCCTGATGGAGCTCTACAAGCGGATCGACGCCACCAAGGGCATCCGCCACAGTTACATCGGCAGCGGTATCCGCTACGACCTGTTCCTGACAAAGGACGGGTTTGTGGACCCCAGTTCCAAACCCTATCTGAAGACCCTGGTCCTGGACCACACCTCCGGCCGTCTGAAAGTGGCCCCGGAGCATACGGAAGACCATGTGCTGCAAAAAATGGCCAAGCCGACCTTCGCGCTTTTCGAGCGCCTGCGGAAAGAATTCGATACCGTGAACCGGGAAGCCGGCACCCATGTGGGGCTGGTGCCTTATTTCATATCGTCCCATCCCGGCTGCACCCTCAAGGATATGGAGCACCTCGCCTCCCATCCGGCCCTCAAGGGAATCTGGATGGACCAGGTGCAGGATTTCACCCCCACTCCCATGACCACGTCCTCCGTGATGTTCTATACCGGGCTGGACCCGCGGGATATGAAACCCGTGTTCTGCGAGCATGATCCTGTGAAAAAACAGCAGCAAAAGTCGTTTTTCTTTAAAAATTCTACGAAAAAAAAGGAAAACCGCTTGCAGAGTTCAAAACAAAGCCTTATTATTGCACCTCGAAAGAAAAAGTAATAAAACCTGACTATGGCTGACATCAAGAAAAGACACGTGGTGAGTTATGAGAAGATGGGAACCCATCCGGATCTGGCAGCGGCATTCGCCGAAAAATACCCCCGCGGGTTCAGTGACTATCTTACGGACCTGATCAAATATCCCAAGCCGGACGGAACAACCTTCTACGCAGTGACGGTGGAAACCTTGGAAGCCATCTACCTGGTCAAGATCAATGTAAAGACAGACGATATGGAAGATGTGGCCCGTTGGCTGGAAGGCGAAGAAGACGCCGAGAACGAGGCCGTAGCCGGAGGCAGCGCCGATGCATCGGATGCCGCAGGAGAAACCCTCCCGGACGACAACATCTCCCAGTACTCGACGCCCGGGGATGACGAATAAGATGGCGCAAAACAGTGGCATCAAATACATCTGGGGCCCCGCAAGGGCCCTTTTGCGTAGGTTGCCGGAGCATACCAGCCTGCTGGTGCTCTCCGTCGTGACGGGTCTTCTGTGCGGCCTGGCGGCCGTCCTGCTCAAAATCACCATCCATGCCATCCAGGGCGGCCTGGACTCGCTGTTCCCGGGCTCCCGCTGGCCGTATCTGGTGCTTCCCGGCGTGGGCATGCTGCTCAGCGCGCTTATCGTCAAATATCTGGTGCGGGACAATATCGGCCATGGAGTCACCAAGGTGCTGCAGGCCGTTTCCAAGAACGAATCCAAAATCAAGCGCCACAATGTGTGGTCTTCGCTCGTGACCAGCGCCCTTACCATCGGTTTCGGCGGTTCCGTGGGAGCGGAGGCGCCCATCGTGTATACGGGCGCAGCCATCGGCTCCAACCTGGGCCGGTATTGCGGCATGTCGTACAGGGGCATGACGCTGCTGCTGGGCTGCGGCGCCGCGGGTGCCGTGGCGGGCATCTTCAACGCCCCTCTGGCCGGGGTGCTGTTCACTTTGGAGATCCTGCTTTTCAACATCTCCATGACAGGCATGCTGCCCCTTCTGCTCAGTTCCATATCGGCCACGCTGGTAAGTTATATCTGTCTGGGACAGGAGACGCAGTTCGCTTCCACCCTGGCTGCTTTCTCGATCCGGAATGTGCCGTTTTACGCCGTCCTGGGCGTGTTTTGCGGCTTCTGTGCCCTGTATTTCATCCGCACCACCCTCTCCATGGAAGACCGGCTGGGGAAACTCAGGAATCCCTGGCTCCGGTGGGTGATATCGGCCCTTTCGCTGGGCGTGCTCATCTTTCTTTTCCCGCCCCTGCACGGGGAGGGATACAATTTCCTCCGGCCGCTGCTCAATAACGGCGCCGTAGACTTCGGCGGGGTGACGCCGCTGTCCATCGCCCTTCAGTGGAAATGGGCCATCCCGGTGTTTTTCCTGCTGGTGCTCCTCCTGAAGGTATTTTCCATGACCTTCACCAATGCCGGCGGCGGCGTAGGCGGAACTTTCGGCCCCACCCTTTTCGTAGGCGCCATGGCGGGCTTCGTGCTCGCTTCCACGCTCAATCTTTTCTCGGAAGGGCTGGTCCCCGTCTCCAACTTTGTCCTGGTGGGCATGGCCGGCCTCATGGCGGGCGTGATGCAGGCCCCCCTCACGGCCATCTTCCTCATTGCCGAAATCAGTGGCGGATACGAGCTGCTGGTGCCCCTCATCCTGACATCGGCCATCTCCTTCGGCGTTACGCGCATTTTCGAAAAATACTCCATCTATACCAAACGCATCGCCACTTCCGGCGAATTGCTCACGCACGATTCCGACCAGGCCGTGCTCACGCTCCTGAAGACGGAAACGCTGCTGGAAAAGGACTTTGCACCGGTGCGCATCGATGCCACCCTGGGCGAGCTGGTAGAGGTGGTGTCCAACTCGGAGCGGAACATTTTCCCGGTGCTGGACTCACGCCGCCGCTTCCAGGGATTCGTCTCCCTGGCCGATATCCGCAAGGACATGTTCCAGACCGGCCTGTATGAGAAAAAGCATGTGTACAATTACATGCGGACGGCTCCCGAGTACGTTTTCCCGGAAGAATCCATGGATTCCGTGATGCGGAAATTCGAAAAGACCGGGGCCTGGAACCTGCCGGTGATCCGGGAAGACCGTACCTACCTGGGCTTTCTCTCCAAGTCCAAGATTTTTTCGGCCTACCGCGAAGAACTGAAGGATTTCTCGCAGGATTAGCCCAGCATGGATTTCCGGAAGAACGGCACCTTGACCATCAGGCGGAAAAGGAACGGCCGCCTCGAAAGCCATCCGGGTGTATCCGAAGGCGTCGTTGAGGCAATTCTGGTGGTTGGATACGATGAGAAGGGGCGTGCCTTCCGGCGGGATATTGTCCGCGTCCAGGCTTCAGTAGAACCAACCTGCCTTTTTTTCTTCCACTGTAACTAACCAATTTGGAGACGCAAATATCATGATTTTTCAAGGATTATTCTTAACTTCGTGGATACCATCCTTCTTTTTTGCCTTGTAACCTATTATGAAAGAGATATATATCAAGCAGATAGCGGGGCTTTTGAAAATACAGCCCTGGCAGGTGGAAAACTGCGCGGAACTTTTTGCCGACGGATGCACCATCCCCTTCATCAGCCGTTACCGCAAGGAGCGCACCGGCGGACTGAACGATATCGACGTGGCCGAAATCAAGCACTGGACGGAGGTGTACGCGGAGATGGAGAAGCGGAAAGCCTCCATCCTGGGCACCATCGAAGAGCAGGGAAAACTGACTCCGGAGTTGCAGAAGCAAATCGAGGACTGCCTGGTAGCCAGCGAGCTGGAAGACCTGTACCTGCCGTACAGGCCCAAACGCAAAACGCGGGCGACGGTGGCCGTGGCCAAGGGACTGGAGCCGCTGGCCGATGCCCTCTGGAACGGGCGTACCGTCCATCCTTCCCGGGAGGCCGAGAAGTACGTGAAAGGGGAGGTGGCCTCCGTAGAAGACGCCCTGCAGGGGGCGCGCGACATCATGGCCGAACGCCTGAGCGAGACCGCTGCCGTGCGGGAAAACCTGCGCGGCATCTACCGTACCCGCCGTGTGCAGTCCAAGGTGACCAAGGCGGGCGAAACTACCCCGGAAGCGGCCAAGTACCGCAGCTATTTCACTTTCAGCCAGCCGGTTGCCAAAATCCCTTCCCATAACCTGCTGGCCATGCTCCGGGCCAGGGACGAAGGCTTCCTGCGGGTGGAGATCGATGCCGACGGCGAAAAATGCGGCAACAAAATCTACTACGACTACTGCCAGGAGCACGGCTATCCCTCCAGGGAGACGGGGCTGCAGATCCGCGAGGCCGTGGACGATGCCTGGAAGCGCCTCCTGGATCCTTCCATCACCGGAGAAGTCCTCCGCGAAGCCAAGGAAAAGGCCGATGTGGAATCCATCCAGGTCTTCGGGGAGAATCTCCGGCAGCTGCTGCTGGCCCCTCCCGTGGGGCAGAAGCGCGTCATGGCCATCGACCCGGGCTTCCGGACGGGCTGCAAGGTGGTCTGCCTGGACGAGCAGGGCACGCTCCTGCATCATGACGTGATTTTCCCGCACCCGCCGGCTGCCAGAAAGATCCAGGCCATCACCACGGTGGCCGATCTGGTGGAGAAGTACAGGATAGAAGTGATTGCCATCGGCAGCGGAACGGCCGGGCGGGAGACGGAGGAGTTTGTCCGGAAAGTGGGCCTGGACCCCTCCGTACGCATCTTTTCGGTGAGTGAAGACGGTGCCTCGGTCTATTCCGCCTCCGACGTGGGCCGGGAAGAATTCCCCGAGTACGACGTGACTGTCCGCGGAGCCGTTTCCATCGGCCGGCGTCTCATGGACCCGCTTTCGGAACTGGTGAAAATCGACCCGAAGTCCCTGGGCATCGGCCAGTACCAGCACGACGTGGACCAGGGGCTTTTGAAGGAGAAGCTGGACAATACGGTGGAAAGCTGCGTGAACAGCGTTGGCGTGAACTTGAACACCGCCAGCCCTTATCTGTTGCAGTACGTGTCCGGTATCGGCCCGGCGCTTTCACGTTCCATCGTGGAATACCGCAACGGTGCCGGCGGATTCCGGAGCAGGGAAGAGCTGAAGAAGGTGCCGCGCCTGGGGGTCAAGGCTTTCCAGCAGTGTGCCGGCTTCCTGCGCATCCAGGGGGCGGAGAATCCGCTGGACAATTCCGCCGTGCATCCGGAAGCCTACCATATTGTGGACAAGATGGCCCGCGACCTGGGCGTCCCGGTGAAAGACCTGGTGGGCAATGCGGAACTGTGCCGTACTATCAAGGCGGCAGACTATGTGGAAGGCGATTTCGGCCTTCCCACCATCAACGATATCCTGCAGGAGCTGCAGAAGCCCGGACGCGATCCGCGCGAATCGGCCCAGGAGTTTTCCTTCGCCAGCGACATCCACGAGATGGAAGACCTCAAAACCGGCATGGAACTGCCGGGCCTGGTCACCAACCTCACGGCTTTCGGGGCTTTCGTGGACATCGGCCTGCATGAGAACGGCCTTATCCACGCCTCACAGATGGGCGTCCGCGGGATGGCGGTCCCTTCCAAGGTGCTCAAACTGCATCAGCACGTGACGGTGCGGGTGATTTCGGTCGACCTGGACCGCAGGCGTATCGGCCTGTCGCTGGTAAAATAGCCGTCAGGCTCTGGGGCGGAGCTTCCGGAAACGGAGGCCCAGCACGCCCCAGAAGGCCTCGCCGAAGATCCCTCCGCTCATCTTGGAGGTGCCTTTCTGCCTGTTCACAAAGATGATGGGAACCTCCTTCAGCCGGAAGCCGAGGCGGTAGGCGGTGTATTTCATCTCGATCTGGAAACCGTAGCCTTTCATCTTCACGGCGTCCAGGTCGATGGTTTCCAGCACTCTCCGGGAGTAGCAGACGAAACCGGCGGTGGTGTCGTACACCTGCATGCCCAGCACGGTGCGTACATAGGCGGACGCGAAGTACGACATGATGATACGGCCCATTGGCCAGTCCACCACGCTCACGCCGTTGCAGTAGCGGGAGCCGATGGCGAGGTCGGCGTCATCTCCCGCACAGGCATGGTAGAGGCGCACCAGGTCGGCCGGGTTGTGGGAGAAGTCGGCGTCCATCTCGAAGATATAGTCGTAGCCTTTTTCCACGGCCCATTTGAACCCCATCAGGTAGGCGGTTCCCAGGCCCAGTTTACCGGCGCGCTGCAGCAGGTGCAGGCGCTCCGCTTCCTTTTCCTGAATGCCCTTTACGATGCCGGCCGTCCCGTCCGGGGAGCCGTCGTCGATGACCAGGATGTGGAAGTTTCCTTCCAGGGCGAATACGGCAGCGATAATGTCGGCGATATTCTCCTTCTCGTTGTAAGTGGGGATGATGACAAGTTTACTGTGCATGGTCTATTTGTTTAAGCATTTCCTGGACGGCGGCTTCCAGCTGGAGGTCGCGGCCGCCGAGCACGGAGGCAGGGTCGTTGTAGATGAGGATGTCCGGCTCTATCTGATGATTTTCAATGTAATAGCCGTTCTTTACGTCGTAGTTTCCCACCTGCGGGATACCGAACACGAGGGTGGGGTCGATCTGGGTCTCCCACCACACGGCGGTCATGGTGCCGGGGATGGGGGCGCCGATCAGCTTGCCGATGCCCAGGCTCCTGTAAGCGCTGGGGAAGCCGGAGGCGTCCGAGTAGTTGTCTTCGCCCACCAGGACGCATGAGGGCCTCGTCCATTTGCTGAAGGGCTCATGGCCGATGTACTGGCCTCTGGGCGTGAACGTCACATATTCCTTGCCGCCCAGGAAGGTAACCAGGTCGTCGTGCAGCCAGCCGCCGCCGTTGTGGCGGGTGTCCACGATGAGCGCCTCGGCTCCGCGGTATTTGCCCAGGGCCTTGGAATAGAGTTCGCGGTAGCTGGGGCTGTCCATGCCTTCGATGTGCACGTAACCCACGCGGCCGCCGGACAGGCGGCGGACCATCTCCTCACGGTTGCGCACCCAGCGGCGGTACAGGAGGGTGGCGTCGGAAGAGGAAGGGGTGACGATGTACTCCTTCACTTTGCCGTCGACCTTGACGTGGATGGCGGTTTTCTTGCCGGCTCTTTCGTAAAGGGCTTCCATCCAGGCGGTTCCGGTATTCACCGGTTTGCCTTCGATGGCGGTGATGATGTCGCCGGCCTTGATGGCCGCATCGGCATTGGAGAGTACGCCGCCGGGCAGCACCTCGGCGATCCGGAGTCCCTCACCGGTGTAATTGTTGTCGTAGAGGACGCCCAGGTGACCCAGGTTGCGGGTGGCGGCGGGACGGTAGCGGCCTCCCGTGTGGGATCCGTTCAATTCGCCCAGCATCTCGGACAGCAGGTCCTGGAAGTCGAAATTGTTGTTGATGTAGGGGAGGAAGGCGGCATAGTTGTCGTGATAATACTGCCAGTCCACTCCGTGGAGGTCTTCCACGTAGAATTTATCCTTCACCTGCTTCCAGCAGTGTTCGAAGATGTAGGTGCGCTCCTCGGGGGCCTTGAACTCGTAGTCGCCGGAGAAGGGGATGTCGGTGACCTTGTCGCCCTTGTCCAGCTCGATCTTGGAGATACTGCTGCCGGCGAGGACATAGAGGGTCTTCCCGTCGGCCGAGGGGGTGAACTGGCCGGAGACGCCCTTCTTCACCACGGTGATGTCGCCCTTTTCCATGTCGATGCTGCAGAGGTCATAGCCTCTTTCCAGGCGCTGGGTGAAGTAGAGCTTGGCACCGTCGGCCGTGAGATAGTGGTCGCCCAGCATGTTGGAGAAGCGGGTGAGACGGCGGATGCGGTCGTCCCTGTTGGCGAGGTCCGGATTCAGTTTCTCCACCTTCTTGGCGATGCTGTCTTTCTTTTCCTGCTTCTCCTGCCTGGCCACGGCTTTCTCGCCCATCAGGAGCTTGTCAATCTCCACCTGCTCTTTGCTGCGGCCGAATTCCGTGTAGGCCTTGCCGTCGAAGAACATGATGTAGATGTCGCCTTCGGCACCCCAGCTGCCGTGGCTGCGGTAACCGTTCTTGTCACTCTCCCAGGTCATGGCCTTGCCGCCGAGGGCCCAGCGGAAGCTGCCGTCGGAGTAGCCGCTGCGGGTAAGGTTGGTAATGGCGCCGGTCTCGATGTCCACCATCGCCACGTCTTCGTTGTTCCAGCCTCCGTCCACCTGCCAGTTGGTGAGGATGTAGCGGCTGTCGGGGCTCCAGGCGAAGTGCTGGTCGCCGTCCGAGTACGAGTAGTTCACGCCTTTGTGGAGGGATTTGGGCGTGCCGCCCTTTGTGCTCAGGATCACCAGCTCGGTGCGGTCCCTGAGGTAGGCGATCCACTTGCCGTCCGGCGAAACCTGCATCTGGAACGAAGTCTCGCCTGCGGGGCTCACGCGTTCCTCTTTCATGGCCACTGCATAGGTGAACAGTTTGTCTTCCTTGTTTACGAGGGAGGTCTTGTAGATGCTCCAGCAGCCGTTCCTTTCGGAGGCATAGTACAGTTCGCGGCCGTCTTCGGAGAAACTGACTCCGCGTTCCTGCTCCGCCGTGTTGGTGATGCGGCGGGTGGTGGCGTAGTCGGTGGAGGTCACGAAGACATCGCCCCGGATGACCACGGCCACTTCCTTCCCGCCGGGAGAGACGGCGATGGCGGTGGCGTTCCTCAGGTTGAGGCGCTCTTTCTGCCGCTCCTGTTCGTCACGGAAAATCTTGATGTCCAATTTGTTGCCGTTCACGTAAAGGTCTCCGTTGTAAGAGAAGGCATAGGTGCCGTCATCGGCCACGGAGAGGAAACGGACCGGGTTCTTGTCGAAGAAGGTGAGCTGGGTCTGCTGCTGGGGATTGCTCAGGGAGCTGCGGTACAGGTTGGAGGTTTTTCCGTCCTGTTCGCTCAGGAAATAGAAAGTGTTACCGTCGGCCGCAAAAACCGGATTGCGGTCTTCGCCCTCAAAGGTGGAAAGCTTGGTGAAAGTCCCTTCTGGGCCGATTTTTCCTGCCGTTGCAGGCTGGTAGAGCCAGATGTCACGGGTGACCGACGAGGTGTGGTGCTTGCGGAGGGCGTCCTCGTAGCCCTTGTAGTCTTCGTACAGCATCTTGCCGTCGGCGCTGATGCTGAGGGCATTCATGGTGAGGGAGGTGACCAGTTCGGGGGCCTTTCCTTCCAGGTTGGTCCGGTAGAGCTGCTGCGTGCCCGGGAACCCGTCGAAGCCGGCGGTCATCAGGTCGGTATCGTACCAGGTGAACCAGACATTGCCGTCCTTGTCTACGGTGAGGAGGGTCTCATTGCCGGGGAGGGTGGTGAGGCGTCTGGGGGCGCCGCCGTCCTTTGAAGTCACGTAAATGTCCTTGCTCTCTTCGCGCCAGCTGGTGAAAACGATCTGCCTGCCGTCCCGGGTCCAGACCGGATCCGACTCGTAAGCGGCGTTTGAAGTGATCTGGCGGGCGGTTCCGCCGGTGGCGGGAACCGTGTAGAGGTCTCCTTTATAACTGAAGGCTACGGTTTTCCCGTCCGGGGAAATGGCATTCCTGCGGATCCAGGAGGGCGTTTCTTGAGCCAGAGCCATGGCCGGGACCAGCATGGCGAGGGCAAGGAGGATTTTTTTCATATAAAAACAGGTTTAGTCTTCAAATGTACATAAAATCTTGCGATTTTAGGCCAGTTGCATAAAAATCAAGACCGCTGTCTTATCTTTGTAGGCGAGCGGTCGTCGCCTCTCGGCGCGCCGCAATAGTCTATATGTTTAACGGGCCTTGTGTCCCAAAATTT
>JAFUWW010000061.1 GCA_017471085.1 Bacteroidales bacterium | reverse complement strand
TTTTGAATGGGGAACTGACCCTTTTCGGCGGGCATACGGACGGCTTCCTGCTGTCGCCCTCGGCCTGGTACCTCAAGGGCGGAGCATGGCATGAAGTGCCCATGAAATATCCGCACGACGTCGCTTTTTGCACGCTCCTGCCGGACGGGCGGGTGATGCTGGGCGGCGGCAGTGCGGAAGCCTTCGGCATCGGCCAGAGCTGGGGCGTGGAAATCTATGACCCGGCCACGCACACTTTCACGGCCGAGGGCATCCTGGACCGCAAACGCGCCGGGGCATCGGCCCTGGCCCTGCCGGACGGAAAGGTGCTGGTAAGCGGCAACTGGTATGCGCCCGATGCGATGGAAATCTATGAGCCGGGGAAAGGATTCTCCTTTCTGAAAGAAGTGGCAGCAGAGCGTAACACCCCGTTCATTCTGGCTTCAGCCCCGGACAATGCTATCGTATTCTCCGGAATGGACAACTACGGAGGGCCCTCCGACGGCACGGTGGACCGGCTGCAGGGAGACCCTTTCCATGAGCCCCTGCTGGACGAGTGGGAACCGTGGGCCACCCAGCGGGCCGGCCTTTCCATCGGCGAGTACGCCCACCTGGTGCTGGCCCGGCACCGGGAAAGCGGGGAATGGGGCATCCTGCGCATCACGGGTGAGCACTTTTCCCTATTGGAAACGGACATTGCCCTTCCCGCGCGTTCCGAAGCCGGCGGTTATATCTGGAGCCAACTGGCCGTGGACCGCAGCCGCCGGAGCGCCTATACGGTGGGGATTGATACGGAGGGGAATGCCTGCATCGCCCGCATCTGCTACGACCCCATCTTCGACGGCGGCCCGGCCGAAGTAACCCTGACGGAGTTCCCCGGCCCTTTCCCGCTGGCCGACACCTTCGCCCTGCTCCCCGACGGGACGCTTGTCCGCGCCGGCGGCACCCGCTTTTCTTCTGTCACAGACACCCCGGGGGGTGACAATTTCAAAACCGTCCGGGAAGTCTGGGCTTTTCCCACCGGAGCGCCGTCCAAGGCCGATTTCCCCTGGCTCTGGGTCCTGGTCGGCGGCCTGCTGATTCTCGTTGCGGGCGTTATATTCATCGGTCACAAGCATCCCGTGCCGCCGGAAGAGGCGGAAGATACGCCGGTCACGCGGCAGCTGACCGAGCAACTCTCGCAAATCATCGAGGAAGATGAGCTTTTCAAGCAGCCGGACCTTCGCGTCACCGACATCGCCGCCCGGCTGGCCACCAACCGCACTTACATCAGCGCCATCATCAAGAGCCTTTCCGGGGAAAACTTCTCCAACCTGATCAACGGCTATCGCGTCCGCTACGCGCAGAAGCTGATGAAAGAGCACCCGGAGATGAGCATCTCTGAAATTGCCACCGAAAGCGGATTCTCCTCCCGCAGCGCTTTCTACCGCAACTTCAAGGACGTCACCGGCCTGAATCCGGCCGATTGGAAAAAACAGGCTGCGGAATAATCGCCTCGCCCATACCACAGATATTTAAGCCGGGCCACGTTTTACGGCCCAGGACAAAACCGTAATGGTGCGGCCGGTTCCCGTCTATCGTGTATTGCGGGAGGGTACGGGCGCCCCAGGTGTCAATTCCGCCTACTCCGTGCACGGCCAGGTCGATGTTCAGGTTCACAAACCGCCCCCGTTGCAGCTCGTGGGGATGCGCAGCCTGCGGGAGATCCTCCTCCCCGTAATCCCAGGCGCGGACGCACAGCGGCTGCAGGCCGATAGTCCATCTCTACCCGGATGGTCCCGCCCCCGCCGACCGTGTAGGTGAGGGTGAGGTCCGCCCCGTCCGCGAATAGATTGGAAGTTAATCATCTGGTTGCTTGAAGCCGATAGCAGGGGAAAGAGCCCGGCTGTACCTTTTTTTCGTATCTTTCGGCACTTCGTTCGTGCAGTTCAGTACCTGCTTTACGGCCGTGGAAGCCTATCTTTGGCCATCGGTATCACAAAAAAAACAAAAATTATGCGCATAACGAAAGTTTTGTTCCCGGCTTTTTGCGGGCTGACCCTGGCGGGAGGACTGGCATTCTTGTTCCATTCTTGTACGAAAGACCCTTCCGGTAATTCCAAAATGGAATATTTCATACCGGGAGACCTGGTTTCCAATACGTTGATTACCGCCACTTCCAAAGACGGAACCTATGTATCCGTTTCCGGAGACCGGGACAGCAACGGTTTGCCGACGCTCGTCAAAAACATTACGGTCAAGGAGAAAGGAGAAAGCGCTCCCACGGAATTGACCATTAAAAACAAAAAAATCACCCATGCCGAAACGCCCAATGGCGTGATCATGGATTTGGAATGGCAATCGGACACCTATGTCGTGGTGTCCCTGTACGACCCTGCCACCGGTTCTCAATTCAACACCGGCATCGACCTGACGGAAAGCAAGTCGGCCGCCGCCCTTCCAGAGCCTGAAATCCAGCCGAGGGAAGGAAGCGGCCAGGTTGTCCTGCTGGAAGAAGAACCCGGGCAGAAAGACGAAGAGATGCCGCAGACCAAGGCAGGATCTTCCTCCGCTTCCGGTTTTATCCTGGTCGATGTCTGCGGATCTCCGGCCTATGCCGATCCGGTCTGGATGGATGTATATGACAATGTATATATGGAATGGCACAGCAAAAAAGGCCGTTACTATGCCACTCCGGTAGCCAAGGGAAAATACAGCTATACAGTACCTGCCGGTGTCCAGGACCATTATGAGCCGAATATTTCGGAATACACCAAGACACTGGACTCCGTGATGGGCTACATCTGTACCATGAACGGGATCACAGGTTCCATGATTACCGTCTGCGCCGGCCTGTCTTCGGCCATTACCCTGTTTACCGGTTTTGCCGGGACCGGCGCCGCCATTTCCTTCCTGACCGCCTGTACATCTGTCCAAGCCGCCATCACCCTTTATTGTTCAACGTTGGGTGCCGGCCCTGACGGCGGCGACAGCGTGCTGACCAAGATCAATGACGTCATCAGCAAATTCGATGTCATTGACATACCGCTGTATCTGGTGCCCAGAACCAGCAGCCTCAACGGATCCGTATCCGGGAAAGCCGTTATGTACAAGACGGGAGGAACCGTAGAAGACGCCCGGCTTTCGCTGAGCGGCAGCCCCTCCATCGTCAACATCGAACTGTCCCCCTCTTCTCCTGCGGCCAAACATTCCTATAAGGCGACAGTGAAAATGCTGTGCATGCCGAAGGGTGCAAAATTATCCATCGAAGTATCCGGAACCGACGACTATACCCAGAGCGGCAGCTATACCTTCACGGAAGATACCGGAGAAAAAGGCATTTACATTACGGTCCCGGGTGGTAACAAAGGTGTACGGGACACCATCGTGGCCACTGTCACCCTGCCGGACGGCAGTGTGCTGGAAAGAACGGCAACCCTGAAGTTCGGATAATGGGAAGAACAGCTGCAGCCTGGGCTGCCCTGGTTGTCCTGTTGTCAGGATGTCATCCTGTCCACGGTCCTCTTGCTGTGGACAGGATGGTCTATGACGCCGGGCTGGTCCAGGACACGGTTGAGACCCTGACCCATGTTTTCACGTTGCACAACCGCGGAAGGGACACGTGCTTTATTATCCGGATGGACAAAAGTTGTTCCTGCACCGGCCTGAAACTGGATTCAAAGGCCATTCCGCCGGGCGGAACCGCCCGGCTGGAAGCCACCTTGTCCCTGGCCGGAGCCTATGGAGTCCTGGACAAGAGCATTACCTTGCATGTGCAAGGACAGGACCATCCGCTTTCCTTGCGGATGCTCGCCGACCGGGTAAAGACATTACCGGTTCCCTCGGATTATCCTTATTCACCGGCCGGCCCGGCGGCTTTCTCGCTGAACACATTGTTTGCCGGGTATGTCCGTCACGGCGACAGGAAGGAAGTATCGGTCCATGTTTTCAATACTTCCCCGGACAAGCCGCTTTCCCTCCATCTGGGAGGAGGGGTCCCCGCCCATGTGGAAATAAAGCTTCCTCCGACCATCCGGCCCCGTTCCGTCGGGCGTCTGACGGCTGTTTTCGATTTCCGGAAAGAAAAGAAGTTCTATGGGGAGTTCTCGCCGGAAGTGATACTGAAGGACCATGAGGGCAACCGGATTCCCCTTCCCCTGTATGCAGTTATAACCGATCCGTTGTCCCAGGAAGACCTGCCCCGTCCGGCCTTTTACACGCCGGTGAACGGCTATGCGGTCCTTGCGTCCGAAAAAGACCTGCCGGCAGTAAAAAAGCATTTTGAAATCGCCAACACGGGGATGGCCGACCTGCTGATCCGGAAAGTAGACGTATCCTTGCCCGTCCAAGGGATCAGCGTATCCGTCGATTCTCCCTCCATCGCTCCGGGCGAGTCCGGAGGGATTACGGTGACGGTCCCCGGGAACCTGCCCGGCCGGGTGGAATTCGCCGTCACCACCAATGACCCCGTCCAGCCCTACAGGGTCTTCTTTGTCCTTCCATTTGCTCAGCCATGACAATGAACGCAGCGACTTCATCAGCAAACAGATACCCACACATACCTTTCTGTAAAATATTCTTATCTTTGTCTTTGTGAGAAGATATTTTGCCATTTTTTCAATCCTGCTGCTTTCCTGCACTCCTGATAACGCCGGGGTACAGGAAAAGCCGAAGGATTTCATTCCGCTTCAGGTAGAGCGCCTTCCCTCCCTGAACACACCCCGCTGCGGTCATTCGGGGATGATTGCCGGCGGGCAGCTCACCGTTTTCGGCGGGCATACGGACGGCTTTGTGCGGGCCCAGTCGGCGGAATACTTCAGCAGCGGAGCCTGGCACGAAGTTCCGATGGTTTACCCGCATGACGGGGGCTTTACCGTCCAGCTTGCAGACGGCACCGTGATGCTCGGCGGCGGCAGCGGGGAGGATTTCGGCATCGGCCAGAGCTGGGGCGTGGAAGTGTACACCCCCGAGGACCACAGTTTCCGTCCTGTCTGCATCATGGACCGGAAACGGGCTTTTGCATCGGCCTGTCCGCTTCCTGACGGCCGGATTCTCGTTTCCGGCAACTGGTATGCGGACGATGCGCTGGAGCTCTACACCCCCGGGGAAGGTTTCTCCTTCGTGAAAGAACTCCCTTCCGGGAGGTTAAGGCCGATCATCCTGCCAGCAGAGGACGATTATATCCTCTTTGGTTCTGCCGATTCCTATGGAAATGAGGCCGGCGTCCGGGTAGACCGCCTTTCCGGCACGTCGTACGAGGAAGCCTTCCTGGAAACATGGAAGCCAGCGAGGGACTTCGGGCAGGATCATGCGGCGGCTATCGGCCTGCATACTTTCCTTTTTCCTGCCAGGAATGAAGATGGCCGGATTGGACTTGCCAAAGTGACCGATGGCGTTTTCTCCCTCCTGGAGATGGAAGATACCCTCCCCCAGGAAGGGATCAGGTCGGAAAAACTCCTTTATCACTCTTCCATTTTTTCCGACCGTTCCAAACGCTGCGTATGGATTCCCGCAAGCGGCAGTGAAGGACGCATCTATCTGGCAAGGGTGGATTACGATGCCACGTTCGATGAAGGGAAGGCTTCCGTGCAAATGTTTTATGCCGACTGCCCTGACGAGGGCGGTTTCCCGAACGATTTCCTCCTCCTCCCGTTCGACGGAAGCTTTGCCGTGCTGGGAGGATGCAACAACAATAACTTCCATACTTTGGCATCGGTCTGGAAACTTTCTCCCGACGCCAGCCGGAAAGCCGGTTTCCCGTGGTGGCTCGTGGCTGCCGGGCTGTTGCTTGCCGGCGGGGGTGCAGGGGCCATTCTCTACCGGAAGAGGAAAAAGCCCTCCCGGGAGGAAGAGCCCGACCAGGAGGCCGAAACCACCCTCCGCAAGAATCTGGTGGACCAGATAATCCGCCTCATCGAAGAAAAAGAGCTGTGGAAAAAAGATGACCTCCGACTGGACGACATCGCCCAGGAACTGGCGTCCAACAGGACCTACATCTCCACACTCCTCAACAGCGTCTCCGGTGTCAAATTCTCCACCCTCATCAACGGATACCGCATCGCCCACGCCCAAAAGATGCTGCTGGAGCATCCCGACATCCTCGTGGATGTAGTGGCGGAGGAGTCCGGCTTTTCTTCCCGCACCGCATTTTTCCGCAATTTCAAGATCCACACCGGAATGACTCCCTCCGAATGGAGAAAGCAGGCTGCAGGCTGAAAACCGCCCGGGGAGCCGGGGCTATTTGAGCAGGGAATCTACCAGCGCATCCACCTTGTCCTGCATCACGGTGGCAAGAAGAATCTTGCCGTCCGGGCCGATAACGTACTTGGTGGGGATCCACTGGATGTGATAGGCGTCGGAGATGGCGCTTTCCTTGCGGGACTTGAAATCCGAGAGCTGGAGCCAGCCGATGCCCTTCTCCTTCACATAGGAGGCCAGTTTGGCCGGGTCCGTGTCGAAGGAAACACCCACCATCACGATATCCTTGCGGCCTTTCAGCTTCTTCTGGAGGGCCAGGAGCTGGGGCATTTCCTCGCGGCAGTCCGGGCACCAGGTGGCCCAAAAGTCCAGGATCAGGGTCTTCCCCTTAAAATCCTTCAGGGAATAGGTTTTTCCGTCCGCGCCCTGGATGGTGAAATCCGGCGCGGGGCCTTCCTTGATTAGGTTGACGGCATACTGGGGATCCAAATCTTTGGCCTCTTCCTGGGCTCCGAGAGAAACTGCGCCGGCAATCATGGCGACCACAGCAAAGAACAACTTGATTTTCATATAGTTCACATTTATAAATTACTTGAACAAAGCTCGTACCAGGGCGGGAATATCAGCCACCTTCACCACTTCGATACCGGAAGGCTTGCGGTCGAAATGGGTATAGGACGATACGAAAATACGCCTGAAGCCCAGCCTCTCAGCCTCCACCGCACGCCTTTCGGCCTGGGAAACGGGGCGGATTTCCCCGCTGAGGCCCACTTCCCCGGCGAAGCACACGTCGGAGGAGATGGGATAGTCGAAATTGGAAGAAAGGACGGCGCAGATGACGGCCAGGTCGCAGGCGGGGTCGGTGATCCGCAGGCCGCCGGCCATATTCAGGAACACGTCTTTCTGGGCCAGCTTGAAGCCTGCCCGCCGTTCCAGCACCGCCAGCAGCATATTCAGGCGGCGCACGTCAAACCCCGTTGCGCTGCGCTGGGCGGTACCATACACGGCCGATGAAACCAGCGCCTGCACCTCGAAAAGGAAGGGACGGTTTCCGTCCAGCATGGCCGATATGGCCGTTCCGCTGAGGCCTTCCTCATGCATGGGAATGAGCATCTCGGAGGGGTTGGCCACTTCCCGAAGCCCCGTCCCCGTCATCTCGAACACGGCCAGTTCGCTGGTGGAGCCGAAGCGGTTTTTGATGCTCCGGAGCACGCGGTAAGCCCCCCGGTTCTCCCCTTCGAACTGCAAAACGACATCGACAATATGTTCCAGGATCTTGGGCCCGGCGATGGAGCCTTCCTTGGTGATATGGCCGATCAGGATAACCGGAATGCCGCTTTCCTTGGCAAAGCGGAGCAGCGTGGCGGCCACTTCCTTGATCTGGCTCACGGAGCCGGCGGTGGATTCCACCGAGGGGCAGTACATCGTCTGCACCGAGTCCACAATCATCAGGTCCGGGGCCGTTTCCTGGGCTTCCGCCACGATGGATGTCATATCCGTCTCACTGAAGATGTAGCAGTTGGAGGCGTCTCCGCCCAGGCGGTCTGCCCGCATCTTCACCTGTTTCACGCTTTCCTCGCCGGTGACATAGAGGGTCTTGAGTTCCGGCCGGCGCAGGGGCAGTTGCAGGGACAGGGTGGATTTGCCGATGCCCGGCTCGCCGCCCATCAGCACCAGGGAACCCTGGACGATGCCGCCGCCCAGCAGGCGGTTCACTTCCGTGCTGCCCAGCGAGATGCGGTCTTCCACCGAGGTGGAAACTTCCTTCAGCGGCTGCGGCTTATGGCCCGCACCCGGTACCGAAACCGCCGCGGGACGCTTTCCGGTGACCACTTCCTTCTCTACCATCGTATTCCACTCCCCGCAGGCGGGGCACTTCCCCATCCACTTGGAATATTCGTTGCCGCAGTGGGAACAGAACCACACGGACTTGGATTTCTTGACTGTAGTTGCCATCGGCCTGTTTCTTTAGACCCGTAAAGATACAAAAAATCCCGGGGAAATAATCCTCGGGACAACACGCATCCGCGCAAGAAGCGGAAACTACTGGGCGTTGTCGATAGCTTCGGCGGCGGCTTCGGCAGCCACGGCTACGGAATCAGCGGCGGCCTCTACAACTTCCTCAACGGCCTCTGCAGCCTCTTCGGCGGCAGCTTCTGCCTTCTTGGAATTGTTGTTGCCGCAAGCAGTGGCGGCGATCATCATGGCCAGCACTGCGACAGACATAAATACCTTCTTCATAATAGTTAAATTTAAGAATACACTTATACTCTCTAACCTTTTCGGGGGCAAATGTACGGCATATTTTCCGCTTATCAAAGAATTTTTAAAAAAATTTATAATAAATCATTATGATTGAAGGAGCAGTGCGCTGGCCCAGACCTCGCAGCCTTCGCAGCGGCCCACAAAGCCCAGCCGCTCGGTGGTGGTAGCCTTCACGGACACCCGCTCCGGCGCTACACCCAGGATCGGGGCCAGGGTTTCCCGCATGGCGCCGATATGCGGGGCCAGTTTGGGACGCTGCAGGGCGATGGTGATGTCGGCATTGCCCACCCGGTAGCCCTTCTCATGGACCAGCGCCACCACTTTCTGCAGCAGCAGTTTGCTGTCCACGCCCTTCCACTCGTCGCTGGTGTCCGGAAACAGATGGCCGATGTCGCCCAGCGCCAGGGCGCCCAGGAGGGCGTCACACAGGGCGTGGATGGCCACGTCGCCGTCCGAATGGGCCACGAAACCCGTTTCCGAAGGAATCTGCACCCCGCCCAGCCACATGGGAAGCCCGGGAGCCAGAGCGTGTACGTCATAACCATTTCCGATACGAATATCCATAGTAGTCCTGTTTTTGCAAAGATACCAAAAAAATGGTACTTTTGTAGGTTACAAAGAATTTTGCGTCATGGCCAGTCTATTCAATTTCGGTTTCTTCGGAAACCAGGAACACAGGGTGTTCAATTACAAGCCCCGGTATTACGACCCGGAGGAAGAAAAACGCCGCCAGATGTTCGGAGAGGTGGACGGCACCAACGAGGAAGCCCGGAAGAAAGGCGAATATGTGCCCGGAAGCAGCCTCCGCGGAGCCTTCCGCAACGGCAACTACCAGAAGACCCGTTCCTCCATGAACACGGCCCATACCATCATCACCATCGTCACGCTCATCCTGATCGTGGTGGTGCTCATTTACATGGCCAAATTCTTTGAGATGCTGTAAGATGCCCGGTCAGGCCGGGCATGACGAAAAGATGGAACTGAAGATTCTTCCCAGAAATATCGCCGACATGATCGCCGCGGGAGAAGTGGTCCAGAGACCGGCTTCCGTGGTGAAGGAACTGATGGAGAATGCGGTGGATGCCGGCGCATCGGATGTGAAGGTGATTGTCACCGATGCCGGCCGCACGCTCATCCAGGTCATCGACAACGGATCGGGCATGTCGCCGGACGATGCGGTGCTGTGCTTCGAGCGCCACGCCACCTCCAAGCTGTCATCGGCCGAAGACCTGCATCACATCCTCACCTTCGGGTTCAGGGGAGAAGCCCTCGCCTCCATCGCCGCCGTCTCGGAAGTCACCCTCCGCACCCGTCAGGCCGATGCCGACCTGGGCGTGGAAGTCACCCTTTCCGGCTCCGAGCATACCGGCACCAAGGAAGTAAACTGCCCCGCCGGCAGCAACTTCGCGGTACGGAATCTCTTTTACAACATCCCCGCCAGACGCAAATTCCTGAAATCCGACACCGTGGAACTCCGCCACATCGTGGAAGAGTTCCAGAGGGTGGCCCTCACCCGGCCGGACCTTTCCTTCTCCCTGACGCACAACGGCCGCGACATTCACGTGCTCAAACCGGCCAAATCCCTGAAATTCAGGATCCAGGACATGCTGGGGCCCGCCGTCACCGGCGACATCGTGGACATTTCGGCCGATACCACCATCGCCTCCGTAAAGGGCTTCGTGGGAAGGCCGGAGAGCGCCCGCAAAACCGTGGGAAACCAGTTCCTCTTCGTGAACGGACGCTATTTCCGCAGCCCCTACCTGCACAAGGCCGTGCTCAAGGCCTATGAAAACCTGATTCCGGAAGGCACCACACCCTCCTATTTCATCTACCTGGAAGTAGACCCTTCCACCATCGACGTAAACATCCATCCCACCAAGACGGAAATCAAGTTCGAGGAAGACCAGATGCTGTTCCAGACGCTGCTGGCCGCCATCAAGGAAGCCATGGGCCGAAGCAGCGTGGCCGGGTCGCTGGAGTTCGACAATCCCGAAGCCCGGGACATCCCCGTAATGGGCACCCGCTTCGAGGAGTACCGCCCTTCCAGCATCCCCTCCGTGGGACTGGACCCGGGATACGACCCGTTCCTGGAGATGACCGGCGATGACGGGGAGGGAACCGCCACCCGCGGCCGGACCGGGGGCGTGTCCCAATACATCGACAAGAGCCAGAACTACGGCGCCCTGTTCGAGGACCGGACCCTTCCTACCGCCCAGGTGCTGGTGGTCCAAGGCCGGTATATCCTCACCCAGAGTGCTTCGGGGCTCATGATCGTGCATGTACGGCGGGCCCGCGAACGCATCCTCTACGACCGTTTCCTCCGGGCTCTTACAGACGACGTCCATCTTTCGCAGCAGGCCCTGTTCCCCGTCCAGGTGGCGGTGGGCGTAGAAGGAAGGCTGCTGTTTGAAGAGCACGCCGTGCTGCTGAAGCAGCTGGGCTTCGACATCGACCCGTCCGGCAACGATTCCGTGGTGGTAAACGGTGTGCCGGAAGGGTTCGCCGCCGCTCCCGGAAAGGTGGAGACCATGGTGGGGGACCTCCTCCTCATCCTGAAGGACGACCACACCTCCCTGCCGGGCGTGATGGAGCAGTCCCTGGCGCAGAAATTCGCCCTCCTGGGGGCTTCGGAAGCCGAAAAACTCACCTCCCCGCTGGAAGCCCAGCGGCTGGTGGACGCCCTGCTGCAGCGCCAGAACCCCGAATTCACCGCCGCCGGCCGGCGCATCATCGCCATCGTCCCGGTGGAGGAACTTGAAAAACGATTCTGATATGAACGGAAGACCCTCTTTTCTTAGCAATATCCCCGTCGTCACCCGGAACCTCCTGATTGTGAACGTAATCATGTTTTTGGCCACACTCATCAACCAGGACTTCATGCTGGGAACGTTCGCCATGTTCTACCCGGCATCCCCGTTTTTCCGCTGGTGGCAGCCCGTCACCCACATGTTCATGCACGGCGGCTGGTTCCACATTATCTTCAACATGTATTCGCTGGTGATGTTCGGCATGGTGGTGGAACGCGCGCTGGGAACCCGTAAATTCCTGTATTTCTATTTCATAACCGGCCTGGGGGCCGTGGCGCTGCATACGGCCGTGGAGTGGCTGGAAGTCACTTATCTGGGCGGAGACCTGGCATCGGCCATGTACACGCCGATGGTCGGGGCTTCCGGTGCCATCTACGGTGTGCTGGTGGCCTTCGCCATGATTTATCCCTGCGCCAGACTCACCCTCATCTTCCCGCCCATCACGCTGGACGCCAAATGGTGGGTGATCATTTTCATCGGCATTGAACTGGTCACAGGCATTACGGGCACGCGGCTGGGCATCGCGCACTTCGCCCATCTGGGCGGCGCCCTGTTCGGCTTCCTCCTCATCAAATACTGGCGCAAGACAGGCAAACTCTACCGGTAAATGGCTGCTGAAAGGAAAAAGAGGCACTGGCTGTCCCGGCTCTCGTTCGGAACGGTGTCACTGCTTTTCTCGGGACTGCTGCTCCTGAGTTACCTTTCCGTCGTCGTAGACCCCGCAAAAGCGTGGTTTTTCACCCTTTTCGGCCTGCTGTACTTCCCGGTGCTGGTGATCATGCTCATCCTGTTCATCTGGTCCGTTTTCCGCCGTTCCCGGATGAGAGGCCTGCTGCTGGTGATGCTCCTCCCTTCCCTCTTCCTTTTCGGGAAGTACTATCAGTTCAAGGGACCCTCCGACGAAACACCGGCCAGCCTGAAAGTGGTCAGCTACAACGTGGGCCTGTTCGCCCATGGAGACCATCCGGAAGACCGCCTCGCCCTGGCCGACACGGTGAGCGCCTACCTCCGCAAAACCGGCGCGGACATCATCTGCCTGCAGGAATTCTACCTGCCGGCGAAGACCGGCATCGGCCCGTGGCTCAGGAAGCATTTTCCCGGCTATGAGGCCGATTACTACGTGCTCACCGGCAAGGAAGGGCAGTTCGGCAACGTGACCCTGAGCCGCCGGAAGGTGACGGCGAAAGGCAAGATCGACTTCGAAAAATCCACCAACATGGCCCTCTGGACCGACGTGCGCCTGGACAGCACCACCATCCGGCTTTTCAACTGCCATTTCGAGAGCTACAACATCTCGCTCTCCGGCCTGGTGAAGAAAGCGGGCGAGGAAGGCATCGTGGAAGAGACGGAGCAGAAGATGCGCCGCTCCATCAACGAGCGCCCCAAGCAGGTGGCCGAGGTGCTGAAAGAGGTCGATGCCGCCCCGGTGCGCTCCGCCGTGCTGGGCGACTTTAACGACAACCCGCTGAGTTACACCTGTTTCCGTCTTTCCAGGGGAAGAAAGGACTCCTTTGTGGAGGCCGGCAAGGGCTTCGGCGCCACCTACCGCAGCCTCTGGCCCCTCCTGCGCATCGACTACATCCTGTACCCGCAGGACCTGAAGGCCGTCTCCCACAAGGTGGACAAAGTAAAATACTCCGACCATTATCCCGTGATTGCAACCTACTATGAAACCGGAAGAAATCTTCGCTGAAGCCCTGCGCACCCTGCGTGAGGGCGGCACCATCCTCTACCCTACCGACACCGTCTGGGGCATCGGCTGCGACGCCACCAACCCCGAAGCCGTGGCCAGAATCTTCGAAATCAAGCACCGGGCCGATTCAAAATCGCTGGTTCTGCTCGCCTCCGACCTGGACATGGTGGCAAAGTACGTACGGGAAATCCCTTCCATCGCCATCGACCTGGTGGAAGTGAACGACGCCCCCATGACCATCATCTATCCGGAGGCGCTCTGCGGGGTGGAAGGTGAGAAAGGCGACCGCTGGCACCTGGCCTGGAACACGGTGGCCGCCGACGGAACGGTGGGCATCCGCATTCCCCTGATGGACTGGTGCAAGAACCTGGTTTACAAGTTAGGAAGGCCCATCGTGAGCACATCGGCCAATATCTCCGGCGAGCCCACGCCCGGGCGTTTTACGGAAATCGACCCGGCCATCAAAGAGGCTGTGGACTTTGTCGTTCCCCCTTCCGTAGACACCCAGTCCACCGGAAAAGCCTCACAGATCCTGAAAGTAGGCCTGCGGGGCGAGATTGAAATTATCCGGAAGTAAGCGGCTTTACATACAGTGAAGATAGACGGCCTCCACGGCAGTGAGGGCGGCGGTTTCCGTGCGAAGCCGGGAATTCCCCAGATGGACGGGAATATAGCCGTTTTCCACGGCCAGGCGCGCTTCTTCCGGAGAGAAATCCCCTTCCGGGCCGATGAGGACCGTGATATCGGCGCCCCGGTACTGCGCCAGCGCTTCTTTGACGCTGATACGGGGGTGAGACTCGTCTTCGAAACAGTAGGCGATGAGCCGGAGAGATGCCCGGTCACCGCCGGGGGGCTCCTGCAGGAACCGCCGCACGGCAAGCGGTTCGGCAATTTCCGGGATACCGGCTTTCAACGACTGCTTGGTGGCGGAAAGGGCGATGCGGCGGGCCCGGTCGGCCTTGTACACCTTGCGCTCGGAACGGTCGCCGATCAGGGGCACAATCCTGTCTACGCCCACTTCGGTGGCCTTTTCCACGAACCATTCGAACCGTTCATTGTTCTTGGTGGGGCAGCAGCCTACCGTGAGCCGGTAAGGCCGGGCATTCCAATCCGGATGCCGTTCAACGACAGCCGCTTCGGCTCCTTTGGGATTGTCGTCCGTGAGGCGGCAGACATACATCGTCCCTTCTCCGTCGATGACATGGATGAGATCCCCCGTCCTGTGCCGGAGCACCCGCACGCAGTGCGCGCTTTCTTCGGCATCCAGGCGGCAGACGGCCGGTCCCGCTTCATATGCATAGAACAGTTCCATCGGCTATGACCTTTCGGAGGATGCCAGCCGGACGGCGCCCCAGGCCAGCAGGCTCTGGGCAATCAGGTAGGTAAACATGATCACGAATTCCCGCAGTTCAAAGCTGACCACGCCGAAGGTGCCGGCCGCGATGAGCGAATCCGAAAACGCAAAAAGGAGGGCGCCGCAGAGGATGATCCACCAAGTGGAACGGCTTTCCCCGCAGCGGATGACTCCGCACAGTGCGCAGAAACTCAGCATCAGCAGCACAAAACCGTACACGGCCATGGGAGCCAGGAGCGCCCCCTCCACTTTCAGCACCTTGACAAGCAGGAAAACCAGCACCAGGACGCCCAGGATGCCGGCCGTCCAGCCTTTCCAGCCCATTCCCTTCCAGGAACGCGACCCGAAAAGGTACATATAGAAAACATGGCCGATGAGGAAGGCGCCGATGCCGCCCGCAAACAGGGCGAACGCGTCGCTGAGCAGGAAGGTGTCGCCCGCGAAGCCACACAGTTCGGCCGTTATCAGCAGAAGCAGCGATTTCCTGTCCAGGGGATGTTCCACGGCATAAGCCAGCACGGAAGCGGCCAGCAGCGGAAGCAGGGACGGCTTTACGGCCGATGCCAGGGCGGGAGCCCAGATTCTTCCGGCCCAGTTCAGCAGGCAGGCGACGGCAAAGAATGCGGCCGGCACAAAGTAAAGGTTCTTTTTCATAGCGGCAGGAATTTACAGTTCTCGGATAGAGACGGCGAAACCGCCGGCGCGGGCCATCTTCAGATTCAGCACGGAGGCCGATGTCACCGTCTCGCGGGTGATGGTATAGGCCTGGGGGTTGGTCTCGAAGTCGGCGTCCGGGGCATCGGCATAAACAACCGCCTCATAGGAAAGGCCAGGCTGGAGGAAATCCAGCTTCACGGCCACTTCACGGGCGTTTTCGTCCGTAATGCCGCCCACATACCAGACATCGCGCGGGCGGGCTTTGGACAGGTCCTTGGCCGTGGCGCCCTCGGGCAGGGCGTAAACGAAGCGGGCGGCCCCTGTAACCATGTCCTTGCGGGCATCGGAGAGGGTGGCCGTGCTCTCGGCGGCGGCGTTCAGCGAGGAAAGCTTCGGATGGCGGGCGACCACCATATAAGCACCGGGTTCAGCCTCCAGATACAGGCTCTTGTCCCAGTCTACGGCCACATCCTTGATGAACTGGAAGGCATCCATGAACCGGGCGTAGTTTTCGGGCAGGTCCGCCGCCATCTGCAGCGGGCTGTAGAAGGTTACGTAAAGGCCCAGCTGGTTGCCGATGGTATGGCGCATCTTGCCCGTCTGGCCGGGAGCCGTGACGGACATGTCCTGCTCGAAGATGCCGGGAGTGTAGTCCATCGGCCCGCCCTGGAGACGGGTGAAGGGAAGGATGGTGGTGTGGCCGGGATTGATGCCGGCGCGGTATTCGGTGCCCATGGCGCTCTCGTTGCCCACCATGTTGGGCCAGGTGCGACAGAGTCCGGTGGGACGCACGGCCTCATGAGCGTTCACCATGATATGATGCTTGGCGGCCTCCGTGACGGCCCGATGATAATGGTTGATCAGGGGCTGGCTGTAATGATGCTCGCCGTAAGGGATGATATCGCCCACGTAACCGCTCTTCACAGCATTGTAGCCATACTGGTTCATCAGCCGGTAGGCTTTTTCCATGTGACGCTCGTAATTAACGGTGGACGAGGAGCTTTCGTGGTGCATCATGAGCCGGATACCCTTCTGGTGGGCATAGGCGTTGAGGGCGGGCAGGTCGAAGTCCGGGTAAGGGGTCACGAAGTCGAAGACATAGTCTTTCTGATGGCCGAACCAGTCTTCCCAACCCTGGTTCCAGCCTTCGATCAGAATGGCGTCGAAGCCGTTTTCGGCGGCAAAGTCGATGTATTTCCGCACATTCTCATTGGTAGCGCCGTGCCGGCCGTGCGGCTTGGCTTTGGCATAGTCGGTGACGCCCAGCTGCACCGAAGGAAAATCGTAGGTATAGGACCATTCGCTCTTGCCGGTGATCATCTCCCACCACACGCCCATGTATTTCACGGGGTGGATCCAGCTCACATCGTCCAAGGCGCAGGGCTCGTTGAGATTGAGGATGAGGCGGGAGGCCAGCACGTCAGTCGCCTTTTCGCACACCATCACGGTACGCCAAGGGGTTTTGCAAGGGGCCTGCAGACGGCCTTTCACGCCCTCGGCATCCGGGGTGAGCCAGGTACGGAAGGTCACCGTGCGCTCGTCCAGATCCAGGTTGGTGGTAGGATAGTCCAGCACCTCGGCTTCGTGGATGTTGATGTAGAGGCCTTCATCGGTCTTCATCTGCAGGGAAGTCTGCACGCCGGCATCCGAAAAACCTGTCTGTGAGGCATTTCCAAGACGCGTACTCCGGGAGATGGCACCAATTTCCGACAGGCGGGACTCGGTGTAATTGTACTCCTGGGTGTCGTAGTCGCCGCTGATCCACCAGGCGGTGTGGTCGCCGGTCATGGCAAATTCCGTCAGCTCTTCCCCTATCTTGAAATAAGTGAGCCGGTTTTCCAGGGGGAATTCGTAACGGAAGCCCAGGCCCTCGTCGTACAGGCGGAAACGGATATCCATGGCCGCAGGCTTGCCGGAGGAGGCGGGCTGCTCCAGATGCACCAGCAGTTCGTTATAGTGATTCCGGATGCTGGATTCCTCTCCCCAGACCGGCTCCCAGGTTTCATCGAAACTGCCGGTTTCCGTCCCCTTGAGAACGAAACCACCGTCCAGGTCCGGCTGGTCCAGCAGGGTGAAGCCCAGGCGGGAAGGCAGCACGGCCGCCTGCTGTCCGCGGCTGAGGGAATACATGGGCACGCCGTCCACCAGGCCGAAGGTAACTTCCAGCCGGCCGTCCGGACTGCTGAGTTTCACCGCATCGGGGCCGAAAGAGACGGCGGGGCGGGAGGCACAGGCGAAAAGCAGCGGAAGCAGAAGGGCAAACATCATTTTTTTCATAAGATTCTGTTCTAAACTGATACAAAGATAAACAATTGGAGCGCGAAAATCGTTCGAAACCGATAAAAAATCGTAAAAAACAGTATATCTTCCCGCCGCACCCTGGCGGTTTTCCCTTTCCGTTCGTATCTTGCAGGTATGATCCGGGAACTGACAGATCTCATGATGCCCCGTGAATGCCTGGTATGCGGACAACAGTTGGGTGCCAGGGAAGACCACCTCTGCATCTGGTGTGCGGAGGATCTTCCCTTCACCTACAACTGGAACCGGATGCACAACCCCATGGCCGATGAATTCAACGCCTTGCTGGAGAGCCGCCGCTCCGACGGGGACAGCATGCAGTATGCCTATGCCGCCGCCCTTCTCTTCTACCATCGGGGCAATCCCTACAAAAAGATTCCACAGGCGCTGAAATACCGCTACGACCTTTCTGCAGGCCGATATTTCTCCGCCATCCTGGGCCGGAACATGGCACTGGCAGCGCACTTTTCATCCATAGACCTGGTGATTCCCGTCCCGCTTCACTGGAGCCGGAAATGGCGGCGGGGATACAACCAGGCGGAGGTGATTGCCAGGGAACTGGCCGGGGCGCTGGACGCCAGGCTGGGGAAAGGCATCCTGGTGCGCCGGAGAAGGACCCGGACACAGACCCGGCTGGACGCGGAAGCCCGCCTGAGCAATGTCAGCGGCGTTTTCCAAGTCCGCCGCACCGTCCCTTCCAGCCATCTCCTGCTGGTCGACGATACGTTTACCACCGGCGCCACCCTGGCGGCCTGTTACCAGGCTGTCAGGGCGGCATTCGGACCGGAGGTGCGGATTTCCGTAGCTACGCTCTCGGTGGTATCTTCCCAGTAGTCAAGCCTTCAGGGCACGCATGGCATTGAGCACAGCCAGCACCGTCACGCCCACATCGGCAAACACGGCCATCCACATGGAGGCGACGCCCAGGGCGGCAAGCACCAGCACCAGCACTTTAATCCCGATGGCGAACCAGATGTTCTCTTTCGCAATCCGCAGGGTACGGCGGGCAATCTGCACGGCCGATGCAATCTTGGAGGGCTTGTCGTCCATCAGCACCACGTCGGCGGCTTCGATGGCGGCGTCCGAACCCAGGGCGCCCATGGCGATGCCCACATCGGCCCGGGTAAGGACGGGAGCGTCGTTGATGCCGTCTCCCACGAAAGCCAGGGTGCCTTCCGGCAGCAGGCGTTCCACCTGGGCCACCTTGTCGGCCGGCAGCAGCTGTGCGTGATACTGGTCCACCTTGAGGGCCGATGCTACCGCCGCCGCCACGCTTTCCTGGTCGCCGGTGAGCATCACGGTCCTGGCCACGCCGGCAGCCTTGAGAGCGCTGATACTGTCGGCCGCATCGGCCTTGATCCGGTCGGAGATGACGATATGGCCGGCATAGGTTCCGTCAATGGCCACATGGACGATGGTGCCTTCGTGGTGGCAGGGACGCCAGGCGGCGCCCACTTTTTCCATGAGTTTGCTGTTGCCGACGGCCACTTTCTTTCCGTTCACGACGGCCATGACGCCGTGGCCGGCAGTTTCTTCGACCTCGCCCACGGAGCAGCTGTCCTGCTCGTCGGAATAGGCGTTTCTGAGAGCCACGGCAATGGGGTGCGTGGAATGCCGTTCCACATGGGCGGCCAGATGCAGGAGCTCCTGTTCGTCAATTACTTCCGGATGTACGGCGGTTACTTCAAACACGCCCTCGGTCAGGGTTCCGGTCTTGTCGAAAACCACGGTCCTGATGCCGGCGAGCTTATCCATGAGATTGGAGCCCTTGATGAGGATTCCCTTGCGGGAAGCTCCGCCCAGTCCGCCGAAGAAGGTGAGCGGCACGGAGATGACCAGGGCGCAGGGGCAGGAGACAACCAGGAACAGGAGGCCGCGGTAGATCCAGGTGGCCCAGTCGCCGGTGACGAGGGCCGGCACTACGGCTACCAGCACGGCCAGCGCCACAACGACAGGGGTGTAAACCTTGGCGAACCGGGTAATGAAACTCTCGCTCCGGGACTTGTTTTCGGCGGCATTTTCCACCAGGTCCAGGATTTTGGAGGCGGTGGATTCGCCGAACGCCTTGGTGGTCCGCACCCGCAGCACACCGCTTCCGTTCACGCAGCCGGAGAGGATCTCATCGCCCTCATGGACGCTTCTGGGGACGCTTTCACCGGTAAGGGCGACGGTATCCAGGCTGGAGACGCCTTCTACGACAATACCGTCCATCGGCACTTTTTCTCCGGGCTGGATGAGGATAATCTCGCCGGGGGTCACGTCGTCCGGATGGACGATACTCAGTTCGCCGTTCCGCTCCACCCGGGCTGCATCGGGCCGGATGTCCATCAGATGGGAGATGGACTTGCGGCTTTTGCCTTCGGCCCTTTCCTCGAACCATTCTCCCACCTGGAAGAACAGCATCACGAAAACGGCTTCCGGGAACTGCGATTCGGCTCCGGGCATGAAACCGATGCCCAGCGCGCCCAGGGTGGCGATGCTCATGAGGAAATCCTCGCTGAGCGCCTCCCCGTGCAGCAGGCCTTCGGCCGCCTCTTTCAGCGTATCCCAGCCTGCCACCAGGTAAGGGACCAGGAACAGCAGCAGATACTGCCAAGTAGCCCAGTCGGTGTATTTTTCTATCAGGACGGCAACGGCCAGAAGCACGGCCGCGACGATGATTTTCACCATCCGGTTGCCACCTTCCTCCTCATGATGGTGATGGTGGTGCTCATGGCCGTGATGATGTTCATGCTCGTGGGTATGCTCATGCCCGTGGACATGGCAGTGCCCGCATTCTTCTTCGTGTGTATGATGATGTTCGTGCATAGCTTTGTTTGTTTTACCAGTGCAAAGGTACGCCGCTTTCCTTGCAACCGGGTTGCAAACAAAGTGCACGCTAGCAGTACATGCCGCCGTTTACGGCAATTACCTGGCCGGTCACATAGGAGGAAAGGTCGGAGGCCAGGTAGAGGGCGGTGTTGGCGATGTCGTCCACGGTGCCGCCCCGTTTGAGGGGAATCATCTTGAGATATTCGTCCTTCACGGCCTGAGGGAGGGCGTCGGTCATTTCGGAGATGATGAAGCCCGGAGCGATGGAATTGGCGCGGATGCCGCGGGCGCCCATTTCCTTGGCAACGGATTTGGCCATGGCGATGAGGCCGGCTTTG
Source organism: Bacteroidales bacterium (assembly GCA_017471085.1). The sequence goes on along the minus strand of JAFUWW010000061.1, from coordinate 63,611 downwards.
GAGGCCGAATAGTTCACCTGGCCGGGATTGCCGGTCTGGCCGGCGATGGAGGCCATGTTGATGATGCTGCCGCCCTTCTGACGGGCCATCACGGGCACCACGGCGTGCAGGAAGTTGAAGGCGCCTTTCATATTGACGGCGATCACGGCGTCCCACTGCTGCTCGCTCATGCGCATCACCAGGCCGTCCTTGGTGATGCCGGCATTGTTCACCAGCACATCAATTCGGCCGAAGTCCTTGACGATATCCTCCACCACGGCCTGCGTCTCCTCGAAATTGGCGCAGTTGGAGGCATAGCCCTTCACCTTGCGGCCCAGGGCCTCTATTTCCCGGATGGTCTCCAGGGCAGTGTCGTTGATGGCCAGATCCGTAAAAGCGATATCGGCCCCTTCCGAGGCAAATTTAAGAGCAATGGCTTTGCCGATTCCGCGGGCGGCGCCGGTGATCAAAGCGGTTTTTCCGTCTAAAAGTCCCATATCTTATTTCTTGTTTTTCTGTAATTTAGCGACAACGTTGATGAGCAGCGACCCCAGTACGCCGGAGGCTACGGAGCCCATCAGAACGGCGATTTTACCGGCATCGCGCAGATGCTGCGTAACGGCAGGGTCGATCCCCTCCCCGGCGAAGGACAGCGTGTCCACGAAGATGGACATGGTGAAGCCGATACCGCCCAGGCAGGCCACGGCGAACAGCATGGGCCAGGTGGCCTTCGCCGGCATTTCACCCACCTTGCATTTGATGGAAATCCAGGAAGCGAGGGTGATGCCCAGGGGCTTGCCCAGCAGCAGGCCCAGGAAAATGCCCAGCCCCACGCCGCCCAGGGCGGGATCGACATGGAAAATGTTGAAATACGACAGGTCCGGGATTTCCACGCCCGCATTGGCCAGGGCGAAGATAGGCATGATGGCGAAGTTCACGATGGGGTTCAGCTTGTGCTCCAGCCGGTAGGAAGGCGGAATGGTCTTCTTGGTGAGGCTGGACAGGCGGCGCAGATAGAAACGCTGCGGGCCGTTGGGGAACGATTCGTTGGTGCTCACGGATTCGGATTCCACCAGCCCGTTGTACAGGATGCCTGCGCGGCGGTGGAACTTGGCCTTGTTGTAACGGGCGTCCATCGGGATGAGCAGGGCGATCACCACGCCGGTCATGGTGGCGTGGATGCCGCTGTAATAGAACAGGAACCACACCACGATGGCAGGGACGACATAGTAGCTGATGCGCTTCTCTCCCAGTTTTTTCATCAGGGCCACGAACAGAATCACCATCAGGGCGATGAACAGCAGCGGAAGCTTGATGGTGCCGCCGTAGAAGAAGGCGACCACCAGGATGGCGATCAGGTCATCGGCAATGGCAAGGGCCGTGAGGAACACTTTCAGGGAGATGGGCACTTTGTCGCCCAGGATGGACAGGATGCCCACGGCAAAGGCGATGTCGGTGGCCGTGGGGATGCCCCAGCCGGAAGAGGCCAGCGTGCCATGGTTCACGATGGTGTAGATCAGGGCGGGGAAAACCACGCCGCCGAAGGCCGCGATCACCGGAAGGATGGCTTTCTTGAAGGAGGACAGTTCTCCGCACACCACTTCCCGCTTGATTTCCAGGCCGACGGTAAAGAAAAAGATCACCATCAGGATGTCGTTGATGAACTTCTCCACCGTCATGCCGTGGGGGAAGACCCAGTCCACGGTGCCGCCCGGCGACTTGATGTTCATGGTGAACTCCGTCTCCAGGACCGCGTGATAGATGTGCTTGGTGAAAGGCAGGTTGGCCAGCAGCATGGCAATGACCACGCAGCCCAGCAGCACCACGCCGTTGGCCCAGGGCTGTTTGGTGAATCTCTTCTGGGAAATCTGGAAGTTGTGCACTTCCTTGTTCCACCAGTATATAGGAATAAGCGCCATAATTACTTGTACAAATAGTTATACTGTTCTGCAGAAAGCGTGTCGATGGAAACGCCCCAGTCCGTGAGCTTGCGCAGGGCCACTTCCCGGTCTATCTCGGCGGGCACCTGGTTGAGGACGGTGCCGATGGTGCCGCGATGGTCGGCCAGGTACCGGGCGCTCAGCGCCTGGATGGCGAACGACATGTCCATGATCTCGGCAGGGTGCCCGTCGCCGGCGGCGAGGTTCACCAGACGGCCTTCGGCAATGATGTACACCGTGCGGCCGTTCTCCAGGGTATAGGCTTCGATATTGTTGCGGGCGGGCCGATGGCTTACGGCCATCTTGCGGAGGTCGGCCACGGCCACCTCCACGTCGAAATGGCCTGCATTGCAGCAGATGGCGCCTTCTTTCATCCGGAGGAAATCGGCCGGGGTAATGACGTCCTTGCAGCCCGTGACGGTGACGAAGATGTCGCCCAGGGCGGCGGCCTCCCTCATCGGCATAACTTTGAATCCGTCCATAATGGCCTCCATGGCCTTCACGGGATCCACCTCTGTGACAATCACTTCCGCGCCCAGGCCCTTGGCCCGCATGGCCACGCCCTTGCCACACCAGCCGTATCCGGCCACCACCACGTTCTTGCCGGCCACAATCAGGTTGGTGGTGCGGTTGATGCCGTCCCACACGCTCTGGCCGGTGCCGTAGCGGTTGTCGAACAGGTGCTTGCAGTCGGCGTCGTTCACCAGCATCATGGGGAACCGGAGGGCGCCGGCGGCTGCCATCGCCTTCAGGCGCAGGATGCCGGTGGTGGTCTCTTCACAGCCGCCGATCACCCCGGGAACCAGCTCCGGGAATTCGTTGTGCAGGGTGGTCACGAGGTCTCCGCCATCGTCAATAATGATGTTCGGGCCCGCTTTGAGCACGCTGCGGATATCGTCCATGTACTCCTCGGCCGTGGCGCCGTGGACGGCGAACACGTTGAGGCCTTCGTGCACCAGTGCGGCGGCGACGTCGTCCTGGGTGCTCAGGGGGTTGGAGCCGGTGATGTACATCTGGGCCCCGCCGGCGGCGAGCACCTCGCACAGGTGGGCCGTTTTGGCCTCCAGATGCACGCTGAGGGCGATTTTCAGACCCTTGAAGGGCTTGCTTTCCGCGAAATCTTTTTCGATCCCCTCCAGAAGGGGCATGTGGCTGCGGACCCAGCTGAGCTTGAGCTCCCCGCTTTCCCACAGGTTGATATCTCTGATATGACTTTCCATAGCGAGCGATTTAGTATGCAAAGATACCGCTTCTTACTCAATTTGACAAGAAGCGGTTCATTCAGCACGGAACTCACCCTCCTGTTTCACATGGAATGGCTTGAAAATGATTAAAGCCTCATCAAACACAATGAACGGCCAAGATTCCATCAGCGGGCTCGCTCGCTGATGGTTTTCTGTTCAAACAAGCGCCTTGTTTTTGATGTGTGGCTAAAGCACGAAATGGGGCCTGGAAAGGCAAAAGTGTGCTTTAGTGCAGGTGTGCAGGCGTGGCTGAAGCACGAAATGTGGCCTGGAAGAGCGAAAGTGTGCTTTAGTGCAGGCGTGGCTGAAGCACGAAATGGGGCCTGGAAAGGCAAAAGTGTGCTTTAGTGCAGGTGTGCAGCGGCGGCGGTGCAAGAATGCATGCCGAAAGCAACAAGCCGGCCGGAAGGAAGCTCCTTGCCGCGTTGACAGCCGCAGGGCACTCCGAGGCCGATTTCATGACCAACGTGGCAACGAAACGGGCCCTATCGGCCAAAAACCTTGCCGCGTTGACAGCCGCAGGGCACTCCAAGGTCGATTTCATGACCAACGTGGCCGGAGAGGGAGGGCATCGACCCAGCCACTACGCAGCGTCTGCGCGATGCCGGCAAGATTGCCGTGCTCTTGGAATCCATCGCCTCCGGCGTACTGGGGTCGCTGCTCATCAATGTGGTGTCAGGTTTGCAAAAACAAAAGGAAACGCTTGTTTATTACCGAGTTATTCCTTATGTTTGCAAAAACAAATCCCATCTGCCATGAAAAAATCTCTTGCCATTTTTGCCGTGACACTGATGTCTGTCGGCATCGTGAGTGCCCGCAAGCCGGACCACGTTTCTGTTGTTTCCGGCAATGTGAAAATCCTGGGGGAAAAAGAAGCCCTCTGCTCTGTAAAGTTTGACTATTCCAACACACAAGTGGAAGAAAAACCCCTCATGGAATACCTTAAGGAAAAAGGAGACGACTATGTGGAAGATTGGGACGAGGAAGCCACTTTCGCCCAGCAATACTTCTATGCCTCCTTCAATGACGAGAACTCCCGTGGCCTGCAGGTTTTCGCCTTCGGTTCGGAAGATGTCTATGCATACGAAATGACCATCCACGTGAATGAACTGGATTTGGGAGAAGGCGGAAGCATGTTCAACCCCTGGGCCCGCAGGGACGCAGGCGGCATGAAGATGTCCGGTACGATAGAATTTAAGGACAAAGAAACCGGAGAGGTTGTCCTTGTCCTTAAAGTGGATGGGATCAAAGGGGAAAGCCATGTGAGCCAGCGGGTTCGCATGGGCCTCATGTACGACAATCTGGCCGAGGAAATTGCAGATCTGAACTAACGGGCGGCCGCCATGGCGGCTTCCACATCATCCGGACTTACAGGCAGGCGATGGGGGCCCAATCTCCTGGCGCCTGTCTCCGTTACCAGCACGTCGTCTTCCAGGCGGATACCGCCGAAGTCGTAGTAGCCCTCCAGCTTGGCGTAGTTCACGAAATCATAGCCCAGGCCTTCCTTCTTAAACTTCTCGATGAGGGCGGGGATGAAGTAAATGCCGGGTTCGTCCGTGATGACATGGCCGGGGACCAGGCGGCGGGCCATCCTCAGGGAACCCAGGCCCAGCTGCTTGGCACGGGTCTGGTCCGGGTCGTACCCCACCAGGTTTTCGCCCAGGTCTTCCATGTCGTGTACGTCCAGGCCCATGTTGTGGCCCAGGCCGTGCGGCTGGAACAGACCCGCAATGCCCTTTGCCACCATCTCGTCCAGGTCTCCCTTCACAAGGCCCAGGGCGCTCAGGCCTTCCAGCATCTTGCGGGCCGTGGCCAGATGCACTTCCCTATAAGTAACGCCCGGCTTGGTTAGGCTGAAAGCCAGTTCGTTGCACTCGTACACGATCTGGTACACCTCCCGCTGCTTCCGGGTGAACTTGCCGCTGGTGGGATAAGTGCGGGTGAAATCCGACGCATAGTGCTCGTTGCTCTCCACGCCGGCGTCGATCACCATCAGTTTTCCGGGTTCAATCACTTTGTCGTGCAGGTGGTTGTGCAGGGTTTCACCGTGCTGGGTGAGGATGGTGGGGAAGGAAACGCCCCAGCCCTTGGCCAGCGCCACGCCTTCCATCTTGCCCACGATATCCTGCTCAACGATGCCCGGGACGATGGAATCACGGGCCACCGAATGCATTTCGTAACCCAGGGCGCAAGCAGCGTCGATGGCCTGGATTTCAATATCTTCCTTTATCAGGCGCATGGAGATGACGGCCCGGGTGAGCGGCTCGGAGACTTTGCGGTCTATCCGCTGGCAGCCAAGCAATTCCATGAGCTTGAGGGTGTTGTAATACCGGGAAGGAGCCAGGAAGTGGATGTCCCTGCCGGCCTTTCTGGCGGCATAGACCTCTTTGTCCAAATCGGCGTACGGAGCGCTCTTTCCTACGCCCACGGAGGCGGCAAGGGAGGCAATGGTCGGCTGCGGCCCCATCCAGATGATATCGTCGATTTCCACGTCATCGGCAAAGAGGGTCTCCTCGCCGGAATCTATGTCCAGCAAGGCTGCGTAGCGGGGTTCGTCCAAGCCGAAGAAATACAGCCAGGAGCTGTCCTGACGCCATTTGTAGCAGTTGTCTTTATATTGGGCGGGAGCCTCTGCATTTCCCACGAAAAGAATCAGTCCTTTCTGCCCGGATTCCTGCATTTTTTCAAGCAGCGTCCGGCGCCTTCTTATATAAACATCCTTGTAAAACATAGTGATTTTAATTTTGTTTGTCCAAAGATAATCAATATTTTTGTGCCATGGAAACTTTTATTGCCATCCTTGCCATCATTCTGGGCATCGTCGGCATCATCGGCAGCGTTGCTCCGGCTCTTCCGGGCCCCCCGCTCAGCTGGGTGGGGATGCTGGTCCTGTATATCTGGGGCGCCGGCCTTGACGGCGGAGGAAACCCCATGTCCACCAGTTTCCTCCTGATCTGGCTGGCCATCGTCATTGTGGTAAGCATCCTTGACTATATCGTTCCCGCCTATTTCACCAAACTCACCGGCGGCAGCAAATATGGCGGGTGGGGAGCCGTCGCCGGCCTGTTCATCGGGCTTATCTACCCGCCCATCGGCATGATCATGGGTTCTCTGCTGGGTGCCTTCCTGGCAGAGCTGTTCCTGGCCAACAAACCGGCCATCTCCTCCCTGAAATCGGCCTTCGGAGCCTTCCTGGGCTTTATTTTCGGAACAGGCATCAAACTCATCTGCTCGGCAGTGATGCTGTTTTACATTATTGTCTACGCCTTTTAGCCCATGCTGTACACCCTGGCCACCGTTCTTCCGATGACCGTCTGCCTGTTTTGGACTGTCCTTCTCCTGCTGGATCATCCCGGCAGGGACAAAGCCCGGAAAGTTTTTACGGGATTCGGCATTGTATCCACCGTCCTGTATACCTGCCATCTGGTTTATTTTTCAGGACAGGGATCCTGGCCTTTCGAGTGCCTGTATTCCCTCTGCACCCTCTCGGTCTATCCGCTCTACAACTATTACATCCGCTGCCTGATCCACAAGAGAAGAAGGATGGATCATTTCGCCCCCTGGCTCATTCCGGGGGTACTTATCAGTCTGTGGGGGCTTTATTCCGGGATTTCCGGCGGTAATATGGTCCGTGTGCAGGAGGTGACCATGCTGTGCATTCCGGTCATCGCCCTGTTTTCCAGCATCAACGCTGCCATCGGCCTTCAAAGGTTCCGCAAAAGAGCCCTGAATTATTATGCCGACACGGAAGGGAAGACCCTGGATCCTATTTTTATCATGATGGTCCTGCTGATGGTAATGGCGGTCCTCTCTTCGACGGCCGCCCTGATCGGAAGGGAACAATTCCTGGGCAGCGACCTGCTGGTACTTCCTTCCGGAATGTGTTCGCTCCTGCTGTTCTGTATTTTCTATGTCGGCTACAAGACGGATATTCCGGCCGAAGCGCTCCTGATTCCCGAAAAAGAAGAACAGTCAGAGGCCGATTCCTCCATCGCGGAGGGGCAGCAGCAGGTCCTGATGGAGAAAATAGAGGCGCAGATGGAAAAGCAGCAGCTGTTCCGCAACAAGGGGCTGCTTATCTCGGACGTGGCCGAAGCCGTAGGGTCGAACCGCACCTATGTATCCAACAGCATCAACCAGCTGACGGGAATGACCTTTTCCGATTACATCAACACCAAAAGAGTGGCCTATGTAAAGGCGTTGATGGACGAGCAGCCGGACATGCCGCTCGCCTCCATGGCCGATCTGGCCGGATACAGCGACAGAACGTCGTTTTACAGGGGCTTCAAGAAAGCTACGGGGCTGTCACCCAGCGAATTCCTACAAAAAAGGGGGTAAAGCCCCCCTTTTCATTTATTCAATTTGCAACGCCGATTTTGCTGATTCGCAACAAAAACACTTGTGCCAACAAAGCGGAGAGTTTATCTTTGCCGTACCAATAAAACTCTCTCTGTCTTTATCGGTCGGGATGTCACCTTCGGGAGGCATCCCGTTTTTTTCAGGGCGCTATTCCCACTCGATGGTTGCCGGCGGTTTGGAAGAAATGTCGTACACCACCCGGTTCACACCGCGGACCTTCCGGATAATCTCGTTGGAGATATTGGAGAGGAAGTCGTACGGGAACGGGAACCAGTCGGCCGTCATGGCGTCCGTTGAAACCACGGCGCGGAGGGCCACCGGATTTTCGTAGGTGCGCTCGTCTCCCATCACGCCCACGCTCTTCACCGGCAGCAGGATTACGCCAGCCTGCCAGATGGCATCGTACAGGTTGGTGGCCATGACACGCGGGTCGGAGGCGGACGGGAAGCCCATGCCGGTGCAGTCGTAACTGCGGAGGCCCCGGATAAAGATGTCATCGGCCTCGCGGAGAACACGGAGTTTCTCTTCGGTCACGTCGCCGATGATGCGGATGGCCAGGGACGGTCCCGGGAAGGGATGCCGGCCCACCAGTTCTTCCTTGATGCCCAGGGCGCGGCCCACCCGGCGCACTTCGTCCTTGAAGAGCATCCTGAGCGGTTCCACGATTTTCAGGTTCATCTCTTCCGGCAGGCCGCCCACATTGTGGTGGCTCTTGATCTTGGAAGCGATGCCCGGGATGCCGGCGCTCTCGATCACATCGGGATAAATGGTCCCCTGGGCCAGCCAGCGGGCGTTTTCTATCTGTTTGGCATACTTGTCGAACGTTTCCACGAACAGCCGGCCGATAATCTTGCGCTTGGCCTCGGGCTCCGTGACTCCGGAGAGTTCCCTGAGGAAATCGGCCGATGCATCGGCCCCGATCACATTGAGACCCATGTCGCGGTACGACTCCAGCACGTCTTCGAATTCATTCTTGCGCAGGAGGCCGTTGTTCACGAAGATGCAGGTGAGACTATGGCCGATGGCCTTGTTCAGGAGCACGCCCGCTACGGTGGAATCCACGCCGCCGCTGAGCCCCAGGATCACTTTTTCGTCGCCGATCTGCCTGCGCAGGTCCGCCACCGTGGTCTCGATGAACGAGGCCGGGGTCCAGTCTCCCTCGCAACCGCAGATGTCCAGGGCAAAGTTGGAAAGCATCTGCGTACCTTCGGCGGTGTGATAGACCTCCGGATGGAACTGGACGGCATAGGTGGGTTCGCCGGCAAACTGGTAGGCGGCATTCACCACATCGGCCGTGGAGGCAATGACCTCGGCGCCGTCGGGGAGGGCCGAGATGGTGTCTCCGTGGGACATCCAAACCTGGGAATGGGCGCTGACACCCTTCAGAAGGGGAGAATCGGCCTTTACCACGTCCAGCATGGCACGGCCGTATTCACGGGAATCGGCCCCCTCCACCTTGCCGCCGCAGCAATGGGCGAGGTACTGGGCGCCGTAGCAGATGCCCAGAAGAGGCAGTTTGCCCCGGAAAAGGGACAGGTCCACCTGGGGAGCATTGGCGTCACGCACGGAACAGGGACTGCCGGAAAGGATGACACCCTTGACGGAACTGTCCAGCGCAGGGACCTTGTTGTAAGGATAGATTTCGCAAAAGACGTTGAGCTCCCTGAGGCGGCGGCCGATCAGTTGCGTCACCTGGGAGCCGAAGTCCAGAATCAGTATTTTATTCACCGCGGGAGTAGTTAGGGGTTTCCTTGGTAATGGTAATGTCGTGCGGATGGCTTTCCGTCATGCCGCTGGCCGTGACACGGGTGAACTTGGCCTGCTTGAGGGCATCCAGGTTGGCGGCGCCGCAGTAACCCATGCCGGAGCGGAGGCCGCCCACAATCTGATACACCGTTTCCGAGAGGGTGCCTTTGTAAGGAACCCGGCCCACAATGCCTTCCGGAACCAGTTTCTTGAGTTCCACCTTGTCGTCCTGGAAGTAACGGTCCTTGGAGCCGGCCGCCATGGCGTCGATGGAGCCCATGCCCCGGTAAGCCTTGAACTTCCGGCCGCTGTAGATGATGGTTTCACCCGGGGATTCTTCCGTGCCGGCGAACATCGACCCGCACATGACGCAGTCGCCGCCGGCCGCGAGGGCTTTCACGATGTCACCGGAGTAGCGAAGGCCGCCGTCGGCGATCAGCGTGGCGCCCGTTCCCTTGACGGCCTGGTAGGCGTTGAAAATGGCGCTGAGCTGGGGTACGCCCACACCGGCCACGATACGGGTGGTACAGATGGAACCCGGGCCGATTCCCACCTTCACGCCGTCGGCACCGGCTTTCACCAGGTCCCGGGCAGCTTCTTCGGTGGCTACGTTGCCCACCACCACATCCACGGAGGGATAGGCCGATTTCACTCTCTTGAGCAGGTCGATGACCCCTTTGCTGTGGCCGTGCGCGGAATCCAGCACCACGGCGTCCACCCCCTCTGCATACAGGGCGGCCACACGGTCCAGGGCATCCGGCGTAATGCCGATGCCGGCAGCCACGCGGAGACGGCCCTTCGCATCCTTGCAGGCCTCCGGATGCAGACGCTCCTTGATGAGGTCTTTGTAGGTAATCAGGCCCACGATGCAGCCTTTGGCATCGACCACGGGCAGTTTTTCCACCTTGTACTGCTGCAGGATGGACTTCACATATTCACGGTCCGTGCGGGTATCCGGAATGGTTACCAGGTTTTCGGAGGTCATCACGTCGCGCACCAGGGTGCCCATATCCTCGTGGAAACGGACATCACGGTTGGTTACGATACCGACCAGATGCATCTCTCCGTCCGTGACGGGAATGCCGCCGATGTGGTTCTCGTGCATCAGGTCCAGGGCCTCGCCTACGGTCTGATCCTGGTTGATGGTGACCGGATCGCTGATCATGCCGTTTTCCGAACGCTTTACCCGGCGCACTTCCGTGGCCTGGGCAGAGATGCTCATATTCTTGTGGATCACGCCGATACCGCCTTCCTTGGCCAGGGCGATGGCCATGGGGGCTTCCGTCACGGTGTCCATGGCGGCGGACACAATGGGGATGTTGAGCGGGATGTTGCGGGAAAAACGGGTGTGGAGACTCACTTCGCGGGGAAGTACTTCCGAGTACGCCGGAATAAGGAGGACGTCGTCAAAAGTCAGGCCCTCCAGTGCAATTCTTTCATCAATAAAGGACATATTGGCAGATTTTGCATGCAAAGATAACAAAAAACTCCGGATTTCTTATCAATGCACGGCAATTATGAAGAGATTAATAATTACCTTTGCAGGGTATGAGACGACTTTTTTGTTTTTTGGCGGTTTGGGCTGCCCTCATTCCCGGCCGGGCGCAGACCCGTTCCTACAGCGACAACGCGTCCAAGACTTTCGTCCTTGGACTGGACAGTTATTTCTTCGGGAACGCCGGTTCGCTGGATTTCCGCGCCGGCGGCAGCGGACACACGGCCGTAGTGAATGACGGAACGGTCGCCATCGACGGCACTTCCATGGAAAGCGGCGCCGGCGACACCGTCATCGGCATCCATGATTTTACCGGGAACGGAGCGCCGGAACTTGTCGTAGGCCGCCGCAGCGGAGAAAGGCTCTCCGCCACCGTCTATTCGCTTTCCGGGGGCCGATGGAAGGCCATCGGCCGGATGGGGGCCGACGGCGTCTCGGAAATCCGCATCTTCCGCCAGGTGCTTTCAATCCGCCGCGGAGAGGCACTGTGTTCCTGGACCTGGCACGGCAGCCGGTTCGACTTCAAGGCCTCCGACGGCAGCGCAGACCCTACTCCGACTCTCTGACGTGGATCAGGGCCTTGACCGGGGCGATTCCTTCCAGCAAGGACCGGCCGGGCAGATCGTCAATCTCCACCAGAAACACGAAATCCTTCACCTTGATCCCGTAGGACTTCCCGTCCACCACCACTTTGTGGGACTCCAGCCCCTTGGCTATGCCCATGGCCGTACCGCCGGTGGCCAGGATATCGTCAAAAAAGGTGACCTCGAACACGTCTCCTTCGGGTTTTCCCGCCGCCACGTCGGACAGACGGAAATAAATCTGGTCCTTGCCGTATTCCTTGGTTATCTCCAGGCCTACCAGGTCTCCTTCCGCATAGGGCAGTTTGCCTTTCTTGCGGAAAGGGATGATGTTCTCCACATGCGGGCAGAGGGCCAGCATGGGAGCGGCGAACAGGAAACCACGGGCTTCCGGCGCCACGATGTTGGGGCAGACGCAAAGCGCGCCCAAATCCTTGACCAGCGAAGTGAAAAGCGCCTTGTCCTGGATGAAAGGCATGATATCCACGAAATTGACACCCTCGATGGGAAAGTTCGGATAGAATTTCAGATACTTTTTGTAATCCATAGTTTATTCTACAGTGTTCATGTCGATCAGATTGTTCAGCAATGCATAGACGGTGAGGCCGGCTACGGTTTTGATGCCCGTCTTGCGGGTGATGTTCTTGCGGTGGGTGATGACGGTGTAGATGGAAATGTTGTACAGGTCGGCAATCTCCTTGTTGAGCATGCCCTTGGCCACGCACACCAGGATTTCCTTCTCGCGGGCGCTGAGTTCCTCCCCTTCCGGCTTGGGTGCGTCTTCCCGGCCTTCCAGCGCCGCCCGCACCTTCCGGATAATGGCCGTAGGGCTGTCCATCAGGCCGATGACGCCGTCCCACTGCCGGAGCGCCTCTTCGTCGGAAAAAGGCCCTGCCACCGCCAGAATCACCGCGTCGGTAAGGGCCGACAGGCGGTTCTTGGCGCTGAGCCGCGAGGCATAGTCGAAAATGCAGGGATCCAGAATCACCACGTCCGGGGCGATGGAACGGAGCTGGGCGTCGCCGGTGCCGGAAAGGTCCGACAGGATGGCGCACACCTCGAATTCGCCCAGGTCGTTGAAAATCTGCTCCAGTCCCTTGGCCACGATGGCCGAAGGAACGACCAACAAAAGCCTCCTACTCATTTTCCATCCTCCCCACCATGGGCACCAGGATCTCGTCTTCGATGATGGTGTGCTTGCGAAGGTCCGTTTCCAGGGAATAGATGTAGAAGAGCACCCTGTAGGCTTCCTGCTGGTCGCACTGGGCGGGCATGTACTTCATCACCAGGTTCTTCAGGTCGTCCAGTTTTTCCTCCACGTTGGAATGGTTCTGCTCGTACTCGCCGATGGTGAACGGGCTGTCTTTCCGGTGGCCCAGCACGGCCTCTACATACGGAAACACCTGATTTTCTTCGTATTCGAAGTGTTTGGAAAGCTCTTCCTTATACTGCTCGAAGAACGTGCGCATGATGCTTTGGCGCCGCGCATCGCAGGGCCGGATCATCTGCTCCAGGGAATTGGAAAGCTCGGCCATCGCCACGTGCATGTAGTAGGCGTGGGAACGGTGGAGATAGTTGACGATCTCGCGCAGGTCGGCCTTTTCCAGCACGTCCTGTGTGGGGCGGTAGCCGTCGTAGGCGTACACCCGGCAGATGAGCAGGAACGATTCCGGATTGATGCCGCCCTTGAGGCACACTTCCTCCACGGTGGCCTCGCCGAAGCCGAAGGAAAGCCCCATGCGGGTAAGGACGCCCAGCAGGCGGAAATCGATGTCCATCAGCTCCGCCATCTTCATGGAAGGGCTAAGGAGGTATCTTTCTGTATTCTGTGTCATAACATACAAAGTTACAAAATGTGTCCGAATAAAAAAACCTTCCGGGCTTCACAGCGCGGAAGGCAACACAACAATAAAAGGATCTAAAACTTTCAAACTATATGGCTTGTCATTCTTTTCTGATGCAAAGGTACGGGGGAAACGGCAGGCGGGCAATCCCAAAATGTAGGGATTCCCCGCCCAGGCAGTAATCAATTCTTCGGATTCCTAGAAAGTGACGGTGAGTCCCGTTCCATAATGGCCGGGGCCAAAAGCCACAGTCACAGGATGTTGCGACTGGTTGTAGGAGTCCGCCACCCATTCCAGGCGTTTCCAGCCGATGGTCTTGAAAATGAGGCCGGCCGAGAAGAGGGCGGCGCCTGCACCGGCGACGGTGAAGCCCCGGTAGAACCAGGAAACGGAATCCTTGGCTCCGGAGAAATTGTCCCAGACATTGTCGGTGGTGCCCCACATCCGGATATAATCGGCCATGAACACGCCGAGGGAGACGCCGGAAACCACCAGGCCGGCACTGCCCGCGACAAGGCCGCCGATGATGAGCCGCTTGCCCGTCTTGTACTGTTTCCGGGCACCGAGATAGGTTTCATTGTAGATTTCATCGCCCACCAGGCGCTGCACCATATAGTCCGGCAGCACCTCGTCCGTGTCACTTACCAGACGGCCGCGCTCCTGCTCGATGGAGGAAGGCCAGTACTGCGCACGGGCTTCCGGTCCGGCCAGACAGGTGAAAAGCACAGCCGCAAGGCCGGCAACCAAAAACTTTTTCATACTTCTTCTCTTTTTGAAAATTCACAGCCGCAATATAGCTGGTTATAAAAATTCTGTTCCTTGACAATCTGGCCGCGGCGCTCCTGCAGGCCGCCTTTCCGCCAGTTCTGGGGCCACCATTTCACCCCCTCCACCTGCGAACAGGCCCACTCGCCCGCCGCGTTCACCTGCTCCAGGTTCTTCCAGCGGGACGATGCCAGCGTGGTGGCGAGCACCTCGAAACCCTGGGCGGAGGCATATCGGGCGGCCCTCAGCAGGCGGAACTTGAAGCACTGCAGGCATCGGCCTCCCCTTTCGGGCTCATTCTCCAGCCCGGCGGCGCAGGTGCCCCAGAGGGCATGGTCGTACTCGTCCTCCACGATTTCCAGGCCCCACACCTTCGCATAGCGTACACACTCGTCCCTGCGGTGGTCGTATTCCTCGCGCGGGTAGATATTGGAGTTGGAATAGAAGATGACAGGCCTGTAGCCCCGCTCCGTCAGGCACTCCACGATGGCGCCGGAGCACGGAGCGCAGCAGGCGTGCAGCAGAATCTTCTCCGACCCGCCGGGGACCTCGATATGCAGAGACGTTTTCACGCCGCTAAGTTAAGAATATTTCCGGGGAAAACGGAAAAGAATGGACAGGGCCGCGACAATTCCCAGCGCAAAAGGGTAATACAGATGGCCGATGATGGCCGCCGCGGAAACCCCTGCCAGGCCGCTGGCCATGAGCATCTGCGCCCCATAAGGGATGATTCCCTGCACAAAGCAGGAGAACGTGTCCAGGATGGAAGCCGTCTTGCGCGGATCCAGGCCGAAACGCTCCGTAATATCCTTTGCCAGAGGTCCTACCGTGATGATGGCGATGGTATTGTTGGCCGTACAAAGGTTGACCAGCGACACCAGCGCAGCGATGGAGAAACCGGCAGCCCGCTTCCCGCCGATCCTGCGCGTGAGACCGCCGATGATGAAGGCCATCCCGCCGTTGTAGCGGATGATTTCCAGCAGCCCGCCCGCCAGCAGCGAGACAATGATGAGTTCGCCCATCGACCCGATGCCTTCGCCGATGGAGGCCATCCAGCCGACGAATCCGTAAGCGCCGGTAGCCCAGCCGATAACACCGTTCACCCCGATGCCGACAGCCAGCACGGTGACCACGTTCACCCCCGCGAGCGCCAGGCCGATGACCAGCAGATACGGCACCAGCCCCAGCCACTGCACCGGCGCGGCGGCAGGCGCAGCCTCCACCTGCAGACCCATGACTACGTACACCGCAGCCACGATGACGGCGGCCGGAGCGGCAATCCACAGGTTAGCCCTGAACTTGTCGCGCATGGAACAGCCCTGGCTCTTGGTGGCCGCCACGGTGGTGTCGGAGATGAAAGAGAGGTTGTCGCCGAAGAAAGCGCCGCCCACCACGATGGCAGTAATAAAAGGAATGCCGATGCCCGTTTCCGACGCGATGCCGGAAGCGATGGGGACCAGCGCCACGATGGTACCCACCGACGTGCCGATGGCCATGGAAATGAAGCAGGCCGCCAGGAAAAGGCCTGCGTAGATCAGCTTCCCGGGCAGGATGTGGAGCGTGGCGTTCACCGTGGCGTCAATGGCGCCTATCTCCCGGGCCGTGGCCGCAAAAGCCCCCGCCAGCACGAAGATCCAGATCATCAGCAGCACGTTCTTGTTGCCGGCGCCCTCCGAGAAAATGGACAGTTTGTCATCCGTCTTCTCCACGCCCCGCGTAATGAGCAAGGCGTAGGCCGATGCAATGATGAAGGCCGCCGCGACGGGAATCTTATAGAAATCACGGGCCACCAGGGACGCCGCCACATAGACCGCCAGGAACACCGCCAGCGGACTCAGCGCCAGCCAGCCGTTCATTTTCCGGGCCGATGGTGCCCGGTGTTCGGTTTTTTCGGTATTGATTGCCATCAGATAGTTCGTTTGGGGACTGCAAAGATAAGGCATTTGCAACCAAGTTGCACCATAATAGGGATAAATTTGCAGCCGATATCCCCATAAATAAGGATTGTGCAGACGGGCAAACCGCCGTAATTTTGCGCCCAGCGCAAAAAATCAAAAACAGACTATGATACTTGCAGAGCTTGCAACAGGTGAAAAAGCGGTCATCGTGCGTGTCCACGGACACGGCAGTTTCCGCAAACGCCTCATCGAAATGGGCTTTATCCAGGGAAAGGAAGTGCGGGTGGTGCTCAACGCCCCGCTCAAAGACCCCATCGAATACGAAATCATCGGCTATAAGGTTTCTCTCCGGCGGGAGGAAGCCCGTCAGATAGAGGTGGTTACGGAAGAGGAAGCCCGCGAGGCCCTCGTCACCGACGAGCACCTGCAGGCTCTGCCCGGGGACTTGCAGGAGAAGGAAAGGCTGGACCGCGCCCTCTCCCATGTGGCCGAAGAGCGGCACCACGTGATCCGCGTGGCGCTGGTTGGCAACCCCAACTGCGGCAAGACCTCCCTGTTCAACATCGCTTCCGGCAGCCACGAACATGTGGGCAACTACTCGGGCGTCACCGTGGACGCCAAGGAAGGTCATTTCAAATTCAAAGGGTACGACATCACGCTGGTAGACCTGCCGGGCACCTATTCTTTATCGGCCTATTCGCCGGAAGAACTCTATGTGCGGAAGAACCTGCTGGAAACCATGCCGGACGTGGTGGTGAACGTGGTGGACGCTTCCAATATCGAGCGCAACCTGTACCTGACCACCCAGCTCATCGACATGAACCTCCGCACGGTGATGGCGCTGAACATGTACGACGAGCTGCAGGCCAAAGGCGACAAGCTGGATACCCGGCAGCTGGGATACCTCCTGGGCGTGCCGGTCTGTCCTACGGTGAGCCGCGACGGACAGGGGATTCCGGAGCTCTTCGACACGGTGATCAAAATCTACGAACAGTCCGACCCCAAGCTCGCCCGCCACATCCACATCAACCACGGAGCGGAAATCGAAAAGAGCATCGTCAGGCTGCGTGACCTCATCTTTGAAAACGAACAGGTGCGCTCCCGCTACTCCACCCGTTACCTCGCCATCAAATACCTGGAAACCGACAAAGACGTGGAAGGCATCATCGGCACCCTGCCCAATGCCGATGCCATCCGGAAAGCCCGGGAAGAAGAAAGCGAACGTATCCAGAAACTCCTGCACACCAACGCGGAAAGCGCCATCGTAGACGCCAAGTACGCCTTCATCCAGGGCGCCCTGGCAGAAACTTACGAGCGTTATCAGGAAGAGCGCCCGAAGCGCACCCTCACCGACCGGATCGACGCCATCGTCACCAACCAGTGGCTGGCTTTCCCCATTTTCGTGGTCCTGCTGTGGTTCATCTTCTGGGCCACCTTCACCATCGGCCAGTATCCCATGGACTGGATCGACTGGCTGGTCGCCAAGTTCGGCGGCTGGGTCGGCGGTCTCATGCGGGACGGCTGGGTGAAAGACCTGGTGGTGGACGGGGTGATCGCCGGCGTGGGCAGCGTGCTGGTATTCCTCCCCAACATCATGATCCTGTACTTCTTCATCTCCATCATGGAAGACAGCGGCTACATGGCGCGCGCAGCTTTCATCGTGGACAAGGTGATGCACAAGATCGGCCTGCACGGGAAGAGTTTCATTCCCATGGTGATGGGCTTCGGATGCAATGTGCCGGCCATCATGGCCACCCGCAGCATCGAGAGCCGGAAAAGCCGCCTCGTGACCATCGCCATCATCCCGTTCATGTCCTGCGCCGGACGGCTGCCCATTTTCGTGCTTTTCGCCGGGGCTTTCTTCCCGGGCAGCCCAGCCACCGCGCTGCTGGGCATCTATCTGCTGGGCGTCTTGCTGGCCATCCTGTCGGCCCTGGTGCTGTCGAAGTTCGTCAAGGACGACGACCTGCCTTTCGTGATGGAACTGCCGCCTTACCGCGTACCTACCGGAAAGGCCATCTGGCGCCATACCTGGGAGAAAGGCAAGCAGTACCTGGAGAAGATGGCCACCACCATCCTGCTGTTCTCCATCGCCATCTGGTTCCTGGGATACTTCCCGCGGCATGAGGGTGCCACCACCGCCTACCAGCAGGAACATTCCTATATCGGCACGCTGGGCAAGGTCATCGAACCGTTGAACGAACCGCTGGGCTTCAACTGGAAGATGGACGTGGGCCTGCTCGCCGGCGTCGGCGCCAAGGAACTGGTGATCAGCACCATGGGCGTGATGTACGCCCAGGACGGCGAAGAATACGAAGGGCTGGGCGACGAGGACGACACCGCCCTGCAATCGGCCTTGAAGGCCACCGTGCCCACCGCCGCCGCCCTCGCCTTCATGGTGTTCGTGCTGCTGTACTTCCCCTGCATCGCCACCTTCGTGGCCATCAAGAACGAAACCGGCAAATGGCGCTGGGCCATTTTCCTGGCCCTGTACACCATTCTCATCGCCTGGGTATTCGCCTTCGCGGCATACCGGATAGGGCTGCTCATCTGGCCGGTCTAGGGCCCGGCTTCCAACAAGAACCCCGAAAGTTATTTGTCTAACTTTCGGGGTTCTTGTTACTATAAGTCAACCTTTATAAGACTGCGTCAGAATTACAGGTTGGCGTTCTCCTTCTTCCAGTCGGCAGTGGCGGGTACGATGCCAAGGTCGATGATTTCGTCGCGCATCTTGCAGAGGTGCTCGTAGGAAGCCTTGAGGGCTGCCATTTCCTCTTCGGTGCCCTTCGGGTTGGTGAAGTGGCAGCCGGTGGCGTCGATGACGGTGGGCATGGCCATCATCACGTTCTTGAACTCGTCATTGTTCACATAGGTGCCGGCGGGCCAGGTGAACTTCTCGCCGCCCATGGAAGCCTCGATCATCTTCACGGCCTGGTAGGCAGGGCTCTGGAAGGAGCTGCGGCCGCGGAGCTTGATGATGTTGCTGCCGCCCTGGATGGTGTTGTGCTTGATTTCAGCGAAACGCTCGGCGCTGAGACCCATCTCTGCGAGGGGCTTGCCGTCGATCTTGACCTGGGAGGCGAACACTGCCATGGCTTCGCCGTGACCGCCGTAGGTGTAGGTACCGGTGACCTTGCACTGCTGTACACCGAATTCCTGGGCCAGGGCTTCCTGCAGACGGGTGCTGTCGAGGGCGGCCAGGGAGGTGAGTTGGGACGGCTTGAGGCCGGAGTGGATAAGGGCGGTGAGGGCGGTGACATCGGCCGGGTTGAAGATCACCACCACGAACTTGGCGTCCGGGCAGTACTTCTTGATGTTGTCACCGAATTCGGCGGCAATCTGGCAGTTGCCCTTGAGGAGGTCTTCGCGGGTCATGCCTTCCTTGCGGGGTGCTCCGCCGGAGGAAATGATATACTTGGCATCCTTGAAAGCGACGGCCGGATCGATGGTGGCGGTGATGTTCACGCCCGGGAAAGCGCAGTGGTTCATCTCTGCGAGCACACCCTTGAGGCCGGGCTCGAAGATATCGTACAGGCAGATGTTCGGGGTGAGACCGAGCATGGCTGCTGTCTGGACCATGTTGGAACCGATCATGCCGGCAGCGCCGACAATAAGGAGCTTTTCATCAGTAAGGAATTTCATAATGTTATGTGTTAAAATTTGACTTTTCTTGAAAGCATCCGCAAAGATAACAATTTCCCGTCAAAGATTTGCTTGTAATTGTCAAAAAACAATTATCTTTGCATCGTAAATTGTAACAACAGATATGGAGCCTCCCAGTCAGGTCAAGTCTAATCAGTTAACGGGCGTCGGTTCAGACGACCCTCTGTTGCGATTATACCATGATTAACCCGGAAACCCGGTGCCCAAGGGCATCCGGGCGGCTTTGTATTGCTGTTCAAACCAACCTGTTTAAATGGGACTGTATTTAAAGAAGAAACTCGACAACGAAGCTACCATCGGCGTATGGCAGATCACGGAGACCGAGCAGGAACTGATCGAACTCAGCTCCACGCCCTCCGATGAGATGGAGGAAATCTCTTTCCTCCGCAGCGAATCCATGCGCAAACAGCGGCTGGCCGTCAGGGCCCTGCTGAACACCCTCTTCGACGAGAAGGTGTACCTGAGCCACCACGACAACGGCAAGCCGTACCTGGAGAACAACCCCGTCAACATCTCCATCACCCACACGGAAAAATACGTAGCCGTCATCCTGCACGAAGAAAACGACTGCGGTATCGACGTGGAATCGCTGGACCGCGACTTCTCCGCCGTGGAGAAAAAGGCCCTCTCGGAAGACGAAATCGACGACCTGGAAGACGAGAAGCGCAACGAGCAGCTCGCCATCTACTGGTGCGCCAAGGAAGCCATCTTCAAGCTCCTGAGCCGCTATAACGTGAACTTCGCCGAGCAAATCGAGGTGGAGCGTTTCCGTGTGAGGGGTGAAGGCGAACTGGAAGCCACTTTCATCGACAAGAACGAGGACGAAGAAGAATTCGACCTGGAGTACATGACCTTCGACCGCCATGTCCTGGTGTGGGTCGTGGGCGACTGATTCCCCTCCTGTTGAAAACCTTTCCGAAAAAGAAACACAAGAGTTACAATTTAGATTTATTATAAATTAGAATTCGTTTGAAGGAGTTGTTAATCAATGAATTAACAACTCCTGTTTCTTTTTGTTGATAACTTTTTCCGGGAAAACCGTTTGAAAGTAGGATTGCTTCATATAACTTTGTTCCCACGGAGATTTCCGCAACCAGCATTGAAACATAAACCCGTTGGACCTCCGGCCCAGAAGACCGGAAAAGCCCCAAATTGCGCCAAATTATGGTTAAACGTGTACTCAAGCGCGACGGACGCCGCGTAGATTTCAACAATCAGAAGATTGTCGCCGCCATCCTGAAGGCCATGGATGTCACCGAAAACGGTGAAGACATCGTACTTGCCGCCCAGATCGCCCACGCCATCTCCCAGCTGGAGAAGGAAGAGATGACCGTGGAGGAAATCCAGGACGTCGTGGAAAACCAGCTCATGAACAGCCCCCGCCAGGAAGTGGCCAAGGAGTACATCCGCTACCGCAACAAGCGCAATATCGCCCGCAAGGCCAAGTCCAACGAGATTTTCCAGACCATCATCGACGCGCAGGCCAACGACATCACCCGTGAGAATGCCAACATGAATGCCGACACCCCCGCCGGCATGATGATGAAGTTCGCCTCCGAAGCCACCAAGAGCTATGTGGACGAGTGCCTGCTGAGCGACCCTGTCCGCGAGGCCGTGGCCGGCAACTACATCCACATCCACGACAAGGACTATTATCCCACCAAGTCCCTCACCTGCATCCAGCACCCGCTGGACATCATCCTTGAGTACGGACTCAAGGCGGGCCACGGCGAGTCCCGTCCGGCCAAGCGCATCGAAACCGCCAGCGTCCTTGCCTGCATCTCCATGGAGACCGTCCAGAACGAGATGCACGGAGGCCAGGCCATCCCTGCCTTCGACTTCTACCTGGCGCCCTTCGTCCGCAAGACCTTCCAGGAAGAGGTGGACAAGGTGAGCGAAATGGCCAATGCCGATTACAGCGACCTCAAGGACATCCGGATCGACGACTACATCAAGCGCGACCTCGTGGGCCTGCAGGGCCGTGACCGCGCCCTCCAGCACGCCGTCAACCAGACGGTGGGCCGCGTGCACCAGGCCATGGAAGCCTTCGTGCACAATATGAACACCATCCACAGCCGCGGCGGCAACCAGGTGGTCTTCTCCTCCATCAACTACGGCACCGACACATCGGCAGAAGGCCGATGCATCATCCGCGAAATCCTGAACACCACCTACGAAGGCGTGGGCAACGGTTCCACCGCCATCTTCCCCATCCAGATCTGGAAGAAGAAGAGGGGCGTGAGCTACCTCCCGGAAGACCCCAACTACGACCTGTACAAGTTCGCCTGCAAGGTCAGCGCCCGCCGATTCTTCCCGAACTTCCTCAACCTGGACGCCACCTTCAACCAGGATACCGCCTGGGATCCGGCCGATCCCAAGCGCTATGTCCACGAAGTGGCCACGATGGGCTGCCGCACCCGCGTTTTCGAGAACCGGTTCGGCCCCAAGACCTCCATCGGCCGCGGCAACCTGAGCTTCACCACCATCAACATCGTGAAGCTGGCCGTCGAGTGCATGGACGAGCCCAATAAAGACCTCCGCCTGCAGAAATTCTTCGAGAAACTGGACTGGGCGCTGGAGATATCGGCCCGTCAGCTGGACGAGCGCTTCCAGTTCCAGAAGACCGCCCTCAAGAAGCAGTTCCCGCTGCTGATGAACGGCCTTTGGCTGGGCAGCGGCAAGCTGGATGACGACGACACCGTGGAAAGCGTCATCAACCAGGGCACGCTGGGCATCGGCTTCATCGGCCTGGCGGAATGTCTGATCGCCCTCGTGGGCAAGCATCACGGCGAGAGCGAAGAAGCCCAGGAGCTGGGTCTGAGGATCGTCACCTACATGAGGGACAAGGTCAACGGCTTCTCCGAGAAATACCAGCACAACTACTCCGTGCTGGCCACTCCGGCCGAAGGCCTCTCCGGAAAGTTCACCAAGCGCGACAAGAAGACCTTCGGCATCCTGCCCGGCATCACCGACAAAGACTACTACACCAACTCCAACCACGTGCCCGTGTACTACAAGTGCACCCCGGAACACAAGGCCCGCATCGAGGCTCCCTACCACAACCTCACCCGCGGCGGCCATATCTTCTACGTGGAAATCGACGGCGACGCCACCCACAACCCGGATGCCATCATGCAGATCGTAGACCTCATGGACAAGTACGATATCGGCTACGGCTCCGTGAACCACAACCGCAACCGCTGTCTGGACTGCGGCTACGAGAACGCCGAGAAAGACCTCCACGAGTGCCCGCACTGCCACGGCCACCACATCGACACGCTGCAGCGCATCACCGGCTACCTGGTGGGCACCACCAACCGCTGGAACTCCGGCAAGCTGGCCGAACTCCGCGACAGGGTCGTACACGAATAGCCCGGCGTCTGCAATACGCTATGCGGATCAGGGTACTGGATATTCTGGAACAGACAATGGCCGACGGACCTGGATTCCGGACGGCCATTTACTGTGCCGGCTGCAAGCATGCCTGCAAAGGCTGCCACAACCCCCAGAGCTGGGATTTCAATGCGGGCCGATGGATGGAAGTGGACGACCTTCTGGACCTGATCAAGGCCGACAGCATGTCCAACGTCACCTTCTCGGGCGGAGACCCCTTCTACCAGGTGGAGGCCTTCACCGAACTGGCCCGACGCATCAAACAGGAGACCGCCAAGACCATCTGGTGCTGGACCGGCTTCACCTTGAAAGAAATCCAGGCCGACGAACACCTCTCCCAGCTGCTCCCCTGGCTGGACGTCCTGGTGGACGGACCTTTCATCCTGGAGCAGCGGGACACCGACCTGCTGTTCCGCGGAAGCCCCAACCAGCGGATCATCTACCTGCACGGCCAGCCGCCCGCAGACGACATCCCGGGCACCGTTCAGCTGGAACCTTTGAGATAAAAGCTTATTCTTATTTGCGCAGCCAATTCTCCGGATTCTGGGGTTCGAAGCCCTTCCAGAGTTCGAAGTGGAACTGGTCTTCGCCGCCGATGGTGTCAACCGTGCCGATCACATCGCCGGTGGACACTTTCTGATTCAGTTTCACGGACACGGTCTTGAGCATGCTGTAAAGCGTGTAATAGTTGCCGTGGCTCACCAGGACGCACTGATTGTAGCCCGGGAGCACAAAGATACGGGTGACCGTGCCGCTGAATACGACTTTTGCCTGGGAACCCCGTTTTACCGTAAGGGTAACGCCGTCGTTCTGGGGCATTTCCACATTCTCATAGACAGGATGCTTGTGCTTGCCGAAGCGGTCTACGATCACGCCTTCCACCGGCCAGGGCAGTTTTCCCCTGTTGGCGGCGAACTCGTTGGAAAGCTTGGCATCCACCTCCGTCGACGTGGTTTTGGAGCCCGTCGAGGTGCTGCCCGAAGCCTTCTTGCCGCTCTCGGCCTTCTTGCGGGCGGCTTCCTGCTCGGCCCGGATAATCTCCGCAATTTTCTTGTTCAGGGCCTCTTTCTGGCGGTTTTTCTCCTGCAGCTGCTGCTGGTATTTGCTGCGGTCTTTCTTGAGCTGGTTCACCATGCGGGAGGCTTCCGCCTCCTCGTCCTGCAGGCGGGCGCGCTCCTGCACGTTCTTCTGGCGAAGCTCGTCGGCATCGTCCTTGAGGGAGGTGAGGCGCTCGCGCTCCACTTCCAGGTCGGCCTCCGTTTCGCGGATCTTCTCCGCCTGGCTGCTCATCTGGGAGGAGAAACGGCGGAGGTAGCTGAAGCGGCGCATGGCCTGCCCCATGGACTCGCTGGACAGCACGTACATATACCACATGCGGCTGTCGCGGTTCTTGTAGGCGCTGCGTACCAAGCGGTTATAGTAGAGGGAAAGGGTGTCGTAACGGGCCTGCAGGCGGTCCATCTCCTTCTGGCATACGCGGATGGAGTCGGACAGGAGCCGGATGGTGCGGTCGCACTCCCGGATGAGTTCTTCCCGGGCCGATACCTTGCCGCGCACCAGCGAAAGGCTGGAGAGGGCCTGCTGGCTGCTCCGGTTGTTTTCCCGGAGTTTTCCGTTGAGCAGTTCGATGTCTTTCTCCAATTTGGAAATCTGGGTTTCCAGGCTCTTTTTCGTCTCCTTCTTCTGGGCAGAAGCCTCCTCTCCGGCCAGCACGGCCAGCATCACGAGCGCGATATGAAGGAGTTTCCTCATTTGCCGACGGCGTCCAGACGCTCCTTTATCCGCTCTTCCAGATCCGGAATCTCACCGCCCTGGTTCTTGTTTTTGGCCTGGTTCCAATACGAACGGGCCAGGTCGTACTCGCCCAGCGAATACAGCACTTCCGCGTAATGGTCCAGCATCACGGCGCTGTCCTTGCCGCCGTAAAGCATGGCATGCTTGAAGAAAGGCTTGGCTTCCAGGTCTTTCCCCTGCAGGTGCAGGATCCAGGCGAAGGTGTCCAGATAGGTGGCGTTGTCCGGTTCGGCCTCCACCGTCTTCTTGGACATGGTGTAGGCTTTCTTCAGATTCTTGCCGGACACGCTCAGATAATAGGCGTAGTTGTTGAGCACCGGGGCATAGGACGGGTCTATCTTCAGGGCCTGGTCGTAGGCCTTGAACGCCTGCCTGGCATCCCCCTTGGCATAATAGGCATCGCCCTTCATGGAATAGGCCCCTTTGCAGAGATCCTTGTCCTTGGGGTAATTGGTGAGCAGATACTGGCAGTTACCGATGATGGCGTCGTAGTCTTCCAGCTGATAGTTGGCCTGGTTGGCATAATCCAGGAAGGCCAGTTCGCGGAAGCGGTCGAAGGCGGCGACGGACCAGTCCCGTACGGCCGGCCAGTCCTCCTTCACGCCCAGATACTGGATGTAGGTGGCGGTGAGGGAGAGGCTCTCCGGGTACTTCTCGGCGGCTTCGCGGAACCATCGGCCCGCTTCTTCCGTACGGCCGGTGGAGTAGAAATAACCCGCCGTGGTGCTGAGAAGAGTGCTGTCCGAGGGGTGCACGGCCACGGCGTCGCGGATCACCGCGTCAAATTCCTTCTGGTGCAGCTGTAGCAGCTTGGGGTCCAGGGAGCGGGTGAGATTCCTGATATACATGGACTTGGTTTCCGCGGGGACATCGTCCGACTGGAAAAACGTGCCGATGGTGCGGAAATAGTCCGGGTAACGCCGCTGGTGACGGTAGACCTCCGACACGCCCAGGACTGCCGGGACATAGCCGCCGTCCAGGGAAAGGGCCTCTTCGTAGCGGACCTGCGCCAGGGAATCCTGGTATTCCGACAGGTAATAATCGCCCAGCATGGCCAGGACGGAAGGGGAAGAATACTCTTCGTTGAACTTCTCGAGGCATTCCACGGCCTCTTCGGTGCGGTTAAGCTGGCGGAAGATTTCGTAGCGGGTCTGGACTACGGCCTCCGAGGGCCCGCGCTGGGTTTCGATATCGTCCAGGGAAGAGAGCGCCTTCTCATAATCTCCCTGCCGAAGGTAGAGGTCCAGCAGTTCGTAACTGAGGGAGCCTTTGTCCGGGAAATCCTTCACCAGCCCTTCGTACAGCTCGATGCCCAGCTGGGTCTCTCCCTGGGAAAGATACAGGCGGGCGAGGGTGCGGCGGTACCAATAGTTGCTCCCGTCCAAGGCGATGGCCTGTTCCAGGTGCCTGCGTGCACCGGTGACATCCTGCAGGGCGGCTTCCGAGAGGGCCAGATAGTACCAGACGGCGTCGTCCTGCGGGGCGATGGCCGACAGGGTTTCCAGACGGTCCTTGGCGCGGGCATACTCGCCGTTGCTGTAAAGGGCCACCGCATCTACCAGATAGCCTTCCACCTGCTGGGCGGAAAGAGAAAGGACGATATGGAAAAGCAGCACTAAGGCCGACAGGACTTTTTTCATACAGACTACAAAAATACACCTTTTGTAAAAAACATACAACTTCCCTTCCCCGAATCAAATTTTTTTTACGAAATTTGTCATATATGAACAAAATCCGAGCCACCCGTTGAAACGTTTTTGGACAAACTTGCATCTTATTACTTGGACAAGGGTTGACGAATCCCCTGGCGGAGCGTCGTCCCCGGAGCGCCTGCTTCCCGCTTGCAAGGAGGGTGACCGGAAAGCCCAAAAGCAGCTTTTCGACGCCCTGTCGCCCAAAATGATGGCCCTCTGCCTGCGCTATATGGGAAACAGGGAAGATGCGGAAGACGTCCTCCAGGAAGGTTTCATCACCTTGTTCAAAAAGCTGGACAGCTACACCGGAGCCGGATCCTTTGAAGGCTGGGCCAGAAAGATCTTTGTCAATACTGCACTGATGCATCTCAGAAAGACGGATGCCCTGGGACTGAGCGACGACATCTCCGAAGCAAGGGGATTGTTCACCGAAGAGACCACCCCCCTGCAGAATATGGGGTACGCGGAACTCATGCGCATGGTGCGGTCGCTGCCCGCCGATGCCAGAGCCGTCTTCAACATGTACGTACTGGAAGGATATTCCCATAAAGAGATTGCCAAGGAACTGGGTTGCACGGAGGCCACGTCGCGTTCCAAATTGCAGAGAGCGCGCCTGCGGCTGCAGGAAATGATAAAAGAAAACAAATGAAAGAGAAAGAGTTTGACATAGCCATAAGGAACATTCTGCAAGACGCAGAAGAGCCCGTATCGCCCCGCGTCTGGGAAGGCATTGAAGCCGGCCTGGACAAGCGCCGCAGGATTCCCGCCTGGGTGTGGAGCGTTTCCGGCGTGGCCGCTGCCGCCGCCATCGCCCTGGGTGTCTTCCTGTTCCGTCCCGCAGCCCCTGAACATTCTAACCCTACTATATTAATCACAGAGACGCCGAAGGCAACTGTTCCTCCCGTGGAAGCAACCCCCGAAACAGAGGAGATTGCCCCCATCGAGGAACAAGTTGCCCGGACCGTCTCCCGTCTGGCGTACACGGAACCCGCTGTCCGGGAAGAGATTCCCGCAGCGGAGGAACCTGCGCCCGCCCAGGCGGAAGAAACCGCCGCCCATCATGCTTCCGTCGCATCGGTGCAGCCGGAGAATCCGCTGGACAACGCCGTGGAAGACACGGACGCCTTCAACAGACTGGCCTTCGCGGAATCCAACCGGAAAGAGCAGCGCGGCTTCTCATTCACGGCCGGCGGCAATATCCAGACCAACCGCCGCGGAGAAGTGCCCTCCGGCAGTATCCACCGTTCTCCCGGAATGCCCGGAGGCCTGCTCGCCCCCGTGGTGGAGAAAGGCGTCTACAACGAATCGCCGGAAGTCAACTTCAGCCTTCCGTTCTCCGTGGGAATCGGCCTCAAGTACCATTTCAATTCCCGCTGGGCGCTGGGCACCGGCATCCGGTACACCAACATGAGCCGCACTTTCATTGGCGACTACACAGACCTCAACAGTGACATCCTCGTCCTCCAGACCGACATCGACAACCACCAGCACTGGGTGGGCGTTCCGGTGAACCTGTATTTCAACGTGATCGACCAGGGCCGCTGGCGCCTCCACACTTTCGTAGGCGGAGCCGGAGAATTCCTGTTGGACAACGACTACCTCATCCACGCCAATCCTAAAGACATTCATTGGCACCAGAGGGGCAACAGCATCCAATGGTCGGCCGGCGCCGGCCTGGGGGTGGAATTCCGGATCACCCCGGTCTTCGGCCTGTTCCTGGATCCGAGCGTACGCTATTATTTCGGCACGGAGAAACAGCCGCGTTCCATCCGCACCATCCAGCCGCTCAGGATGGAACTGGAGGCCGGCATCCGTTTCAGCTTCGGCCAGCAATAGGCCGGATCGGTTGAAACACGCAATAAATCGTTCGAAACAGCACATCTTGTCAACCGATGCTGCTGTTTTTTGTTTTTCCTCCTTATCTTGGGCGAAAAAAGCCCATGCGAAAACTTGGAATCCCGCTGCTGATACTCCTTGCCGTCTCCTGCCAAAAGCCTCTTTTTCCGGGAACGCCCCGCTGGACCCGGATGCAGAACCGCGCTTATTACAAAGTGCCGTCAGACTCGGCCGCCCCGCCGGCAGAGCCGGAGGAGCCGGAAAGCCCGGCAGAGAAGAAACCCGTTGTCTGGCTCACCGCTTTCCAGTTCCCGGACGGGATCCGCTGGCGTGACGGAGACCTTACCGGCGCCCGGATCGTGGTCTGGAAAGACTCCGTCCAAGTGCTGGAGGTGCCGGCTGGCCATTACCCGGAACCGGACCGGCACCGGATACTGGACGGACATCTGTGGCAGGACGATTCCGACGGAAGCGAGACATTCCTTTACCGGGACGGCGAACTGATGCTGCGCTACGGCGGAGACGAAGTGCTTCGGGGAATCCTCTTCGACCGAGGCCGCATCCACACCCTGGGACAGCGTGCCGGAAGAAGCGGATTCTCGTTCCGGACAGACGGCGAAGAGGTGTTCTCCCATCCGTCGGCCTCGGTCACCGGGTCGATGGACGACAGGGAATGGCCGGGCGGGGCCCTCACACAGGCAGGCGACAGCATCTATTACAGTTACCGGATCCCTGTCAGGAAAGAGAACAGTCTGGGCTGGGAGTACCATGTGATGCAGAAAGACCGGGAAGTGAAAATGATCCCGGAGGGCACTGCAGAAACCGTCTTCGACATCCGCTGTTACGGAGGAAGCCTCTACCGGAGCGAGCAGCGCGGGACAGGAGGCAATACGCTGGTGCTGGTCAAGGACGACAACGCCTTCTCGCTGGGCATTTCCCCGGGAGAGACCGTGCACCTTTGCAAACTGGTCCCCTCAGAGGGTCATATTCTTGTAAAAGGGTACAGCACAGGAACTTCCGTCAGTAAATACACGTATTGGCTCCGGGGGAAGGAGGGCCCCGGAGAACAACTGCCGAGCAATTACCTGCTGGCCGATTTCTACCCGGACGGCTCCGGGACCGGCTATATCAGCCTGCGGGACGGAAAGGTGCAGGACATCTGGACCCAGGGGCAGTTCCTGAAAGTGGTTCCCCGCCGGTATTTCCTCTCGACAAAAGCCTGCTCCGCCGTGCACGGGGGACTGCTCTACGCCGCCTTGAGCGACCTGACCGGCAACACCCACCTGCTCCTGAAAGGGACGGAATTCGTCACCTTCAAGTTCAACGGCTATTTCACGGGCGTATGGATAGAATAAAATGATTATCTTTGCGACATGATCACCCATCCGAACGTCAAGTTGAACCTAGGCCTCCATGTGCTTCGCAAGCGCCCCGACGGCTTCCACGACCTGGAAACCCTCTTTGTCCCCTATCCGGACATCCATGACAACCTGGAAATTGTAACCGGCGACGACTACAGCCGGACCCTCGCCGGCCTGCGGGAACGGTACGGGAACCTGACGCAGGCCATTTCGCCGGACGGAAAGCTGATGATCACCCTGGCCAGGGAGCAGGAGGTGGACTGGGATCCGCTCAAAGACCTCACCGCCAAAGCTTTTTTCCTGCTGCAGAAAGACTTCGACCTGCCGCCCATGAAGATTTATCTGGAAAAGCTTTCCCCCGTAGGAGCCGGGCTCGGCGGAGGATCGGCCGATGCTGCCTTCGCCCTGAAAATGATGGCGGAACTCGCAGGACTGGGCCTTTCCCCGGAGCAGCTCGCCGCCTATGCCGCCGCCCTGGGCAGCGACTGCGCCTTCTTCCTCTATAACACCCCCATGCTGGGCACGGGACGCGGGGAAATCCTGGAACCTTTTCCCATCGACCTGTCCCCTTACAGATTCAGCGTTTATATTCCCGAAGGCGTGTCGGTTTCAACGGCCGACGCCTACCGGGGCATTGTCCCGCACCTGCCGGAAAAACCGCTCCGGGAAGTGCTGCGGCAGCCGGTTGAATCCTGGAAAGAAGACTTGAAGAACGATTTCGAGGAAACCGTCTTCGCCAAGCACCCATCCCTGGCTCCCGTCAAGGAAATGCTTTATTCCCAAGGGGCTGTGTACGCCGCCATGTCCGGCAGCGGATCGGCCTTTTTCCAAATCCGAAAAAATTAAACGGAATCGGTTGAAACATTCCGGAAAGTTTTTCTGTTTCAACCGATGAAATCGCCGGGATTGTCGTAGCTTGCGAAAAAGTTACGACTATGCTTGTTTATATACACGGGGCCAAGTGCGTGGGAATCGAAGCGGTTTCCATCGTCATCGAAGTGGAAATCACGCTGGGTATCGGAATCCACCTGGTAGGATTGGCGGACGCCGCCGTCAAAGAAAGCCTGCTGCGCACAGTTACAGCCCTGCAGGCCAGGGGCTTCCATATTCCCGGAAAGAAAATTGTCATCAACCTGGCTCCGGCCGACATGCATAAGCAAGGGAGCGGATACGATGTGCCCATCGCCCTGGGCATCATCGCCGCTTCCGGGCAGCGGGCGCTGCCGGGGCTGGAGAAGTATCTGATCATGGGCGAACTGGGGCTGGACGGCAGCATCCGGCCGGTGAGCGGAACCCTCCCGATGGTGGAACTGGCCATGCGTTGCGGATTCAGGGGCTGCATCTTTCCGGAAGTTTCGGCCCTGGAAGCGGCGGATTATTCCGGAACGCTGATCTACGGGGTCCGGACACTGGACGACGTGCTGCGGATCCTGGCGGAAGATGAAGACCCGCGGGATTTGCTGATCTGGAACACGGACCTGTACCGGAAGGCGCTTGTCCGGGCATCGGCCCCGAGTGCCAAATCTTATATGGACTTTGCCGATATCGTGGGGCAGGAAGGGGCCAAACGGGGGCTGGAAATCGCCTCTGCAGGCCAGCACAATGCCATTCTCATCGGTGCGCCCGGGTCGGGAAAGAGTTCGCTGGCCAAGGCGCTTTCCGGGGTTCTGCCGCCCATGAGCCTGGAAGAATCGGCCATCACTTCCAAGATTTATTCGGTGGCGGGGAAGGCATCCGGCGGGCTGGGAATGATGCGCAGCCGGCCTTTCCGGTCGCCGCACATATCGGCCTCCAAGGCGGCCATGCTGGGCGGCGGCAGCGGGGAGAATATCCTGCCCGGGGAAGTGTCCCTGGCTACCGGCGGCATCCTCTTCCTGGACGAATTCTGCGAAGCGCCGAAAGCTACGCTGGAAAGCCTCCGGGCACCGCTGGAAGACCGGAAAGTGACCATTTCGCGCCTGAAGGCCAAGATCGAGTACCCCGCTTCTTTCATGCTCATCGCCGCCTCCAACCCCTGCCCCTGCGGCTACTACGGCGAGGGAGACCGCTGCACGTGCTCCGCAGGCCAGCGGGCCGCCTATCTGGCCAAACTTTCCGGGCCGATCATGGACCGGATCGACATCCAGCTCTGGATGCACCCGGTAGAAACATCGGCCCTGGTAAGGAGGGGGAAGGCGGAGCCGACGGAGGCGGTAGCCCGGCGGGTGCAGCAGGCACGGGAAATCCAGCTGGAGCGCTTCGAGGGGCTGGGCATTTTCACCAATTCCGAAATGGGCGCCCGGGAGCTGGAGCGGTTCTGCCAGCTGGACGAACCCTCCAAGGACCTGCTGGAAAAATTGATAGACCGCCTGGGGCTGAGCGCCCGCGCCTACACCCGCATCATCAAGATCGCCCGCACCATCGCCGACCTTGCCGGAGAACGCAACATCCTGCCCCAACACCTGTCAGAAGCAGCCAGTTACCGCTTTCTGGACCGCCGGAACATCCTGGATTTGTAAAATGTTAGAAATATTACTATCTTTGTGATGAAGTATTCAGGCGTTAAATTATGAAAACAGTAACCGCCATCATTGAAACCGGCCCCGACCATCGCTTCTCCATCTTCATTGAAGACGATGCCTACCCTTATGGCATTATCGGAACGGGAAATACAATCCCGGAAGCAAAAGAAGACTTCATGGCGGGGTATGAAGAAATAAAAGCCCTTTTCAAAGACAAGGGGGAACACTTCGAAGAAGCAGAGTTCCAGTTCCGGTACGACATCCCCTCTTTCCTTCAGGAGTTTGCCTTCGCTTTCACGCTGGCCGGGCTGGAAAGGATTACCGGAATCAACCAAAAACAGTTAGGACACTATGTCAGCGGTTACAGAAAGCCCTCTGCCAAGACCGTAAGGAAAATGGAAGAAGGAATCCACCGATTCAGCGAACAATTGGGGCTGATTCATTTTGCCGGTATTTAACATGGAAAAAAATATTACTTTCAAGATAGAAGAACTTGACAAGGCGGCGGAAAAGTTTCTGGAGGCCATCGGAGACAACCGCCTGGTGGCGTTTTACGCGCCGATGGGCGCTGGGAAAACCACCTTCATCACGGCCATCTGCAAGCATCTGGGCGTCCGGGAAGACGCAGTAAGCTCCCCCACCTTCGCCATTGTCAATGAATACCGGACGGGGAACGGAGAGCCCCTGTTCCACTTCGATTTCTACCGGATCGAGCGGCTGGAGGAGGCCCTGGACATCGGCCTGTACGATTATCTGGATTCCGGGCAACTGTGCCTCATGGAATGGCCGGAGAACATAGAAGACCTGCTCCCGGAAGAGACCCTGAAAGTATCCATCCGGGTGCAGGCCGATGGTTCCCGCACGTTGGAGTGGGAAGATTAGTCCCTCCAGAGGACGGACTGGATGGCTTTCGCCGGCACCTTGCAGTTCAGGGAGTGTTTTTCCGTAACGAAATTCACCTCCGCGACGGCAGTGCCCTCATTGAGCAGCAGCAGCGCCTGGGAGCCGTCCGGATTCTTGTACCACTGATACGTGAGGCCGGCCGTTTCATATCCTGTGGTCCCAAGGCGCACCGCACCAGGCTGCAGGACCTTGGAACAGTGTGCCACATTGTAATAATGGGAGTTCCTCACAATGGACTTGCGGTCTTTGGAAGACAGCGTAACAGCGCCGAAACAGGTGCTGCAGCCGCCCGGACGGTACGGTTTGCGCTCATCGTCCAGCATCAGGTTCCACAGGGTCACGCCCTTTCCGAAGCGGCTTAGCGTTCCCAGGAAGATGTCCCGGAAATCATTGATCAGACAGCCGTCGAAGGTATAATTCCACGTGCCGATGGAGGCCTCCGTGAAATAGATGTCCTTGTCGGGGAACTGGCTGTGCACGCGGTCCAGCGTAGAAACATGGCCCCCGTAGTTATGCCAGGCCGATCCGGCCACATAGCGGGCGGCATCGGCATCCTGCATAATCTTGACCGGATAATCCTTCTGCGATGCAATGTCGTCAAAATTGTAGTTGTGGTCGAAAAGCAGGATTTTGGCCTTGATGCCGGCGGCCTCGAAGGCAGGACCGACCGCTTGCTTGATGAAGTCCCGCTGATCTTCCCAGGGCATGTACAGCGACATGGAATTGCCCCTGTTCAGCGGTTCGTTCTGCAGGGTGACGGCATAGATGGGATACCCCCTGCCCTCCATCTCCTGGATCCACTTCACAAAGTAGGTGGCATAGTCCTGATAATAGACAGGATTCAGCCTTCCGCCCGTCCAGCTGTCATAGCCGGCCTTTCCATTTTCGGTCATCTTCATCCATTTGGGGCAGCTCCAGGGAGAGCCGATGATCTTCACCGCCGGGTTGATCTTGAAGATTTCGTCCAGGATGGGGAACAGGTATTCCTCGTCCAGCGGGTGCACATCGAAGTTTTCGATTCCCTTCCGGTCACACCAGGTGAACTCGTCCATGGAGAAATCGGAGCCGCCAATGCAGACCCGGATGAGGGAAGACCCCAGGCCCTCTTCCCTGCTGAACAGTTCCTTCAGGAAAGCAGTCCTCTCTTCCTGAGGCATCAGCAGCAGATTATAACAGGAAGCCTGCGTGATAGCCAGGCCGAAGCCGTCCACCTGCTGGAAGGTCTCTCCGCTGAGCTGGACCTTGTAGAAAACTGCGTCTTCCGGTTTTTTCAGCGCAACGGTGCTCTCCTTGAAACGGTCGCCGGAGACAGAGGTCGTATAAACGGCCGCCTCCACAACGGCAGGTTGGGGCGGATCGGGAACAACCTGAGAATCGGCAGGCTTTTCCTTACAAGATACAGCCAGGGCGGCAAGGAGCGGGAGAAAAAAACGGAAGATATTCATTGTTAAAGAGATTCAGGAATCACGGTAAGTCGGTCTTGGAAGATGGAGCGGATACGGGCCACGGCATCGTGGAACGACATGTTCTCGTCGCCGTTGATGATGCGCCCGCCGTTCTGGGAAGCGTCCTCGGCCGGGTTCCACATCTGGAAATTGAGACGGGCCGATTCGGTCAGCAGCTTTTCCGTCTCGTCGATAAAGTCCGGGATGGTTTCGAATTGCGGCAGCAGCTCCTGGAAACGGCTCTTCACCTTCTCTACGAAGGCCGGGTCCTGGAACAGGCGGGCATACCAGATGGCATTCCGGTTGATGAGTCCGGTCCTGGCATGGGGCGAGGTATTGTACGAGAGGATTCCCCAGTCGAAGTCCCAGCAAGGGCCCGCCATCAGTTTCCCGCCGCGGTCCTTATGGAAATACACGCTGCCGGGGTTGCCCAGTTCGTGGTTTCCCATCACCTCGAACACGATCCAGTAATCGACAAAAGAATCTACGTCGATATATTTTGCATACCCTTTTTCCGGGTCTGTGAAATCCGGTCCGTAAAGGGCCTCCGCCGCCTCGGCGATGTATTTCTTGATATAGGATTCCTGGGCGGGGGTCAGGTCTTCCGGATCGGGATACTTGATGCCGAAGGGGATGCCGCTGCCAGCCCCCCACTGCGCCGTCCCGCCGTGGGAATCGACCCACTGGACTTCGTTGTCGTAATGGAAATCCAGTTCCAGCAGGTAACCGCCCGTCACAGCTTCGCCGGCGTTGTCATCCGGGGTCATTTCCGTGACGGGAACCCGTTTTTTGTCTACCTTCACCTGCTCGATGAGCAGGTAGTTGCCCATGTGCTTTCCGTTAAGCACCAGTTCCACGCTCCGGCAGCCGGGCGTCCAGTCCAGGCTGGTCATGGACGCCACTTTCATGGCTACGATGTTGCGCATCATGGTCCGGTCCAGGAAATTGGCCAGCAGGATCCAGCGTTTGTGCTTCGGCATCCCGAAAACACCGGCCTTCTTGTTCAGTTTGATCAGATAAGGCTTCTTGGGCCACCACCAGGTGGTATTTCCGCGGCCGCGGACCGAGCAGCCGGCCTCATCCAGCCTCTGGTCTTCGTCCACGCCCCTGATGGTGAGGCTGGCGTGCAAAGTATCGGTCTTGGATACGATGGGAGCGCCGTCCTGGGTGTTCAGATAGATGGTAGGAAGGCCCGTATGCAGGACGATACCCGCTTCCATATCCTTCCCGCACACGGTGAAAGGGGCGGAAAACACATACGCCTCCTTTCCCTGGCGGATTCCCAGGCGCACCTGCAGGTTGTACTCGTTGTCTCCCCCATTGTCGGTCACCTGGGCCGAATAAGTCCCGTTCCCCACCGGAGTCACAGCGCCAAGGGAAAACTCTTCGGGAACTTGCGACGCCGCGTTGAAGAGGGCCACATCACGGGCAGGGTCGAAAGCATAGCCGATATCCTCCACGGAGAAGGAAAAGGTTGCCGACCCGCCGGGTTTCAAGACAACTTTATCCGAAAGCACCGTGACGGAACGGAGCCTCGCGGTATCCTTTTCCGGTTCCGGGTCATTCACTTTTTCGCATGCAAACAACGCCGGGAGCAGTATCAAAGCCAATATCCAACCTCTGCGCATGATTTATTTTACTTTAAAGGCAACCGGTTCGCCGGAAGCGCTGTCACCGGCCACCCACAGCTGGAAGTCGCCGGGTTCCACTTTCTTGACGCCGTCCAGGCCGAAGAAGGCCAGTTCGGAAACGGGAATCTGCACCTGGACGGTACGGCTCTCGCCGGGAGCGAGCGTGACCCGCTCGAAGGCTTTGAGTTCCTTCACCGGACGGGTGAGCGACCCCACCAGGTCCCGGACATACACCTGGGCAACTTCCGTGCCTTCGCGGGCTCCGGTATTCGCCAGCCGGAAGGTCACCGTAATGGTATCGTCCTTCCCGTAAACGTCTTTGTCAAGGCCGATGCCGGAATAGGCGAACGTCGTGTAGCTGAGGCCGAAACCGAACGGGAAAAGCGGATAAGGGCCGTAATCCAGATAATAGGAAGTATTGCCGAGGGAAGTCTGTCCCGCTTCCAGCTCGATGCCGTCCAGAAGGGTTTCCCCGCTGTAGGGACGTCCTGTCATATTGTGGCTGTAGTAGAGGGGGACCTGTCCCACAGTCCTCAGGAAGGTGATGGGGGTCTTTCCGGAGGGGTTCACGTCGCCGGACAGCAGGTTCGCCAGCGCCGGGCCGCCCATCGTCCCGGGATGGAACGCATAGAGCAGGGCGTTGCAGTTGGGGAGGTCGCGCTCGATGGTGAGCGGACGTCCGGCCATCACCGTGGCGACGACCGGTTTTCCGGCCGAAGAAAGGGCGGCGAGAAGCTCGCTCTGGGAGCCGATGAGATTCAGGTCGGCCAGGGAGTGGGCTTCGCCGGAAAGGATGGCTTCCTCGCCCAGGAAGGCCAGCACCACGTCGGCACGGCGGGCGGCGGCCACCACATCGTCGAAGCGGGATCGTTTTTCACGGCTGTAGGTGAGGCCGGGCACATAGATGACCTTGCCCGGGAAACGCTCCTGCAGGGCTTTCAGAGGCGTAACCGTATGGCTCTTTTCGCCGTCGAAGGCCCAGGTGCCCATCTGGTCGTGCGGGGCATCGGCCAAAGGGCCTGTCACCAGGATGGTCCGCACGTTGCCGGCATCCAGCGGCAGCACCCCGTCGTTTTTCAGCAGGATGGCCGATTCTTCCGCGGTGCGCCGGGCCGCCTCCAGATGCGCCGGAGCATACTGCACCGAAGCGGCGGCATCCACGTCGATATAAGGGTTCTCGAAGAGCCCCAGCAGGAACTTGACCCTG
Organism: Bacteroidales bacterium; assembly: GCA_017471085.1. Next base: position 26,332 of record JAFUWW010000061.1, on the reverse strand, counting down.
AGGATATTGCGTACGGCATCGTCAATGGCCGATTCCTTCACCGCGCCGGTTCTGACCAGTTCGTCCAGGTGTGACAGGTAACCGTAGGTCATCATGTCCATGTCCACCCCGGCTTCCAGGGCCTCGCGGGCCACCTCCTTGCGGTCGGTGCCGAATCCGTGGACGATCATCTCGCCCATCGAGTTCCAGTCCGTGACCACGAGTCCGTCAAAGCCCCATTCTCCCCGGAGGATGTCCTTGACTACAAAGATGTTGCCCGTTGAAGGGACGCCGTCATTGTCGTTGAAGGACGTCATCAGGGTCATGGCCCCGGCCTTCACGGCAGCTTCGAACGGAGGCAGATAAACGTTTCGGAGCTGCCGCTCAGTCAGGGAAGTACTGTTGTAATCACGGCCGCCCTCAGCGGCGCCGTAGCCGACGAAATGCTTGATGCAGGCCGCCATCGAAGTGGCGTCCCGTTTTCTTCCCTGATAGCCGTACACCATGGCTTCGGCCATCCGGGCGTCCAGATACGTATCCTCCCCGCTGCCTTCGGCGATGCGGCCCCAGCGCGGATCGCGGGCGATGTCCAGCATGGGCGAGAAAGTCCAGCGGACACCCTGGGCGGTTGCCTCCACGGCAGCCACCCTGGCCCCCTGCTCCACCAGGGAAGGATCGAACGTAGCGGCCAGGCCCAGCGGAATGGGGAAGACGGTATGGAAGCCGTGAATCACGTCCCGGCTCACCAGCAGCGGGATGCCCAGACGGGACTCTTCCACGCTGATGCGCTGGAATTCATTGATTTTCACGGGGTCCACCTCGTTCAAGATGGATCCGATCTGGCCTTTGCGCAGGGCATCGGCATAATTGGACACATCTCCGCCGGCGGAAACCTGGTTCATCTGGCCGATCTTCTCCGCCAGAGACATCTTGGCGAGAAGGGCTTCCACTTTCTGTTCCACTTCGGGGCCGGCCCCCACGGTAGAGACCGCCTTCTGCTGCTGGCAGGAGACGGCCGCCACGAGGAGCGCCGTCAGGTATAGGTTTCGGATACGCTTCATTTTCAATTACTTCTGGAAAACGCGGACATAGTCCACCTCATACGTGGCGGGGAGTCCATTCACATCGGTTTTTCCACCCATGTTTCCGCCCCAGGCCATGTTGAACTTGAGGTAGAAAGGGGCATCGAACGGCCAGTGGTCATAGCCCTTCCCGTCGTTCTGGAAGGTCAGGTGCAGTTTGCCGTCGATATAGAATTTCATAAACTCGGAAGTCCATTCCAAGGCATACACATGATACTCCGTGGCTGCATTGGCGACGGTCTGGACGTGGGTTTTCTGCGTACCATTCGGCCAGTTGAACGCATTGCAATGGATGCTGGAAGAAGACTTGTTCTTACCCTGGGTGGAGATGGCGTACTCCATGATGTCGATTTCGCCGTCTCCGGGCCAGGTATTGTAGTTCTGCGGCATCATCCAGAAAGCAGGCCAGCTGCCGGGCACGTCCGATACCTTGATGCGGGCTTCGAACCAGCCGTACTTCCAGTAGCGCTTGGTGTTCATGCGGATGGAATACACCGTACCGCCGATCTTGCGGGCCTGGATTTTCAGGGAGCCGTCGGAGATGAACGCCAGGTCCTCTCCGTCCTTGGAGCCGGCCACGTACACCTGCTCTTCGTTGTTGCCCCAGCCGCCACCGCCGGTTTCATACCACCAGTCGGCCGTGGAAGGCTTGCCGTCCGTCTCAAACTCCTCGTTCCAGGCCAGTTCATAGCCTTCCGGGATTTCCATCTCGGGGGCTGGCTTGGGAAGATCTTCCTCGTTCAGGCCCTGTTTCAGGGACACGGTCTTCGTGTCGGAGCCGAACCGGAAAGTCACCGTGTTCTCCCGCTCCTTGCCGGTCCGGTTGGCGTCCAGCTTCAACTTTACCGTAGACGTGCCCTTGACCCCGCCCGAGGGCGATACGGAGCACCAGGTTTTGTCATCGGCCGATACGCCCCAGTCGCAATTGGACGTAACTGTAAGGTCTTTCGTCTGCGCCTCCCAGGAAACCTGGAGAGATTCGGAAGATACCGTCAGCGATGCCTTTTCCGCGGGCTGTTCGATGGTCTTCCCGCCACAGCTTGATGTAAAAAGGGTTGCTGCAAAAAGCAGCAGCAACCCTTTGTTCAACAGATACTTCATTCTACTCCTCGATGAAGATGATGTCGGATGCCGTGATGGTGGATCCCACCGGGCTGCGGCCGAAGTCGAAGATGAGCATCACATTGTCACCGGACTCTTTCTGGGTAAGGCCATGCTTCACATAGAGGAGGGTCTCACCGGCACTCAGCTGGACACCGCCGTCATAGAAGAAGGCATAGGGATCCCCGTCGCCTTCCGGATCGTTGGTGAGCTTGATGGTCACGGTCATGTCCTCGTCGGCCGTAAGCTTCACGCTGAAGGCATAGGTCTTTTCGTTGGACGTGACAATGCCGCTCTTGAGCTTGGTCTGGCCCATCCACTCGCCGCCGCCCACGCCGTCCGGAATGGTGACGGTGATGCCGTTGTCGGCATTGATGGTGTATTCGGGCGTGAGGCCGCCGCTCCAGTCGCCGGGAGAATACCACAGGTCGGGAACGATGGTGGCGCCTGCCCAGAGATTGCCGTCCCTGTGCTCCTGGAACAAGATGTCGGTAGCCTGGATGGTGGAACCCACCGGGCTGCGGCCGAAGTCGAAGATGAGCATCACGTTGTCGCCGGACACGCTCTGGGTGAGGTTGTGCCTGCGATAGGTAAACGGCTCACCGGCAGTCAGCTGCACGCTTCCGTCATAGAAGAAGGAATGGATGTCGTTGTCTTCCTCGGGGTCGTTGGTGAGCTTGATGGTCACGGTCATGTCTTCATCGGCCAGGAGTGTGACGCTGAAGTCGTACTCCTTGTCGGCGGAAGAGGCGATGTGGCTCTTGAGCTTGGTCTGACCCATCCACTCGCTGCCGCCCACGCCGTCCGGAATGGTGACGGTGATGCCGTTGCCGGCAGTGATTTCGAAGTCAGGGGTGAGGCCGCCGCTCCAGTCGCCGGGAGAATACCACATTTCGGTATCCAGCGAGGCGCCCTTCCAGAGGTTGCCTTCGCCGTTGACATCATAGAAGGTAGGATCCAGCGGAGTCGTCTCTTCGGGAACTTCCGGTTCCACCGGGCCGAAGTCCTGACCGTCCTTGGGCTTGAAGATCAGCTGCCAGGCGATGATACCCTCGAAGTAAGGTACCAGGACCAGCTTTTCGGCCGTGTTCTCCTTGATATACAGCTTGGTCGGCTGCGTGAGCACTTCCGGCCTGGGGACATAGGTGAAGAGGATTCCTGCAGGGAGTTCGATATAGTCTCCATTGGCATCGGAGCCTAACGTATAGGTAGATTCCTGGCGCTCGGCCGGAGCATCGTAGTCGGTGCTGCCGTCGCCGGAATAGTAACCGTCAGGGTTCCAGCCGGATTCCCAGTTGCAGTAGGTCATTCCGTTCTCGCCCGGATCGTAGACATACTTGCCGTTGGCGAAGAAGGTGATCTCGTCATCATTCAGGGAGAAGGCGTCCTTGTCGTGCGGAGCGGCATTCCACCAGCCGGTAGGATTGCCCGCGTCGGGACCGCAGCCCATGTAGCCCTGCTTGTCGCTGTCCAGCACCCAGATCTTGCTCTCGTAGCCGTAGAGCGGGTCGGCGGCACCCACCACGGAACCCTTGGGAACAAATTCGTAGTACCAGGAAATACCGTCGGTGTTGTTGGGCGTGTATACGGTGGACATGAGCTGGAGTTTCTTCTTCATGTTGGCAGTCTTGGTTTCCAGCACCTGGAAACGGGGCTCTTCCACGGCGCTCTTGTGGGGCACATAGGAAAGGATGCTGCCGCTCTGGAGCACCAGGTAGATTTCCTCGATGCCGGCATCGTTCCAGCTGTTCTCGAAGGTGTACTTGGTGGTCTTGGTCTCGGCCGGGAACAGGTAGTCTTCACCGGTGTTGTATTCGCTCATGTACTCGGAGCCGGTGTTGGCATAAGCCATGCCGTCTTCGGAAGTGAAGGTGTAGCTGCCGTCGGCGCTGAAGGTCATGACATCGTCATACAGGAAGCCGGCCTTGCCGTTGGCGCCGCAGGACCACCAGCCGAGCGGATTCCCCATGGGGCCGCAGCCGAAGTGGCCGTCCTCCGTGTTGTTCCATACCCAATCCTGGGAGGAGCCGCCGGAGATAGCGTTGATGTAGGGACTGGGATCGAACGGGTCGCGGTAGGTGTTCTCCAGATTAAAAGTCTTCACCAGAGAGCCGGTGGAGATACCGTTGGCATTGTAGGCCTTCACCTCCACGGTGTACTCGCCGGCGTCGCGGAAACGCAGCCGGACGTTGTTGTCGGTATAGGAATACTTCTTGGAAGTCTTCCCGTCGATTTTCTGGTCACCGAAAATCCACACGGGGACCACACCCTTGTTGTTCATCACGAAAGTGACATAGTTGGTGGTCTGGTCTACGGTGATGTTGACATCCAGGTCCGAGGCCTGCGGCAGACCGCTGGCTTTGGGTTCGGGATATTCGGGGGTACAAGCGGCAGCGGAAACAGCCAGCGCCGCAATTGCGATATATTGCCAGATTGTTTTCATGATTGCCTGGTATTAATAGTTGTTCTGCACGAGGGCCGGATCCTTGTCAATCTCACCCTGCGGGATGGGCCAGTATTTCTTGTTCTCGGTCCAGTCGTTCTGGCGCCACTCATGGTTGGCAGCCTTCAGGACAGAGGCGGCCAGGCCGCTGCGGACCAGATCCCAGTAACGCTTGCCTTCACCCACGAATTCCTTGTGGCGCTCCTGGATGATGTCCTCACGGGAAACACCGGTGTCGTGGCAGTTGGCGCGGTCGCGCACCTGCTTGAGGTAGCTGGAACCATCCTGTCCCAGGAGGACGGAAAGTTCGGCGGCGTTCAGCAGGGTCTCGGCATAGCGGTAGATGCGCTCGTTGTTGCCGTAGCCCAGGTTGTCGGAGGCGATGTAACCATGGTTGCCGCCTTCACGGGCGATGTACTTCCTGTTCCAATAGCCGGTGTCCTGCCAGCGGGGCGTGTACTCGGCGCCCGGGTGAGACTCGGCATACTTGGCGAAATTCAGGATGCCGCCGTCCTTGCGGATATCGTCATCGTCATACATGTCATAGGCGGTCTTGGCGATGGTGCCGAAGCCCCAGCCTTCGTGGTAGTCGGGAACGTTCTTGGTGGCAGGGATGCCGGTGAGGATGGAGTTCACCTGACCGCCGGTGGCGATGGAGCTGCCCCAGTCACGGACACTGCCTTCCGAGGTGTAATTGATTTCCCAGATGGATTCGGAGCACCATTCGCCGCTCTCTTCCCACATGCCGGCAAAGTCGGATACCAGGGAATACTGGCCGGAGGAGATGATTTCCTTCATATAGTTCAGCGCGGTCTGGTAGCGGGACTGGTCGTTCTGGTACATCACGGCCTCGGTGTAAAGCATATAGGCCATGGCTTTGGTCACCCGGCCTTCGTTGCCGCCGGAAGCCTTCATGGGAAGCACATTAAGGGCGATGGCGTCCTCGATGAGCTTGATGAAATTCTCGTAGACCTGGTCGTGGCCCAGCTGCTCGGCAAAATAAGGGGCCTCAAGGAGTTCCTCCCAGTAAGGGACGTTGCCCCAGAGTTTCCAAAGCATGTTGTAGTAGTAGGCCATCAGCACTTTGGCTTCTGCCACATAGAGTTTCTTGGTGGTCTCGTCTACGCCTTCGGCCCCGTCAATGTACTTGATGAGGGTGGCGGCACGGTTGATACCGGAGTAGTTGACCGTCCAGAACTGGTTGCAGACATCGGTCGGGGTGGCCGTGTAATAGTGAGTCTTCACGATGAGGGGCTGGTCGCCTTCGTTGGAACCGCCGGCGTACACATCGTCGCCCATCACGTCAAAGATGAGGTGCAGGTTGTCGTACTGGCCGAATGCGTAATCGTACCACTCCAGCGGGTCGTAAGCGGCCACCAGGCACTGGAAAAGACGCTCCGGCGTATTGAAATACTCGTCAAGCGGTTCGGAACTGTTGTGCCGGGGATTGATGAAATCCTTGGAGCAGCCAGTAGCGAGAACGGCAAGGGCAGTGAGAGCGATAATTATCTTTTTCATATCCGTAGTCTGTTAGAAAGTTACGTTGACGCCAAAGGTGACGGTACGGTTCTGGGGATAGACACCGCGGTCTACGCCCACCTCGGTGAAGCCGCCGGAAACCTCCGGGTCGCAACCGGTATATTTGGTGAGAGTGAAGGCGTTCTCCACCTGTGCATAAAGGCGCAGACGGGAAACGAAGAACTTCTGGGTCAGGTTCTGCGGGAGCGTGTAGCCCAGCTGGATGTTACGGGCGCGAAGGAACGATGCGTCTTCCATCCAGTAGTCGGACACGCGGTAATTCTCATTGGCGGAATCGAAGCAGAAACGGGGATACTGGTTGGTGGAACCTTCGCCCGTCCAGCGGTTCAGGATGCTCTTCGGGAGGTTGATGTAGTAAAGGTCCGTACGGCGGGTCACGTTGAGGGTCTGGGCGCCCAGCTGTCCCTGCAGGAGCATGCTGAAGTCGATGCCCTTCCAATCCAGCGTGAAGGTGAAACCGTAGGTCCAGTCAGGAATACCCTTTCCCAGTTTGGTACGGTCGTCATCGTTGATCCTGCCGTCCTTGTTCACGTCTACCCAGCGGAAATCACCCGGCTGTGCATTGGGCTGGATCAGGGCTCCTTCGGCATTGACATAGGAGTTGACCTCGTCCCAGTTCTGGAACACACCGTCGGTCTTCCAGCCCCAGAAGTAAGGGAACACTTCGCCCACGTCGCCGCGGGTCAGGGTGCCAATCTTGTGGGAGGAGGTGGTGATATAGGTGGCATCATCGGCCAGGTGGGTGAGCCGGTTCTTGTTGTAGGAGGCGTTGAACTTGAATCCGTAGTTAAGGTCGCCGATATGGTCTCTCCAGCCCAGGTCGAATTCGACACCGGTGTTGCGCATGGTACCTACGTTGCCGGTAGGAGCGGAGTCGCCGGCATAGGTGGGAACCTGCATGGACATCAGCATGCCGGAAGCATCCTTGATATAGAAATCAACCGTGGCGGTGAACTTGTTGCCCCAAAGGCCCAGGTCCAAACCGAGGTCGGTCTGGATGGACTGTTCCCATTTTGCGTTGGGGTTGGACAGGCCGGAAGCCTTCACACCGGTATTGATGCTCTCCGTTCCGTTGGCGCCGGAACCGAAGACGTAGTTGTTGCCGGCATTGGCATAAACTGCATAGAGGAAGTCTCCGAGGTTATCCTTACCGTTGATACCCCAGGAGGCACGGATCTTGGCGATGGAAACGAGGTTGCTGTATTTGAGGAATTCTTCGTTCTTCAGGTTCCAGCCCAGGGAGAAGGACGGGAAGGTACCCCACTTGTTGTTGGGACCGAAGTGGGAGGATGCATCCCGGCGGAGGGTCGCCTGGGCCAGGAAACGCTCGTCAAAGTTGTAGGAAATACGGCCGAAGTAGGAGAGGATGCTGTAAGGAATGGAATTCCAGCGTCCCCAGCCGTTGCGGTCGCCGTCGACCTGCTTGCCCAGCGTATTGTCCACGCTGATCTTCCAGGGATCGTCCGGGTACATCAGGCCGCGGGAAGAAGCGCCCAGGTAAGAGGAAGAAGACATATAGGCCGACTGGCCCAGCACCACGTTCAAGGTATGGCGGCCGAAGGTCTTGTCATAGATGAGGGTGTTTTCCACCTGGTAGCTGTAATAGCGGTTCATGTTCTGCGAAGCGGAAGAACCGTAATTGATCTTGTCGATGGTGGAAGGATTGCCCTTGGCATCGTAGGTGGTGGTGGAAGTCACCGTATCCAGGCTATAGCTCTTGGAGGTCAGGAAATACTGCTCCGTGTAGCTGTGGCCATAGACATAGGAGAGGTCCATGGTGAGGGAGTTGCGGAACTTGAGGCCGTCCCAGAGCTGGAGCTCGGTGTTCAGGCCGCCCACAATCTTGTCGGTGCTGCTGTATCCGTGCGGACGGTCCAGCATGGCGATCGGGTTGGCCTGCTCGTTGTAGGTACCGCCGTCGGCGATGAAGTAGGCCACGCCCTCGGAGTTGCGGATGATGTAAGGATAACCGGCGGGATAGAGGGACTTGTAGCGCTCTTCCTCGGCGGCATCGGCATAGATGGGATCCAGCGGGGACATGCCCAGGGCGGAGCCCAGCGGAGAGCCATATTCAGAGTTGGCGGAGATGCCGGCGCTCTTGATATGGGCGAAGGAAATCTGGTTGCTGAAAGTGAGTTTGTTCAGCCAGTTCCGGTCGGCGGAGGAGTCGAACAGCGTGATGCCCACATTCTCGCGCAGCGTCATTCTGTCATAGTACGACTGGTCGAAACGGCCGCCGATGGTACCCTTGTTGGAGAGGTAACCGCCGGAAACGCTGTAATTGATGCGGCTGTTGCCGCCGGAAATATTCAGGTCATGCTTGACGATGGGGGCGTTCTTGTCGAAGACGGCCTCTACCCAGTCGGTACCCTTTCCGAGGGAATACGGATCGTCATAAATGGGAGCGCTGCCGGCGTTGAGCATGCCTTCGTTCATCATGATGGCATACTCGGTGGCGTTAAGCACCTGGGGCTTGCGCCAGGGATTCTGGATACCATAGGAGAAATCGTAGTTGACCACGGTCTTTCCTTCCTTGCCGGACTTGGTGGTGACCAGGATAACGCCGTCAGATGCACGGGCGCCGTACACGGCGGCGGAGGCGGCATCCTTGAGCACGTCGATACGCTCAATGTCGTTCGGGTTGATGTAGTCGATGCTGCCGGCCGGCATGCCGTCCACGATGTAGAGCGGGCTGGCGTGGTTGATGGAGCTGATACCGCGGACCACCACGGTGGAGCTGGCACCCGGCGCACCGGAGTTCTGGGTCACCTGGACACCGGAAGTCATACCCTGGAGCATGTTGTCCACGCGGGTCTGGGACTGCACTTTCAGGTCATCCTCCGTGACGGAAGAGATGGAAGCGGTGACCACGCTCTTTTTCTGGACACCGTAACCGATGACCACGGTTTCTTCGAGCATCTCGGCGTCGTCTTCAAGGACGACGACCACATTCTGTGCTCCATTGTTGTTAATTACCTGCGTTACATAGCCGATGCAGGAAACTTCCACGGCAGCACCGCTGCGGGTGGTAAGGGCGAAGTCGCCGTCCACGCCGGTCATGGTACCGTTGGTGGTTCCTTGTTCAACTACAAACGCTCCGATAATCGGCTGGTTGGCGCTGTCCAGCACAACACCCCTGAGGGTGACGTTCTGGGCCATTGCCGCCAGACTCAATCCTAATGCAAGGATTAGGGAAGCAATTTTTTTCATACGCGTTTTTGATTAGTTGTGCGTTGGTTATTGGTTTAAAAAAGTATTGTCGACACTGGGTCTGGTGCAAAATTAAAGTGGATTTTCGTCGCTCTCGCGTACGGGAAGAAAATAGTAGTAAAACAAAAAACACAATTCGATGAAAATCAAAGAATTGTGTTTTTTCGAGTACTCGAAAAAAGTAGCGGAAATAGAATCAAAAATCCACTACTTTCCTATCATTTTCACCCTTTCTTCGAAGGTGTCGCGGTTTCCCAGGGCGGAATTTTTGATGGAAACCTTGTAATTGTAGATGGTGCTTACAGAGTAGTGCAGGATGGTGGCGATTTCCTTGGAATCATCCACGCCCAGGCGGATAAGGGCGAAGATGCGGAGTTCCGTATTCAGGCGTTCATCCTTACGGAGGCGGAAGCGGGCATCTTCCTGCAGAAGGGCGTTGAACTGTTCCACAAAGTCCGGATACAGGGCCAGGAAGGTTTCGTCGAACTTGCGATAGAAGGTGTCCAACGCTTTTTCCGAACGCTCGGAAATGGCCAGTTCCTTGAACAACTGGTCCGACTGCCCCTGCTTGAGCAGTTTCCGGAAGTGGGCATCCTCCTGGCGAAGCTGCGCCACCTGCTCCGAAAGCCCCTGGAGGAAGTCTACTATATACTCTTCCTTAACTTTATCGGCCTTGGAAATCTGGCGGTTCAGTACGCTGAGTTCCTCATTGGCCATTGCCAGTTTGGCGTTGCTGTTTTCCAGTTCCGTCTGCAGGCGGGAGAGTTTCCGGGAGCGGACAATCAGGAAACGGGTGATCAGGGAAAGCGCCAGTACCAGCACGGCCAGCAGGATGGAGGAGATGACCGTCATCCGGCTGGTCCTGTCCTGCCGCCGCGCATAGGCGTCTTCCACATCCAGCAGGAAGCGGGAAATCTGCCAGGGGCGCAGTTTGGCATTGTAAAGCAGGGCGTCTTCCTGCGCAATCCGGAGGTATCGGAACGACCGGTCGATATCGGAAGAAAGGATATTCTGCGCCACCATCGTGAGGGAGGCATAGTCCCTTACTGCATTGACAATATCGCTTTCCGCAGAGCGGATGAGCCAGGCCATGCGGTCGGCAGGGCGGCCGGAGCGGTCGGCGATGTCGGACAGGTGGAAGGCATAGATGGCATAAGGATGCTCTTCCTGCCGGGTGCCGGAAAGCTGGATGTGAGCGATGCTGTCGGCCGATGCCAGCTGCCCGGAAGCGGCGAAATCGTCCCGGCGGACGGTGCGCCACTCGTCGGAATCCTTGGGCAGGAGCTGATACAGACGCGGGCGGAAAGAGGCGGCCTCCGGAATGGCGAACCGCTCCACCATGCCGGAATTGCCGGCAAGGTCCATGCTGAAATCGTACAAATTGTACAGGTATTCCGCCTTGAGCTCATCCGACAGGGCTGCCGTATCTATTTGCTGATACAACTGGTTATAGGCCTCCATGTAGCTGCCGGCCTTGGCATAGAGGTGCCCCAGCTGGACGGAAGCCTTGTTGTACCGCTCCATGTCGTGCAGCTTATTCATCGCAAGTTCCTGACAGTGTTTGAGATAGACCTGGGTGGAGTCGAAGCTGAAGGCAAAGTATTCGGCCGCCATGTTCATCTCCATCTCGTACCTGCGCAACGGGTCCTGCGTGGTGCGGCAGAGCTTGCGGAGGGCGTCCATCTGGTCCAGCTTGCGCGCCACGTACACCTCCCGGGCCGATATGTATCCGTCCAGTTCGTCCAGCATGCTCCGGGTAGAACGGTCCGGACGGGGTGTCCGGTCACAGGCCGACACCATGGCGGTAACGGACAAAAGCGACAGTATGATTCTCCTAAAAGACAACACTTTGCAAAGATACAAAGTTTCTGCGAAAATCCACATTCGGGGATTCCCGCAGAGTACTTATGAATTTAGAATCAAAGACTTCTCACGGCCTTCTCCATTTCCTCCTCACGCCCTGCAGGAATCACGGGCGACAGGAAGGAGAGCATCTGCAGGGTGCGGGCTTCGGACTCCGGGATGCCGCGGGAACGCATGTAAAACAATTCGTCGGCATTCAGCTGGCCCACCGTAGCGCCATGGGAACACTTCACGTCGTCGGCATAGATTTCCAGCTGGGGTTTGGTGACTACCTTCGCCTCTTCCGTAAGGACGATATTGTGGTTTTCCTGATAAGCCTCCGTCTGCTGGGCGTCCGGGGCCACCACGATGGTGCCGTCGAAGCGCACATCGGCCTTTCCGCCGGCGATGCCGTTGAACAGCTGGGTGCTCCTGCAGCCGGGCGCCCGGTGGTGCATCACAACGCGGAAATGCACCTTTTCATTGCTATTGCAAAGGTAAAGCCCCTTCAGGTGCGCCTCGGCCCCGGGGCCGACCAGGTCGATGTTCACCGTAATCTCCCTGCTTTCCCCGGGCAGCACCACGAACTCCAGGTCCAGGCGCTCGCCCGCACCCACGCGGTAGAGATTGCCGGTCAAGCCGGCAAAGGGATCTATGTACTTACCGTGTCCCATAGGCCTAGAACTGGTCAAATCCCTTGCTTTCAATCGCTTCTATCAGCTCCCTGCTGCCGGTGGCCACAATCTTTCCGGCTTTGAGCACATGCACCACGTCCGGCTGAACATATTCCAGCAGTTTCTGGTAGTGCGTTATGATGATGGCGCTTTTTTCCGGGCTCCGGAGGGCATTTACGCCATCGGCCACAATCTTGAGGGCATCGACGTCCAGGCCGCTGTCGGTCTCGTCCAGGATGGAGAGCACCGGATCCAGCATGGCCATCTGGAAAATCTCGTTGCGTTTTTTCTCGCCGCCGGAGAAGCCGACGTTCACTTCGCGCTTGGCAAATTCCGGCTTCATCTGCACAAAGGCCATCTTTTCTTTCTGGAGTTTCAGGAACTCGCCGGCTTTCAGCTCTTCCAGGCCGGCCGCCTTGCGCTTGGCGTTCACCGCTGCCTTCATGAAGGCGGTGATGGTGACTCCCGGAATCTCAACCGGGTATTGGAAACTGAGGAAAATGCCCGCCCAGGCGCGTTCTTCGGGCGATTTGGCCAGCAGGTCCTCCCCTTTGTACAGGACCGTGCCTTCGGTGACTTCATAGTCCGGGCGGCCGGTGAGCACGGCGCTCAGGGTGGACTTCCCGGCCCCGTTGGGCCCCATCACCGCATGGATTTCACCAGGGCCGATATGAAGGTCTATCCCCTTGAGGATTTCCTTGTCGCCGATCTTGACATGGAGGTTGTTGATTTCCAGCATAGGCGTAAAATGTATCTTTCTTATAATCAATTCTTTATCAATAATTGTCTACACCAAACCGCATAGACACTTTCTTGTAAACTATTTTGTATCAGGCGTTTGCATTTCACGCCGATACAACTTGAGCCAGGTAGCCAGCGACCACAGGCCGTTCACCAGGTACAGTGCGCATACGATGGGCATGAACACGTTGCCCACGCTGACATGCAGGATAATCTGCGTCACATTCACAATGAGCCAGGCTATCCAGCAGTCCCACTTTTTCATGGCGCTGAGCAGCTGAGCAAGCAGGATGAGCACCGTGACGCAGGAATCCAGGTACGGGTGCGGGTCAGCCGGGAAAAGGCGGTCCAGCGTCCAGCCCCACACAAAGGCGACCAACAGTACGGCCGCAACGGACATCATGCGTTCCGGCCAGCTTAACATACTCACCTTCAAGTCTTTCTTGTTCTCCGACGACTGTTCTTCCGCCCGGGGATGGGTCCAGCGGTAGTGGCCCATGATGTTGATGGCCAGCGAGATGGGCTGCAGCAGCAGGCTCGCGTACAGGTTCTTGTTCCAGAACAGGAAAAACAGGGCGGCAGTGTACAGGTAGCCCACCCAGAAGTTGTACTTGGAGTTGCGTCCGGCCAGGAACACGCATGTGAGGCCCAACAGGCTCGAAATCAAGTCTATCAGCAGCACGGGACGGCCGGCCAGGGTGAATATGACGGTATCAAACATTCAGATTCTTCACTTCGTTCAGAATGACATCCCTATGCGGGACGATTACCCTACGCTGCCCTCCAGGGAGACCTGCAGCAGTTTCTGCGCCTCCACAGCGAACTCCATGGGAAGGCGGGACAATACTTCGCGCGCATAGCCGTTGACAATCAGTCCCACGGCTTCTTCCGGGCCGATTCCCCGCTGGGTGCAGTAGAACAGCTGGTCCTCCGAAATCTTGGAAGTGGTAGCCTCGTGCTCCACAGTAGCCGTCGGATTCATGGACTGGATGTCCGGGAAAGTGTGTGCACCGCAGCTGGAACCGATCAGGAGGCTGTCGCACTGGGAGAAGTTCCTGCCTCCCACGGCATCCCGTCCCATCCGCACCAGCCCGCGGTAGCTGTTTTGGCTCACCCCGGCCGATATGCCCTTTGACACGATGCGGCTCTTGGTGCCCCGTCCCAGATGGATCATCTTGGTGCCCGTATCGGCCTGCTGATGGTTGTTGGTGACGGCCACCGAATAGAATTCCGAACTGGAGAAATCGCCTTTCAGGATGGTGGAAGGGTATTTCCAGGTGATGGCCGATCCCGTTTCCACCTGTGTCCAGCTCAGGTGCGAGCCGCTGCCCCTGCAGATACCGCGCTTGGTCACCAGGTTCAGGATGCCGCCCTTTCCGTCCGCATCGCCGGGATACCAGTTCTGGACGGTGGAGTATTTGACATCGGCGTCTTTTTCCACGATAATCTCCACCACGGCGGCGTGCAGCTGCTGCTCGTCCCGCATCGGGGCGGTGCATCCTTCCATGTAACTTACATAGGAACCCTCATCGGCCACGATGAGCGTGCGTTCGAACTGGCCGATGCCCCGCGCATTGATGCGGAAATAGCTGGAAAGCTCCATCGGGCACTTCACCCCTTTGGGAATGTAGCAGAACGATCCGTCCGAGAAAACGGCGGAATTGAGCGCCGCAAAGAAGTTGTCCGACGCCGGCACCACGGTGGCGAGATACTTCCGCACCAGGTCCGGATATTCCTTCACCGCTTCGGAGAAAGAACAGAAGATGATGCCCTTTTCCGCAAGGGTCTTCCGGAAGGTGGTCGTAACTGACACCGAGTCGAATACGGCGTCCACCGCCACCACCCCGGCCAGCACCTCGCGCTCCTGCAGGGGGATGCCCAGCTTGTCGAAAGTCTCGGCCAGCTTAGGGTCGATCTCCTTGGGGCGGTCCTTGTCTTTCTTGGGTGCAGCGTAGTAGATAATGTCCTGGAAATCAATTTCCGGCATATCCAGATGCGCCCAGTCCGGCTGCGGCATGGCCTGCCACTTCCGGAAAGCGTCCAGCCGGAATTCCAACAGCCACTGAGGCTCCTCTTTCCGGGCCGATATCTGCCGGATGATATCTTCGTTGAGTCCCTTGGGGATGAACTCCTGCTCCACGTCCGTCACAAATCCCTCCTTGTACTCCCCGGAGGTGACTTCCTGTATGATTTTCTGGTCCTGATCCATAAGATTGTAAAGATACTACTTTTTCCCGGTTTTCTCCCTGCGCAGCTTCAGGGAGACATAGACCAGGAGAGCCATCAGAAGAAGGCCGATGATGCCGGAGGCCCGGAGCAAGTTGGTCATCTGCCGGTTCTTCCTGGCAAGATCGGCCGACAGCTCGTCATTCCCCAGGCGGGCGGCCATTTCCGACATGTTCATTTTCAGCAGGTCGGACAAGTCGGTCTCCATGGAAAGGATGCACTGGTCTTTCAGGTTCTCCGCGAGGGCATGGAAGCCCTTGTCCTCCGCCACCAGCGAGATAATCCGCATCTGGGGCAGGGAAAACTTGTAAAGATCCCTCACGGACGGCTGGCCGATGGTGCCGTCCAGGATGGAATCGATCACTCCGAACATTTCCGGAACCCCGCGGCCGATTCCCTGCCTGTGCGGTGTGTTCAGCACCAGGTCCCGATAGTGCCTGTAAGTCTTTTCGTCCCGGTTCACAACTGCCAGCACAGCCGATTCCTGCATGCACCGCACCGAATCCACAGGCACGCTCACCACCTCCCACGCCTTGTCCAGATAGAACCTGGCCGAATCGATTTCCGGGGCGAAAGTCTTGGAATAGTCGATATAGAAAGGGGCGAGGTTCTGCCGCCGGATGGTAGGGTCCTCCGTCGTCTGCCAGACCTTGATAAGGGCCGAAAGATGCTCTCTGGCAACGTGGAAGGCGCTGTAATTCATATAGACGGACGCAAATTCCTTGTGGGCGAACCAGATGCCGTATTCGTCCCCCTCCCGGACAGCGGTCTTCTGCATTTCGTCAATCACTTCCAGGGCACGGATCATCTTCCCCCGGTTGAAATAAAAGTTCTTCAGCGTCTGGTAAGACTGGTAATAGTACTGCACATAATCCAGCTTCCTGGCTATCTGGGTAAGGCTTTCATGGGCTTCCAGCACCTCTTTCTCCTCCGCGTCCGGACGGCGCGCCGCATCCCGGAGATTCTCCACATAATAGAGCACCTGCGCCTTCTTGTCCTCGTGTTTTACGGCCGAATGCAGCAGATTCGCGTTGGCTTCGGCAAAACCGGGCTTGCCGATGAGCGCATCGGCCTGGTTCATATACTGATAGCACTCGTCGTTGATGCCATACGGATTGTTCTGGGCACCCGCCAGGAAGGCCCGGAGCAGAAGGAAGAACAGGGTTACTATCCGTTTCATATCATTCATACCTAAAGTGACAAAGATACCATTAAATAGGGAAAAAAAGAATTTTTCCTTTGCCGATGGGAGAGAAAAAAATATCTTTGCCACGCCTAAACAGTTCTCCCATGCGAAAAAAGAAACATACCTCCCGCCTGTAAGTGAAGAATTACAGTTGCAAACGGAAGCCATCCTTGCCGCAAGCGGAGAAAGCATCGATTGGGGCGGCGATTACAACCTCTTTATCTCAGAGTTCGACAAGAAGAGCCCTCCTTCCTTCGAAGGCACCAGCGGTAACTACCTCATTTCCACGAAAGAAATGAAAGTCCTGACAGACCTCGAGCACGAATTTCAATCGGTCGGGGACAACTACTACAGCGTTATCCTGATCAAGGCCGACTAATTTGAATGTTCCACCAGTTTATGGTAGGTATATTCAGTGGTCTCCCGGGTATCTGAATCCAGCAGGGAACTGACGGTTTGGGAAAGAACCAGTTTCTTGTCTGTAAGTTCCACAACGTCATAGGTTCCGAAAAGCCACATGACTTTGGGCGGGAAACCGGTGGACAGGGAGATGATCTTTTCGAAGGTTATCTGCTTCTTGCCGGCATTGTAAGAGAAAGGAACGGCATCGACATCGTCAATGTCGAAGGTGAAGATCGACCCCTCTTTGCCAAAAGCCAGTTTAGGTTCCATGAAACCCAGGTAGAAATGGGCGCCGGAAAAATCCGTTACTGCAGGTGTATTGTCGCCTATGGTAACGGATTTGGTGTCAAGGACCCAGTTCCCGTACAGATTGCCGGACTGGTCGCCCGTATGTTCCACCCCTTTGGTGCAGGAAAGGAAAGCAAAAAAGAAGGCTGTCAGTGTGGCCAACTTGAAAAGATGGGATGTTCGCATAGCTTATAGGTTTTTTTTCGGTTCAACAACAATTACAATGCCAGGTCGGCCAGTACGATGGCGGCCATGGCCTCCACGATGACGGGGGTCCGGAGGGCGAAACAGACATCGTGACGGCCGGGAATGCCGGCCTTGGCGATGCTGGCAGTGGGTTTGAACGCCACACGGAACACCAGCGGGTTGCCGTTGGTGATGCCGCCGTTCACCCCGCCGGCATGATTGGTGACAGGGATTCCGTCCGGCCCGAAGGCGTCGTTGTGCCCGGAGCCCTTCTTCCCGGAGGCGGCGAAACCGTCCCCGAACTCCACGCCCCGCACGCCCGGAATGGCAAAGAGCGCATGGGCCAGGCACGATTCCACGCTGTCCCAGAAAGGCTCTCCCAGGCCGATGGGGACGCCGCTCACCCGGCATTCTACGATGGCCCCCAGCGAATCCCCTTCCTCTCCGGCCTTCTGCAGTGCCTCTTTCCAGGCCGTCCGATCCGTTTGTCCGCCCAGTTCTACTATTTCCGACTGGTACTTGAAAGCGGCCATCTTTTTGGCCACCACCCCGGCAGCCACCACGCCCAGGGTGATGCGGCCGGAGAAATGTCCGCCGCCGCGAGGGTCGTTGAAGCCGTGGAATTTGACATCGGCCGTGTGGTCGGCGTGGCCGGGGCGGGGATGCTCGCGGAAGGTGGCATAATCGGCCCCGCGGGTATTCGTGTTGCAGAAAAGCACCGTGAGCGGCGCACCGGTCGTGTGGCCTTCGAAGACTCCGCTCACAATTTCGGGTTCATCGGCCTCGATGCGGGGGGTCGTGCCCGGGGCGCCGGCCTTGCGGCGCATCAGGTCCGGCAGGAAATCCTGCTCCGAAAGGGGCAGGCCTGGTTTTACACCGTCCAGCACAACCCCTATCCGCTCTCCGTGCGACTCGCCGAAGATGCTCACTCTGAATTTGTTTCCGAATGTATTCATATTGGAAGCTGCCTTTAGGATGGCCGGCCGGCGCCGGTCATGACGGAAAACATTTCGTTAAACGTAGGGAAAGACTTGGCCACGCAGGCTACGTCGTCAATGATTACAGGCTCTGCGGCACCGAGGGAAGCCACTTTGAGGGCCATTACCATGCGGTGGTCGCCGTAAGACGGGAAATGTCCGCCTTTCAGGAGCTTCCCGGTAAGGATCCGCTGGGTGAGTCCCATGCCCGTAATGGTCATCTCGTCCTGGTCGATGGCAACAGGAACGCCCATCTGCCGCAGCATGGCTTCGATGGCGGCGGCCCGGTCCGTCTCCTTGTGGCGGAGACGCTCCACCCCCAGGATATGGCTTTCACCGGGGCAGAAGGCCGCCAGCACGGCCACCATGGGGAACAGGTCCGGGCAATTGTTCAGGTCCGTGGAAAAGGCATTCAGCGGAGCGCGCTGGACCCTGATCGGCCCGTTCGTGGGCGTGGAGCCTTCTTGCTGGGACATGCTGGCGCCTGCATCCATCAGGATATCCATCATGGAAATATCGGCCTGAAGGCTTTGGGTGTCAAGGCCTTCCACCTCCACTTGGCCGAAGATGGCACCGGCCGTGAGGAAAGGGGCGGCTCCGGACCAGTCGGCCTCAATGGCAAAATCGGCCGCCTGATAGCGCTGGTCGCCTTTTATGCGGAAATTGATGCCCGTGCAGAGGCTCCAGTCCTGGGTTTCCAGGAAATCGTCGCCTCCCTCCATTTCGGAGCCTATCCTGATGCCGAATTTCTTGAGCACGTCCACCGTAATGAACAGATAGGGAATGCTTTTTGGGTCGTGCACATAGACCGTGGATTTGCTTCCGGAAAGGGGAAGGGCGGCCAGGAGGCCGGAGATAAGCTGCGACCCGCCACGGCCGGAAATATCGGCCCTTCCGGGGAGAAGCGGACCGCTCACCCTCATCGGAAGGTAACAGTCGGATTTTCTCGCCTCTGAAACAACCTTGTTTCCCGCGTTTTCCACCCCTTTTGAGGATGTAACAGCATTGTTACTTTCTGGGAATAAGCGCACGCCAAAGGCTGCCATGATGTCGTGCGCATCGGCCAGAGGGCGTTTCAGAAGGGTTTTTTCGCCGGTGATCCGCACCGGCAGCACCGGCAGCACCGCCATGAGCGGAACCATGAGCCGGGTCAGGAAGCCGGATTCGCCCGTATGGAGTTCCTCCAAGGTCTCGCAGCAGCCGGGACGTGCATTAATTCCCCTGATTGTCAGCATGTTATTGCTAATGTCCACCGATGCCCCCAGCGTTCTGGCCACCGCGATGGCGCTTTCGTTGTCGCCACAGGGAGTGTAGCCGGAGAGGTTCGAGACGCCGTCGGCCAGGGCCGCCGCCACGATGGCCCGCTGGGCAAAGCTCTTGGAAGAAGGCATCGGCAGGGCGGAAGCTTGTACAAAGCGGAAACCGCCATAGACCTCCTTTCTCATGGCCTCCGCAGTCCATTGCCCGGGGGCCGTGGCCTCCTCTTCCGTGAGGCAGGCATAGGTGAAAGGAGCACCCTGGCGGAGGGCCTCCAGCCGGCTTTCCCGGCCGTCCTCGCCCATGCAGAAAGCCACCAGGGTACCCGGTTCCGCCTCCCGGTAAAGTTCCATCATCGGGTCGATATCGGCCTTGCAGGTTGCCGTAGTAACGATTTTCACGACTTCTCCACCGAACTGCCGACCTCGCTCCAGAATGCTCCGGAGCACTTCCACGGGCGGGGTGCCGGTGAAATCGTGGAAGGAACGGATGAGCACGGTGCCGTACTCCCGGCAGGCCTCCCGAATGCGCCGGCCCACCGCAGCGGGGGCTTCCATCTCCAGGTCGACATATTTTGCGCCCGCCCGGACGGCCTTTTCCAGCAGTTCCGGCGCCTGCGATTCCTCGTTCATGCGGCAAGTGGCAATGAGCGGAACGTCAGAAGCCGAAAACAGCAGGTCGATATCTTCGTCTTCCAGGGCGCACCGGTCCAGCCGGATTTCCGCCATCTCAACGGTGCCTGAATCCAGCAGGTCCAGGATCTCCTGCAACTCCTTGTGTTGTATGGATGTACAAATCATTCAGTATCTGTCTATTATGCAAACTGTTAAAAATCAGACAGTTCCACTATGCGCGGACGGGCAATCTCTTCCAGCAGCACAAAGCGGATCCCTTTTCCGGTGGCCTTTTTGTCCTTGTACATGGCGCTGCGAAGCACATCGGCCTCGTAAGGGCTCTCCACGGGCAGGCCGATGGTGGTAAAATCGGCCTTCAGCCGTCTTACAAGGCCGATTTTCGCCACGCCTTGCCTTTCCGACAACTCCGCCGCCAGGATGATGCCCATGGCCACTGCCTCACCGTGGGTGATATCGTCTCCCTGCACCCGGGCTTCGTGCTCGATGGCATGCGCGAAAGTATGGCCCAAGTTCAGCAGCGCCCGTTCGCCCTGCTCAAAGGGATCCCGGTTCACGATACCGGCCTTTATCCGGGCTGCCTGCATGATAAGCTCCGGTTGTACCTGCATTTTTGCACATGCGAGCAGGGAGGCATAGGCTGCGGCATCGGCCAGCAGAAAGGTTTTGGCCAGCTCTGCCAGACCGGAGCGGAATTCTCGGGGAGGAAGGGTGCGCAGGACTTCGGCGCACACAAAGGTGAATTCCGGCTGGAGGATGGTTCCCAGCATGTTTTTGTAGCCGTCCAGGTTCACGCCTGTTTTTCCGCCGATGGCGGCATCCACCTGGGCCAGCAGCGTGGTGGGCACATTGGCGTAACGGATTCCACGTTTGTAGATGCCGGCGGCAAAACCGGCCATGTCCGTGGTAATACCCCCGCCGACGGCAACCACCAGCCCCTTCCGGGAAAGCCCGGCATCCAGCATCGCCCGCACCAGACCCATCACCGTCTCCATGGACTTTCCTTCTTCCGAAGTGTCCAGGCCGATGCTTCCTTTTATCACCGCCTTCCCGGCCTGACCGGGCATCTCTTCCAGGCACGAAATCACGGTCTTCGCCACCCAGGCCACGTTTTTATCATAGACCAGGAAGATTTCTTCCTCGCCTTGAAGGAGTTCCGCCAACTCATCTGTCGACTTTCCGCCGACAATCCGGCTGGTCCAGCTTCGGGAAACGTGTATGCTCGCCTGTTCTGTCATAGCATACAAAGATAACGGAAAAATTTGGCAGTTACCCGAATTTGGCATAAATTTGCATTCCCGTCCCAAAAGACGCCCGGCCGTTCAAGGCCCATCCCTGCCCGGATGGCGGAATTGGTAGACGCGCTGGACTCAAAATCCAGTGTCCCTTAAAGACGTACGGGTTCGATTCCCGTTCTGGGCACCAAAAAGCATCGCCTGCGCGATGCTTTTTGTTTTATTCCTTCTTCAATTCTGTCGCCGGGTTGGTGCGGGCGGCCTTGAGGGTTTGCCAGAGGACGGTGGCGAAGGCGATGCCGAAGGATATTACCACGGCAAGGGCGAATACCCATCCATAACCCTCGATCCGGTAGGCGAAGCGCTCCAGGTAGAGTCGCGCCGCCCAGACGGCCAGCGGAATGCCCACAAGGCAGGCTCCGCCCACCAGAAACATATAACTACGTACCGTCCGCCAGGTTTCCTGCGTCACGTCAGAGCCGAAAACCTTGCGTACGGCTATCTGTTTGGTGTTTTCATCGGCAAAATAGGTGCTCATGGCCAACAGGCCCAGCAGGGAGATAAGCACCGCCAGCGCGGCGAAGAGTTCCACCAGGCGCAGGGTCCTGCGCACAGGTGCCAGCTGCTTGCGGTTGATGTCCCGGATGAAGCCGTAGCGCCAGGCAGGGTCCTCGACGCCGGAGGTTTCCAGCCGGAATTCCCGGTAAGCCCGGAGGATCTGCTCCTCAAACGATTTGTCCTCCCCGGTGGTGCCGATCAGCAGACAATTGGAATAGCGGAGTTCTTCGGCCCGGGTCACAATGACGCCGCCATTCGGGTTCTGATTGCTTTCTGAAGCCGGCCTGGAGGGGAAATCGGCCACAATGCCCCCGATGAATTCCGGCTGGGCGCCGTTCATGTTGATTCTCCGCGGGAATACGGTGGAAGTGTCGGACACCGCGGCCGCGTTGAAGGCGCTCCGGCTCATCCAGAGCGAATGCACCAGCGGATGGCCGAAGTCTTCCTCCACTTCCAGCCCCAGCAGCCGGAAATAGGTGGAGTCGCAGACGATGACGGGCATGTCCACATGGTGCTCTTCGTCCACTTTGATACCCATCGTCATGTTGATAAGTCCCGGGATGCCACGCCCTACGCCGGCCTCGGTCACAAAGGGCAGCTGTTCCACTTTGTCCTTGAAAAGCTTCATATGGTCCAGGTCCTGGGCGGAATACTCCATGTAGTAGCGGTTGTCGATGACAGCGTGCGTCGGCCTTGTGAGCATATGGCGCATCTGGACTTCCATTACCAGCGCGAGGGCTATCAGGAAGACGGAAAGGACGTTCTGCACCACGATGAACACCTTGCTCAGGACCATTTTGTTCCGGCGCCGGAGCGTGCCTTTGATCACATCGATGGGCTGGTAGCGCGAGGCCGCGAAGGCCGGGAGCAGTCCGTTGACGACGCCCAGGACCAGGATACCTGCCAGATAGGCCAGGATATATCCGGGCGTGAGCATGAAGGAAAGCCGTACGCTGGAGTCAAAGCCCAGCATCACCTCGTCCGGGTCGCTGGAAGAAACAAGGTCGTTCACCATAGGGGCAAGCAGATAGGCCAGCAGGAGGGCGGCAGCAAAGCACACGGCCGTAAAGGCTACGGATTCGCCGATATACTTCCACAGGATGCCGGTCTTGTCGGCCCCCAGAAGCCGTCGGGTGGCCATTTCCCTGGCCCGCTTGCCGGTCAGTGCCAGGCTCAGGTTTACGTAGTTGAAGACGGCCGACAGCAGGAGCAGCAGCACGACAACGGTCAGGAGCCGGAGCATCTGGGCATTCCCCGTGCGGGTGAGGCCGTTGCTGCTGCCGGTGAAAAAGAAGGCCTCGTCCATGCGGTAAGCGCGCCACTTGTCCACTTTATCAGCGGACCACGTGGGGTCGTAGTTCTTGTGCAGTAGGGCTTGAACCTTTGCCTGGACATCGTTTATGTCGGCATCGTCCCGCACGCTGAACCAGGTGGTGTAATTGCCGATGCTGTTGAATGCCTTGCTCTGCTCGGCCGCCCAGGTACGCTTGATGTTGGTGATGATATCAGCCGGCATGAAGAAAGCGCCATCCAAATCGGCAAAAATGCCCTTGATGGTGCGGTCTTCCTTGTCCACCTTGAGGGCCTGGCCGATTTGAACGCCGGTCTTCCGGGCCAGGGACTCGCTGATGAGGATGTCGTCCATGCCCACGAAGTCCTCCAGGCTGCCCTCCACCAGGCGGTACTGCGGAAAGACGCGGAAGAAGTCGGGATCGGTCTCAAAACCGCTGGCCGCTATGGGTTCCCCGCCGTTTTGGATGACGGGCTGCCAGAGGAGCGCTATATGCGTGGCGGATTCCACTTCGGGGATATTCATTTCCAGTTCCTCCTTGTCCCAATAGGTAAGGCCCAGGAACTCATTGCTTCCCAGCACAAAGGTGCGCTTCCACTGTGGCGATTCATGCGCCACCTCGTACTGCTGCACCACGTAGGAGCCAATCAAAATCACAAACGCCAGGCTCACGGCCAGCCCCACCGCCTCGATGGCGGTGTAGAGCTTGTTGCGGGAGAGGAATTTCAGGTAGCTTTTCATATCTATTCTTTTTTCAGTTCAACAGCCGGGTTGGTCCGGGCGGCCTTGAGGTCCTGCCAGAGGACGGAGGCCAAGGAGATGGCCCATGTAATCAGGACTGCCACCCCGAAAATCCACCAGTAACCCGAAATCCGGTAGTTGAATCCCTCCAGATACTTGCCGGAGAGCCAGATAGCGACCGGAACGGCAATCAGACAGGCAATGCCCACCAGGACCATATATGCTCCGACCGAGGCGAGGGTCTCTCCCCAGACGGTACTGCCGAAGACTTTGCGGACGGCGATGTCGTGCGTCCGCTCGGATGCGTACAGGGCCGACATCGCCAGCAGGCCCAGCAGCGAGACCATCACGGCAAGGAACATGAACAGCTCGATCAGGCGCATATAATTCCTGGCTTCGCCCAGCCGTGCTTCCAACTTGTCCCTGATGAAGCCGCTTAATTCGGGAAGGCCCTCATATCCATCTTTTTCCAGACTGTACCGCTTGTACAGAGCCTGGAGCTCCTTTTCCGCCTCCTTGCGGTTCCCTTCGATCCGAAGGAGCCGGTAATAGGGCCCCGGATGGTCAGACACACTGATGATGCCCAGCAGGTCATCGTTGACATGGGCCGCATCGGTGAGGGCGAAGTCTTTGACCACACCGGCCACATCCCCCTGATAATACTCGTCCAGGAATTCCGGCATCTTCGGGTTGGATGGATCCGTACCAAACCGGCGGTAAGCCGATTCCGAGAGCCAGTATCCGTTCCCGGACGGTGCGTGAAAATCCTCCACGACCTCAAAGTGGAACAGTTTGAACGCCTCCGGATCACAGTTCAGAAAAGCCATGTTGATCGTTCCGCCCGCATTGTTG
Source organism: Bacteroidales bacterium (assembly GCA_017471085.1). The sequence goes on along the minus strand of JAFUWW010000061.1, from coordinate 1,890 downwards.
TCCGGCATGGACATAGTCATATACGGACTTCCCGGATACCCGGAGCACTCAGCCATATCCGAGACAAACGGTAATGCCTTCAACGCATCTTCGTACCCCGAATCCTGCACCAGATACTGATAGTACAGCCCATCGACCTCCGCTCCCAGCGGTCTGTGGATCATGTGGCTATATTGCCGCTCCATCACCAGTGAAAACGCTATCAGCAGGACGGACAACGCGGTCTGGAAAACGATGAAGATCTTGGACAAGACACGTTTGGAGGCCGTCCGATAATCCCCCTTGATGACCCGGATGGCGTCAAAGCGGGACGCAACGCGGGAAGGGATCCACCCGGCGGCCAGGCCGATCAGCAGCGAAAGCCCCACGACCGCGGCGACCGGCCCTGCCGTCCAATGCCAGGCAAAGGGGACGGAAAACGAATAGGAAACATGCGCATCGACATAGTGCGTGAATATCGGCCGGAAAGCATAAGCCAGCAGGACCGCCAGGGCGGTACAGGCGACGGTAAAGACGAGGGACTCCTTCAGGTAGTTCCACACGATTTGCTCCCTTGAGGCCCCCAGGACCGTCCGCACGCTCATTTCCTTCACCCGGCGTCCGGCCAGGGCAGAACTGAGATTGATATAATTGAAGAGGGCCGACAACAGCAGGAGCAGTACCACGGCAGTCAGCATCGTCAGGAGAGACTTGTTTCCCTTCAGGAAGGCCTGACCGCTGTTCAGTTCCGAAAAATAGATGCGGTCCATCCGCTCGATGCTTCCGTTCTTCATCGCCCGCGTCTCATCCCTGTCCCAGCTTTTCCGGTGGTGGTTTTCCAGCACGGCGTCGATATCGGCCGTCAACCTGTCCTCCGGTTCATCGCTACGGACAAGACAGGTTGTGCCGCCGATCGAGCCTCGGCCCAGTTCTCCGCCTTTGCGGACCTGCAGGAAAACCAGGTCCTCATCCCGGAAAATCGGAGAACCGAGGTCCCGGAACACGGCGACCACCGTGCAGATTGTCTTGCCGTACTCCCAGACCTTGCCGATCACCTCTTCCCCGGGGAAGTTTTCCCGGGCGAACCGCTCCGTGACGGCCACGGTGTTTGTTTCCAGCAGCTCCGAAGGGTTCCCCGACACCCACCGGATCGGGAACATGTCCAGAAAGTCGGCGTTGACCCCGACAAGCGACGCACCATGAATCGGGACATCTCCCAACGATCCCCCGGCTCCTAGGTGCGAATAGACCGATGCCTTGTCAATCCCGGGAACGCTTCCCTTCAGCAGTTCCGCAAGGCCATTCCGGGGGGCCATTTCTACGGTGTTATACATCGTGCCAACAGCATAGATGCGTTTCCAATCCGGATACCCGCGCGCCGCTTTCCGCTGCTGCCACACATAACTGCCGATGAGAATCACAAACGCCAGGCTCACCGCCAGCCCCACCGCCTCGATAGCGGTGTACAGTTTATTGCGGGACAGGAATTTCAGGTAACTTTTCATCATTTATTTGTATCTTTGCGGAAACAATTGATTATGCAAATCCTTCAGCAGGCAATCTCCATCGCGGAGCTCAAAGCGTTGGCACAAAAAACCTTCGGCGATATGATAAAATGCGTGGCCGATGTAAAGCGAGGCCTCCTGGCCGTTGATGCCGATCTGCACGCAGATCTGGAGCGCCTCCTTTTAGAAGACGGCTCTGCACAGGAGAACCTCTGGGGCTTCAACCTCTGGGTGGAAGAAGAAGGCGATGATTTCATTGAATTCGACTCGCTCATCAATATCCGCTCCTGGCAGGGGAACCCTTCACGGAACGTTGAGGATCCGGAGGTCCGGGAAGCCATCAAATCCATTGTCGATAAATTCTTCATTACAGCATAAATGCAACACGCTTCCCTGGAAAACGGCC
>JAFUWW010000060.1 GCA_017471085.1 Bacteroidales bacterium | reverse complement strand
TTGCATGTGGCTGAAAATGAGCTGGTTGTGAGAAGGCCGATGGCAAAGGTGCAATCGAAACCGTGTGATTGCCACCGGGTTTGCTGCATGTTGCTGAAAATGAGCTGGTTGTGAAAAGGCCGATGGCAAAGGTGCACCCAAAACCGTGTGATTGCCACCGGGGCCGCTGTAAGTTGTTGACAATTAGTTTGTTCCGCAAACGCATGTGGCAATGGTAGGTGAGAGAGAGTGTGTGTGTGCGTGTGCGAGCATGGACGAGGACAGGTGTGCACGTGACGGAGAGGGAGACGGACAGGGAGGGGAAGGTGGATGCGGTGGTGCTGAGCTTGAAAGCGAAAGGGATGTCAGGGGCAGAGGGCGGTTTTGAAGAAAATGCAAAATAAAAGAAAGAAAGCGACGGGTGTTTGCCATAAATATGAAATACTTTTGTGTGGAAAAAACATAACCAATGCTCGATATGAAAAGAACCGCTATTATTTCAGCTCTTTTGCTGGCTCTGACGGCCTGCGGGTCTCCTGACAGCCAGTCTGCCGCTTCTCTTCCGGAACTTAAGTCCGGGTGGGAGAATCCGCCCCAAAGTGCGCGTCCCCGCGTGTGGTGGCACTGGATGAACGGCAATATCACCAAGGACGGAATCAAGAAGGACCTGCAGTGGATGCATGACATCGGCCTGGGGGGATTCCATAATTTCGACGCTTCGTCCTCTACACCGACTATTGTCGAGAAACGTCTGGTGTATATGGATGAGGGATGGCAGGATGCCTTTGGCTTCGCCGCCCGTACGGCTGATTCCCTGGGCCTGGAAATGACTGTCGCCAGTTCTCCGGGCTGGAGCACCACCGGCGGTCCTTGGGTGCAGCCGCAGGATGCCATGAAGAAACTTACCTGGCGCACGATGCTCGTGGATGGCGGCCGGAAGGTGTCGGAGCGTCTTCCGGAACCTTTCCGGACAACGGGTGCCTTCCTGGACGGTCCGTTCAGCGGCCGCGGTTTCTCTGCAGCCCAATATGAGCATTATGAAGATATAGTAGTGCTGGCCGTCCGCCAGCCCGAAGGGACAAAGACCCTGGCCGAACTGGGTGCCAAGGTTACTTCCAGCGGCGGAAAGTTCACCCTGGAACAGCTGACCAACGGCAGCGTGGCCGATAACGTACTTCTGCCTTCCGGCCCCGAAGGATATGCCTGGATTGCATACTCCTTCCCTGAGCCCCAGACTGTCAAGGCTGTCACCGTGGTGGACGGCACCATGGGCGGCCCCGGCGGCGCAGGTCCCGCCCGCGCTTTCCTGGAAACCAGCCAGGACGGCAAGCAGTACACCCGCGTGTGCGCCCTGCCCGGCGGCGGCGTGATCCAGCGCACCCTCACCATCGATCCTGTATCGGCCCGTTATTTCCGCGTGGTCTTCAACAATCCCACAGCACCCCGCGGCGGCGCATTCGGCTTCGGCGGCCCTGTGCAGGCTCCCAAGGGAACCAACATCGCAGAGCTGGTGCTTCACACGGAAACGCCTGTGAATCAGGCGGAAGACAAGGCCGGCTTCTCGGCCCGCTCTTATCTGACCAATGCCGTAACACCGGCCTCCAAAGAGCCTTTCGCCCAGACGGCCGATGTCGTAGACATCACGGACCAGGTGAAAGACGGTGTCCTTTCCTGGGATGCCCCCGAAGGCCGATGGAAGATTTACCGTTTCGGCTGGTCGCTCACCGGCAAGCAGAACCATCCCGCCCCGGCCGAAGCAACCGGTCTGGAGGTCGACAAGCTGGATCCGAAAGCCTGGACCCGTTTCTTCCATACCTACTTCGACATGTATAAAAAGGCTTCCGGCGGCCTGCTGGGTGAAAAGGGCGTTCAGTATGTGCTGAACGACAGCTACGAAGCCGAACAGGAGAACTGGACCCCGGCCATGTTCCAGGAGTTCCAGGACCGTCGCGGCTACGACCTCAAGCCCTGGCTCCCGGTGCTCGCCGGCGAAGTCATCGGCTCGCCTGAAGCTTCCGACGCCTTCCTCTGGGACTGGCGCACCACCATCGGCGACCTGATCACCGCCAACTATGACCTCCTCACCAAGATTGCCCAGGACGATTATGGCATGAAGGGCCGCTACACCGAGTCTCACGAGGCCGCCCGGGTCTATGTGGTGGACGGCATGGACGTGAAGCGTACTTCCCAGGTGCCGATGAGCGCCATGTGGGTGACGGCCGGCTGGCTTCCGGACAACCCCGACGGCACGCCCAACCGCACCATCTACAACCTCGACGGTCTGGAGTCCTCTTCCGTCGCGCATATCTACGGCCAGAATGTGGCGGCGGCCGAATCCATGACCGCTCCCGGCGGCGAATACCGCTCCTATGCCTACCATCCCGGCAACCTGAAATTCCTGGCCGACCTGGAAATGTCCAACGGTACCAACCGTTTTGTCATCCATGAGAGTGCCCACCAGCCCTCCGACGCCCATGTCCCGGGCCTGAGCCTGGGCGGCATCGGCCAATGGTTCAACCGGCACGATGCCTGGGCCCCGCTGGCCGGCATGTGGGTGGACTATATGTCCCGCAGCTGCTTCATGCTGCAGGCAGGAAAGAACGTAGCCGACCTCCTTATCTATTACGGTGAAGACGACAACGTGATCGGCGTGTACGGAAACACCATGCCGGAAGCTCCGGCGGGTTACCGTTACGATTTCGCCAGCCCGGACGTGCTGCTTACCCAGCTGACTCCCGACAAGAAGGGGAACCTGGTGGCAAAGAGCGGCGTTTCCTACAAGGTGCTCTGGCTGGACAAGAATATCGACTATATGTCCATCGCCGTCCTTCGCAAACTGGCGGAATTCGCCGATGCCGGTGTGGTGATCTGCGGCAGCAAGCCTTCCCACAAGGCCGGCCAGGCAGGCACCGACGAGGAATTCCAGACCCTGGTGAACCGTATCTGGAACAGCGGCAAGGCCAATGTGACCGCCGGTAAGCCCGTGGCCGACGTGATGGCCTCCGTGGTGGAGAAAGACTTCATCCCCGAGAGCGCCTCCGAGTTCCGCTATCTGCACAGGACCCTCCCCGGTGCCGAGATCTACTGGATCAACAAACCCTCCAAGGACTATGAAACCGTAAAGGTCTCCCTGAGGACCGCCGGCGGGAAACCGCAGCTGTGGCATCCGGAAAGCGGCAAGATCGAGGACGTTACCTACGAGGTGTCCGGCGGCCGTACCGTGGTGACGCTGCCGATGGTACCGGACGATGCCGTATTCGTGGTGTTCTCCGGCAAGGGTGCTTCCCGCTACACCGTTCCCGCTACTGCTGAAAAGACCCTCCTCACTGTGGAAACCCCTTGGAAGGTGAAGTTCCAGGAGAAGCGCGGCGCTCCCGCCGAAGCTGAATTCGCCAAACTGGCCTCCTATTCCGAAAATGCCGATGAGGGTATCAAGTACTTCTCCGGTGTGGCGACTTACACCAATACGCTGGAGTGCCCGGCCACCGGTGGCAAGGTTGTGCTTGACCTGGGCACCGTGGCCGACCTGGCCGAGGTCTATGTGAACGGCCAGTACTGCGGCGCGGCCTGGAAGGAGCCTTATAAAGTGGACATCACGGATGCCGTGAAGGAAGGCGCCAACCAGCTTGAAATCAAGGTCGCCAACGTGTGGGTGAACCGCCTGATCGGCGACGCCCAGCCCGGTGCCACCCGTGTGACCTACACCGATTCCCGCACAGGCTACCGTGCCGAGAGCCGCCTGAATCCAGCCGGACTTTTGGGCCCGGTGAAGATAATTGAAGAAAAAGAATAAAATATTGGTGATTCTGCTAAGTGAAAAAGACTGGAAACAACTAATTTTGCACCAGTGATTTTTCATGTTAGATGAAAAAGTGGTATTTGTGATTAAAGGCACTGGAGGGTTTTCCGCCAGTGCCTTTATTGAAAAAAGGACAGAACTATGACCAACTATCCTCTCCTGACCAGTCCTATCCAGCTGGGAAGGACCATTTTCCGCAACAGGATGTTTTCCGCGCCGATGGGTGCCACCGACATTACGGCCGACTGCTCGCCGGGTCCGCGCGTGCAGGGTTTCTACGAACTCCGCGCCAAGGGAGGCGCCGCAGCGGTGACCGTGAGCGAACTGGTGGTGCATCCGGAAACGGACGGCAGCCATATGCTGCACCTGGACCTGGAGACGGTGGGAAACCTCGCCGCCCATACCTTCGTGGCCGATGCCATCCGCCGGCATGGAGCGGTGCCCAGCATCGAATTCTCCCACTCCGGGCAGTACGCGGGAACCTACATGTCGGACAAGAACAAGAAGGACAGCCTGAACCAGTGGGGGCCCTCCGACGGTGTCCGCCCCGACGGCCGTCCGGTGAAAGGCCTCTCGAAGGAACAGATTGCCGATATTGTGAAAGCCTATGGCAATGCAGCCGTCCTTTCCAAAAGGGCCGGTTATGAGATGATCATGGTGCATGCGGGCCATGGCTGGCTGCTGAACCAGTTCCTTTCGCCCTATTTCAACCACCGTACCGACGAATACGGCGGTTCCCTGGAAAACCGGGTGCGGATCGTAAGGGAAGTGCTGCAGGCCGTCCGCACGGCCGTAGGCCCCGGCTTCCCCATCGAAATCCGCATGAGTGGCAGCGAGTGCTTCGAGGGTGGCTATGACCTGGAAGAAGGCATCCGCATCGCACAGGCCGTGGAAGACCTGGTGGACCTGATCCATGTGAGCGCCGGCTCCTACCAGTTCGGCTTCTTCACCACGCACCTGCCGATGTTCGCGGAGCACGGAGCCAACGTATACCTGGCCGCGGAGATCAAGAAGCATGTCTCCAAGCCGGTGGCCACCATCGGCGCCATCAACGACCCCGCCCAGATGGAAAAAATCCTGGAAGAAGGCAAGGCCGATGTCATCTACATGGCCAGGGAACTGCTGGCCGATCCATTCCTTCCCGCCAAGGTGGAGGCCGGCTCTGAAGATACCATTGTCCGCTGCCTCCGCTGCTACACCTGCATGGCGGAGCGTCCCACCACCTTCACCCGCCGCTGCGCCGTGAACCCGCTCATCGGCCGGGAATTGGAGGGAATGGAAGTGACCCCTGCCCTTCGCAGGAAGAAAGTGCTGGTGGCAGGTGGCGGTGTGGCCGGCCTGGAAGCCGCCATTACGGCCGCCAGACGCGGGCATGAGGTGATTCTGTGCGAAAAATCCGACCGGGTGGGCGGTATCCTCAAAAGCGAACAGGCCATTCCGTTCAAATATGAGATGTACCTGCTCGGCCTTTCCCTGGAGAAACAGGCGCGTGCCGAGGGGGTGGATATCCGCCTGAATACCCTGGTGACACCGGAATATGCCGCGGCCGAGCATCCGGATGCCATGATCCTGGCCGTTGGGTCCCGTCCCATCGTTCCGCCGCTTCCGGGTATCGACGGAGGGAATGTGGTGATTGTCAACGACTATTACCTCCAGAAGGAGAAGGTGGCCGATACGGTTGTGGTGCTGGGCGGCGGCCTGGCCGGCTGTGAATGCGCCGTTCACCTGGGCATGGAAGGGAAAAAGGTGCACCTGGTGGAGATGCGCGATACGCTGGCTCCGGACTGCAACATCCGCCATCGACCCATTCTGATGAAGCAGATCGAGACCTATGTGACGGCCCATACCGGCCTGGCAGGCCTGAAGGTTACGGAGGAGGGTCTGCTGTGCAGGGATAAGGATGGAGCCGAAGTGCTCATTCCCGGAAAGACCGTGGTCTGTGCGGTGGGCCAGCGGGCCAACAGGGCCGATGTGGATGCCCTCCGTCACTGCGCTCCCTTCGTCCGCGAAGTGGGGGACTGCGTGCGTCCCGCCAACATCACCAAGGCCGTCTACGAAGGGTTCCACGCTGCATTGGACATTTAATCATGGGACTCCCAGGGGCGCCGCTTTGCGACCCTGTACGGGCAAATGCCCCTGGGACCTCCTATTTATGACCAAAAGGAAAGGATATGGATCATTTGGATAAAAGAAGATGGGTGGTGCTGGCGGCCAGTTGCCTCATCAACCTTTGCATCGGCTCCATTTATGCCTGGAGCGTATTTGCCGCCCCGCTGGGTGCCAAACTGACGGAGCTGCTGGGGCACCCTGTCACGGCGGCCGACCTGGCCATTGTATTTACCGTGGCCAATGCAGTTGGGCCGATAACTATGATTTCCGGCGGGTTCATCAACGACCGGCTGGGACCGCGCGGGGTGCTGCTCGTTGGCGGCGGCATGTTCGGCGTGGGCATGATGCTCTCCGGCCTGGCCACCAGCGTGGGCGGGCTCATCGTTACGTACGGCCTTGTCCTTGGCCTGGGGCTGGGCATGGCGTACGGGGCTACCATCAGCAATTCCGTGAAGTTTTTCCCGGACAAGAAAGGGCTGGTGGGCGGCATTGCCACTGCCACTTACGGCCTTAGCTCCGTGGTGATTCCGCCGGTTGCCAATGCGCTGATCCAGCGGGTGGGGGTGAGTTCCAGTTTCCTGATTCTCGGCGGGGTGTTCCTGGCGGTGATTCTCGTGAGCTCGCTGTTCGTCGTCAAATGCCCTCAGGGCTATGCACCTCAGGGATATGTTCCTGCAAAGCGCGCAGCCGGGGGATCGGTCGACAAAAACTGGAAGCAGATGCTTTCAGACCCTGTTTTCTATGTGATGATCGTGATGCTCACCTGCGGAGCGTTCAGCGGCCTGATGATCACTTCCCAGGCTTCGCCCATGGCCCAGTCCATCACCGGGATGAGCGCCGCCATGGCTGCTACGGCGGTTTCCGTACTGGCGCTGTTCAACGCCGCCGGGCGCATCGTGGCCGGTACGCTGTCGGACCGGTTCGGCCGAATCGCCGTGCTCCGGGGGGCTTTCGTGCTGGAGATTATCGGCCTGGGGCTGCTGTTTCTCACGGGTGAGGGGAATACGCTGCTGTTCATGGTTGCGGTCTCCTGCATCGGTCTCTGCTTCGGGGCGCTCATGGGGGTGTATCCCGGATTTACGGCCGACCGCTTTGGCCTCCGGAACAACAGCGTCAATTACGGCATCATGTTCATCGGCTTTGCCGTTGCGGGTTATTTCGGCCCCACAGTGTGCCGCTCCATCCTCTCCTCTACCGGCACTTATGCGCCGGCCTTCCTGGTAGCCATGGGACTGGGCCTGGCGGGCATCCTGCTCTCTTTCGTCTTCTCCTGGATGACCGGAAAGCGAAGTTGAAGATTTTGCCAAATGTTTTGAAGAAATGGAATCTTCCTTCCGGGGAGGATTCCTTATTTTTGTGCAAGATAAAACTACTGCAACTATGAAACGTATCCTTTCTCTTATCAGCGTCCTGTTTTTGGCTACCGGGGTGGCTTCCGCCCAGCAGCTGGTAGCCGGTGCCGCCAAGGTGGACATCACCCCCAAGGAAAGCGACCTTCTCCGCTCTTCCGACATCATCCGCGGAAAGCTCTTCGTCCGGGCCATCTACGTGTCTGACGGGCATTCCGCTACGGCCATCGTGGGGATGGACACCCATTGCCACGACCTGGACGGGGTGATGCGTACGGCGTCGGCCTCTACGGGCGTTCCCTATGAGAATTTCATCATTTCCAGCACCCATACCCATAGCGGCGGTACGGCCGGCATCGGCCCGGACAACAAGCCCTCGCAGAGTGAGGTGCAGGCGGCCATCGTGAAAGCGGTGGAGGATGCCAGGAAGGCAGCCCGTCCGGCCCGGGTGGGCTTTGGAAAACGCCCGCTGGACCTGAATGTGAACCGCGACAACTACAATGAGTACCAGGAATGGGAGCAGGCTCCCAACTGGACGGCTCCGGCCGACAAAGACCTTACGGTGATTACCTTCCTGGATAACGATGACGTACCCATCGCCGTGTACATGAACTACGGCATGCATCCGGTGAACTTCTTCATCAGCGGTGTGGTGAGCGCCGACTTCCCGGGCGACGCCTGCAACCTGATCGAGAAAGTGTTCGGCGACCAGACCGTCGCTGTGTTCAGCCAGGGGGCATCCGGCGATGTGAATCCCAAACTGGCCTACACCGACATCTTCCAGGAGACGGAGCAGGTGAAGGGCGTCCGCCGTCCCAAGCGGGCCGAGCGGGGAGCCATCGACCTCAGTGACAAGGAGGTGACCGGTGCTCAGCTGGCCCTGCACAAGGCCATGGTGGACCGCAAGGACGAGTACGTGCGCATGCTGGGCAATGCCGTTGGCTTCAAGGCCATCGAGATCATGCTCTTTGACACGCAGTATGAAGAGAACCCGGTGATCAGGGGCGCAGAGACCGTGATTACCGTCCCGGGCCGCGAGCGTATTGACAAAGTGGGCCGGGAGAACTACGATCCGGGTTACAAGCCGGCCGCTGACGTGCACATCGGCGTGGGCCTGGTGCAGATCGGCGACATCAACCTGGTTTCCGTGAGCGGGGAAATCTATACCGAAATCGGCTATCGGCTCAAGCACGAAATGCCCGCCTCCAAGCTGATGATCGTGACCCTGGCCGACGGCCCCTTCGAGAGCGGCTACATCTACTCCGACAACGCCTCCAACCACCTCACCTTCCAGGTGATTGGCTCCCGCCTGCAGCCCGGCCATGCCGAGAAGGCCATCACTGAGGCTGCCAAGCGCCTTTACAAAGAGGCCAAATAAATATTGTGTTTAATGAAGTGGGCCGTGGTTCTATGAAGACCACGGCCCGTTTTTATTATCGGCCCAGGCAGGCCTTTGCTGTTACCGGATAAGTTCGAGAGCGAGATTGTTTGAAGACTGCTTTCTCCCGCAGGTCTCCGGCACTGGCCCCGAAGAAAATGGTGTATTGGCCGGAAGCCGTTTCCCACCGGGATTCCTTCTCATTGAAGGACGCCAGAGAGTAATTGGAGACATCGAAGGTGAGAACCTGGCTTTCACCTGGTTGCAGCAGGCGGGTCTTTCCAAATGCCTTGAGTTCTGTCACCGGCTTTTCCAATCCTCCTTCAGGGGCGTTTACGTACAATTGGACAATTTCTTTTCCGGGAACAGTTCCGCTGTTCTTCACTACGATGGAGGCGGTGAATCCACCGTCAGATGTCGCTTTGACAGTTGGTGAACTGTAGGTGAAATCTGTATAACTGAGGCCATAGCCAAAGGGATAGGATACTTCGACTTTATTTGTCTCGAAATAACGGTATCCTACCCATATGCTTTCTTGATACTCTGTGTAATCCACGTTTTTTTCATGGGATCCGACGGGACGGGCGGTCCCGAAGGGCGCATTGCTCTTGACTTGGTTGTACGGGAAATTGGAAGAAGAGGGATGGTCCATGAAATCGATGGGAAAGGTCATCGGCAGTTTGCCGGAGGGATTTACCTTTCCGGTCATGATGTCTGCCACGGCATTGGCCCCTTCCTGCCCCGGAAGCCACGGGAGGAGAATGGCATCGGCCATCCGTTTCCAGGAGTTGGTTTCGATGACACCCCCGATATTCAGGACAACAATCACCTTCTTGCCCATGGCATGGAAGGCGGCATGGACATCAGACAGCAACTGGCGTTCATTATTTGTGAGGTTGAAGTCGTTATCCATGTTCCGGTCCGATCCTTCACCGGAAATCCGCCCCAGGACGATGACGGCGAAGTCATTATTCTGCGCGTGCAGGTCGATGGCAGCCCGGGGGATGGCCGGATCGTCGAATTTGGAGATGCCATAACGGTATGTCCTCTGGGTCCCCTGGAGTGCAAGGAGAGCATCATTATATCTGACATATTCGTCATAATATCCGGTTATGGACGGGTCAGGATTGTAACCTGCCGCAGTAAGGGCTTCCACCATGTTGACGCAATAGGCTTTGTTTACGGTTCCCGATCCGGTTCCGCCTGCGACAAAGTCAACGATCGACTCGCCATAGAGGGCTACTTTCTGTCCATCGGCCTTGATGGGCAGGGCTCCGTTTTCGTTCTTGAGAAGGATGATGCTCTCTGCTGCGGCTTTTCGCGCGACTGCCGCATGAGCTTTTAAATCAGGCTTGTCCGAATGCCTGTATCCTTTGAAGGACGGGGTCTTTACAATGTATTCCAATATGCGCTTGACATTCCGGTCCAGGTCTTCCTCTGAGAGGGTGCCGTTCTTTACAGCTGCTGTTATCCGCTCTATCTCGGACACATTGCCCGGTTCCATCAGGTCATTCCCGGCTTCTACGGCTTTTGGGGTATTTTCTTTGTTTCCCCAGTCGGTCATTACAATGCCATCGAAGCCCCATTCGTCCCTGAGGACGGAAGTCAGCAGATCATGGCTCTGTTGGGTATACTCCCCATTGAGTTTGTTGTAGGAAGACATCACTGTCCAGGGATGGGATTCCTTCACGGTGATTTCAAAATTCTTGAGATAGATTTCCCGGAGGGCCCTTTCGCTTACCAGGGCATCGTTCTCATTGCGGTTGGTCTCCTGGTTGTTGAGGGCATAATGCTTGATGGAAGTGCCGACGCCGCTGGATTGAACGCCCTTGACGTACGCACCGGCCATTTTCCCGGAGAGCAGCGGGTCCTCAGAGAAATATTCATAATTGCGCCCATTGAGGGGATTCCGATGGATGTTCTGCCCTGGTGCCAGCAATACGTCCACACCATACTCCAGAGCCTCGTTTCCAATGGCGGCCGTCGTTGCCTCCACAAGATCCAAGTCCCAGGATGAAGCCAGAAGGGAACCGATCGGGAAAGCTGTCGCATAGTAAGTCCGAGAATCTCCCTCGCGGAAGGGATTGATACGAAGGCCGGCCGGACCGTCGGCCAGCACAGTGGCAGGAATGCCCAGACGCTCGATCTTCCGGGTACTTCCGGCGGCTCCGGGAACCAGGTCGGTGATCCCGGTGGAGACTCCGCCTGTGGTGACCGCTCTGCCTCCGCCGACACAGAGGGTGACCTTCTCTTCCAGTGTCATGGCCCTGAGGATCTGGTCGATATTGTTTTCTGACAGTTTGAGCTGTGCTCCGGCAGGGACGGCCCCGATGACAGCCCCGGCCACGGTAATGATAAGAAGAATGATTTTTCGGAACATAGGAGGATTGTTTTTCGGGTAAATATATGAATACTTTTAAGAAAAATCAAAGATGTATGCCGGCCCAGGTGGCCGTTTGAAAGATATTGCAATACAGAAAGAAGAAATGGCCATCCTGTTTTTTTTGTAAAAAACTATTTTTGTCAGTACACGTCCCGATTAATCCATAATT
>JAFUWW010000059.1 GCA_017471085.1 Bacteroidales bacterium | reverse complement strand
TGTTAATACCATACCTGCTGTGAATACTCCATGCACTATACCCTTCCTCCATTAAATGCATGTAATGCAGCAACTGTTCATACTTGTGTTTCATAACAAAACCCCGAAAGTTTTTTGTCTAACTTTCGGGGTTCATGTCATGCATTGTCAGCCTCTTCTTCCATAGTATGGTATTGAGTTTATTCGGCCTCTGCCGTGTTGGCGGGCTTCATGACCAGCTCAATGAAGTTGTTCTGGGAGAGGATCTCCTGGAGGGTGGCCTTTACGGATTCCTTGGAGAGGGCGTTGATGGCTGCCTCGTAGGCGGCGTCACGGTCCTGTCCGTAGGTGAGGTACAGCTCGATGCCGTTGAGCCACCAGTTGTTGCGCTGACGGCTTTCCGGAAGGTTCTTCTGGAGATTCAGCTTGGCGTTGTTGATTTCTTCGTCGGTGGGACCGTTCTTGGCCAGGTCGTTGATCCCGTCGATGGCCAGCTGGCGCAGTTTGTCGCACACGGAAGGACGGCAGTCGAAGTAGACCTGGATGAGGGCCTGCTCCTTGGGACGACGGCCGAAGCTGCCGTTGGTGGAGGCGCCATAGGTGCCTCCTTCATCCTCGCGGAGGCTCTCCGTATAACGCATGTCGAGGATGTAGGAGATGGCCTCCAGGGCAGTAGACTTCTCATAGGTATAAGGGAGGGTGGCGCTGTAGACCTGGAGCACGGTGCTCTTCGGGGTCTGCATGTCAACGGTGAACACATTCTCTTTGCGTCCCTTGACAATATCGTCGTTGTTGTCCACCCACTTGAGCGGGGCCTTCCCGGCGGGGAGGGAACCGATGTACTTCTCTACCAGCGGTTTCAGGGTGGCAGGGTCGATGTCGCCTACGAAGACCATCTTGGCGCCGGCAGCATCGGCAAAGAGTTTCTTCCAGTTCTTCTCCAGGGTCTGGAGATTGGCCTTTGCGAGGCGCTCGCCGGAAATCATCTGGTGGCGGGGGCTGTTGTAGATGGTCTTGTACAGCTCGGTCTGGAGCTTGTAGTTGGGCTGGTTCTCCAGGTTGGGAAGGATGGATTCGATCTGGTCGATGCCAGCCTGCCATTCCTCTGCATCAAAGCGGGGATCCGTATAATAGAGGTATACCAGCTGCAGGGCGGTTTCCAGGTCTTTTACGGTGGAGCTGCCGTTGATGCCGTTCTCCAGCGCGTCGAAGTAAGTGTTCACGTGCAGGTTCTTTCCGGTGAGCATCTTCTTGAGGATGGTACCGGGGAACTGGGAGACACCCGCATTGCTCTGGAACAGGGAAATCACGTTGTCATCGAAAGAGGCGAGATCTTCGTCGGAAACCAGGCTGAGACCGCCGTCCTTGTAGATGTTGAACAGGATCTGGTCCTTGTTGAGCTCGGTGGGATAGACGTATACCTTGACGCCGTTGGCCAGCGTCCATTCGGTCGAATTGTAAATGCTGGAGGCAGTGGCTTTGACAGCGGAACCCTTGAGGGCGGCGGGATCCAGGAAAGCTTCAGGGATTTCTTCTCCTTCCGGAGCTTCGATCTGGGAAGCGTTCACCTCTTCGATGACTTTCAGGATCTGGTCGGCGGTAGGAGTGGCGATGCCGGCTTTCTCCGGGCCCATGTACAGGACAACAAGGTTCTCGTCGCCCCAGAGCTGGGCGGCCATCTGGCTGATGGTGGCGGCGTTCAGCTGGCCGAACAGGGCCTGGGCAAGCTGCAGTTCCATATCGGGCTCCATGATGGGCTCCTTGTCGAAGAAGTTCTGCAGGATGGGGCTGACGAATTCAGGATTCTGGCGGGTGGAGGCGCGGTTGGCGCGGGTTTCCATCATCGAGAGATAATCGGCCTTGACGCGGTTGAATTCGGCATCGGTGATGCCGTAGCGCTGCAGGCGGACCAGTTCCGTATAGAAGGCGCGGAAGCCTTCCAGGATGTTGTTTTCGCGCAGGGTCACGTCACCCATGACGGCTTCGATGTCTTCGTAGATGAGGTCGCTTACGCCGAAGCTGCCGCTCAGGTAAGGGGCACCGGGCTTGGAGGTGATGTCGTTGAAACGCTCGCGCATGACCATGGTAAGGATGCTTTCCACCATGTCGGTGGTGAGGCCGAGGGCGGTGGCGTTGATCGATTCCGGCATGGCCTCGCTGTGCCACAGGAGCTCGATGGAAGGAGAAGTGGTCTCAGGATCCGTGATGATGCCTACGCGCGGCTCTGCGTGGTTGGCGATGGCCTGGATGGGCTTGGGAAGGGCATTCTCCTTGAGAGGAATCACGGAGAAGAGTTCCTGGATCTTGGCCTCGGTGCGGTCTACGTCCACGTCACCGACCACCACGACGGCCTGATTGCCGGGGTGATACCAGGTGTGGTAGAAGCTCACGATGCTTTCCGGCTTGAAAGTTTCCAGATGCTCCTGCAGGCCGATGAGGGTGCAGGAAGCCAGCGGGCTGTCCGCGCCGAAATAATAGGGCAGGGAACGCTCCATGGAACGCCAGGAAGCATTACGGCGCTGACGGCGCTCTTCGATGATGACGCCGCGCTCCTTGTCAATCTCTTCCGGGGTATTGAGCACGAAGTGGGAATAGTCGCGCAGGATCATCAGGCAGCTGTCCACGACGCTGGTACGCTCTACGGGAATGTTGTTGAGCATGTACTGGGTTTCCTCGAAACCGGTGGAAGCATTGATGTTGCGGCCGAATTCGGCGCCGATGGAACGAAGGTAATTCAGAATCTGCTTGTCCGGGAAATGTTCCGTTCCGTTGAAGCACATGTGCTCGAGGAAGTGGGCCAGGCCGTCCTGGGAAGGATACTCTTCCTGGATGGCGCCTACGTTGGTGGCCAGATAGAATTCTGCACGGCCGGCGGGCAGTTCGTTGTGGCGGATGTAATAGGTGAGTCCGTTGTCCAGATGGCCGATACGGACTTGGTCCGTGTTGGGAAGCTGGGGCATCTGTGCGATGGCGGCCTCCAGCTGCTCACGGGTGGGTTGCTGAGCCAGCGCCGTGACGGCTGCCAGGGCGAGGGCTCCGAGAGTTAAAACAAAACGTTTCATAGTTAATATAAGATGTATGTTGTTTTCCAAATCACAAATTTAATTTAATTTTGTCATATAATAAAATGCCGATGTTAGGAGATAGCAAAATTCGCGCCTTCCTTACTGTGTTGGAGGAGGGCAGCTTTACGGGAGCAGCGCGCAAGCTGGGCGTGACGCAGCCCGCAGTCAGTGCCCAGATCGCTTCTTTGGAAGACCAGCTGGGGTTTCCGCTGTTCGAGCGGGAACCTTATCTGACGCTTACGCCCACCGGCGATATCTTCGTGGGTTATGCCCGCCGTATCCAGGAAGCCTACGACCTGGCCAACAACGCCTTCACTTCCGTGTTCTCGAAGTAAAAAGTCCCCTTTGCATTAAAAAATCGACCGGCAGCAACTTGCGCCGGTCGATTTTTGTTGGCGGCTGAAAATCAGCCATTGTCGGGTTTCGCACTATTTGCCTGCCAGACGTTTGTAGGTGTTCAGGCGCACTTTGGCAAATTCCTCCGTCTTCTGGAGCAGCTCATCGGCAGATTCCGGGAACATCTTGTACAGGGAAGCAAAGCGGACCTCGCCTTTGAGGAAGTCCTGGAATTTGCTCCAGTCAGGTTCCTTGCTGTCCAGGGAGAACGGGTTCTTATCCGTGCCTTCCAGGGCCGGGTTGTAGCGATACAGATGCCAGTAACCGCATTCC
The DNA here is from genome assembly GCA_017471085.1 of Bacteroidales bacterium. The sequence goes on along the minus strand of JAFUWW010000059.1, from coordinate 975 downwards.
ACAGCGAGTTTTTCCTCCTTCTGGCTCAGGCCCATACCGGCCTTGAGACCATGGTTGATACAGGGGCTGTAGGCGATGATCAGGGACGGTCCGTCGTAGGCTTCGGCTTCCTTGATGGCATTGAAATACTGTACCGGGCTGGCACCCATGGCCACCTGGGCCACATAGACATAGCCATAGCTGATGGCCATCATGCCCAGGTCCTTCTTGCGGATTTTCTTGCCGGAGGCGGCAAACTTGGCGATGGCACCGACCGGAGTGGCCTTGGAGCTCTGGCCGCCGGTGTTGGAGTACACCTCGGTGTCCAGAACGAGGATGTTCACATTCTCGCCGCTGGCCAGCACGTGGTCCAGACCGCCGTAACCGATGTCGTAGGAGGCACCGTCACCGCCGAAGATCCACTGGCTGCGGGCCGGGATGAAGTGCTTGTATTCCAGGAGTTTCTTGCAGGTGTCGCAGCCGCATTCTTCGGCCAGGGGGACAATCTTGTCGGCTACCTCGCGCGTGACGGCGGGATCCTTGGGAGCCTCCAGCCACTTGGCGGCAAGGGCCTTGATATCCTGGGAGCAGCATTCGCAGTCCAGGGCTTCCTTCATGATGCGGGAAACAGTCTCCCGGGCGCGGTCGGATCCCAGCTTCATGCCCAGGCCGAATTCGCAGAAGTCTTCGAAGAGGGAGTTCTGCCAGGCCGGGCCGTGACCCTGTGCGTTGGTGCAGTACGGGCTGGCCGGGAAGGAAGCGCCGTAGATGGAGGAGCAGCCGGTAGCGTTGGCAATCATCATGTGGTCGCCGAACAGCTGGGTGATGGTCTTGATGTTCGGGGTTTCACCGCAGCCTGCGCAGGCGCCGGAGAACTCGAAGAGCGGCTGGGCGAACTGGGAGTTCTTGAGGTTGGCGAACTTGTTGACGACCTCGCTCTTGTAACCGACCTTGTTGTTGAGATAATCGAAGGCGGCCTGGTCGGCGGTATGCTCG
>JAFUWW010000058.1 GCA_017471085.1 Bacteroidales bacterium | reverse complement strand
GAACCGCCTCCTGAACGACCCGGACATAGCCATCCGGATTCAGTTCACACCCAAATACATCGCCATTTTCATCGGCCTGGTGCTGGTGGTCGGGTTCCTGGCGGGACTCTTGCCTGCCCTATTCTCAAGCCGCTGGAAACCCATCGACGTGGTCCGCGGGAACTTCCGCGCGCAGAGCAAAATGACTTTCAGCAAGGTGTTTATCGTCCTGCAGAATGCGCTGTCGGTCTTCCTGATTGCCCTTGCCATCGTCATGGAAGCGCAGTACCGGAAATCGCTGAACCGGCCGGTGCATGCCGATATCGACAACAAATACTTCCTGCAGTCCGCGTCCTTCGGCCTGGAGTCTCTGCGCAGCTCGCTGGAGGCGCTACCCTTTGTGGAGCGCACCGGCCTTGCTGTCAACGTGCCCGGCCAGACAGCCGGCGGCCAGTACAGCAAAACAGTGGACGGCAAGGACATCCTCTACCGGGTTTACCACATGGACAAAGCTGCCTTTGACATGCTTGGCTTCGATATTCAGGCCGATTACAATGCCCCGGTGAACAATACCGTCTGGTTCGGTGAATCGGGCTTTGCGGCTACCGGTTTTACCGATGCGTCACACGATATAGGCATTCTGAGCCAGAGACTTGGGCATTGCGAGAACCTGGGCGGTGTCATGGCCGATTTCCCGGTCTCCTTGAACAATATGGGAGTGAAAGAAAACATGATTGTCCTGGTAAATGATATGCCCACATTGTATCCTTATACCTACGGAATCCTGATGGAAATCGGCGGAGACCGGGAAGAGGCCAGGAAACAGATTAGGGAAACCTACGAGACCTGGAAGAAGGACAATATGGTCTATTTCGAACTTGCCGACGGTTATCTGACTGAATTCTACGAAAAAGCGTTGAAGCCAGCCCGGAACAACATGCGGCTCATGGAGGTGTTCATGATACTGGCGCTGTTGCTTTCCCTGCTGGATTTGCTTGCCATGAGTACCTTCTATGCCGATGAAAAAGCCCACGACATCGCTGTCCGCAAGGTCTTTGGCGGCACGGTGGATTCGGAAACCAGGCGGACCATCCGTGACTACATGGTGCTGGTTGGCATAGCCTGCATCATCGGCATACCCATCGCCGTCTGGGCAGCTCAGGAATACCTCAAAGACTTCATTTACAGGCTGGAAGGCTATTGGTGGATATTTGCTCTAGCCGTGGTCATAACCCTCGTTTTCAGCCTTGTCTCCGTCCTCTGGCAGACCTTGAAAGCGGCGAAGACCAATCCGGCTGTTGAACTGAAAAAAGAATAAATATGAAAAGTTACCTGAAATTCCTCTCACGCAATAAGCTGTACACCGCCATCGAGGCGGCGGGGTTGGCCGTGAGTTTGGCTTTTGTGATACTGATTGGCAGCTATGTGGTGCAGCAGTATGAGGTGGCGCATGAGTCGCCGCGGTGGAAGCATACCTTTGTGCTGGGAACCAATGAGTTCCTGGGCCTGACATATTGGGACAAGGAGGAACTGGAGATGAATATTCCGGAGGTGGATGCTGCAACCCATGCAGCCATGCTTTGGCAGCCGATCATCCGCCAAGGCGATGAACTCCTCCAGTGCTCCGGCATGGAGACCGATGCCGATTTCTTCCGGGTGTTCCCGCAGTACCATCTTGTGGAAGGCGGCCTGGATGACTTTGTGGGTAAGGACGATGTCCTGATAAGTGAATCCCTGGCCCGAAAGATTGCCGGTCAGGCCGGCAATGACGTACTTGTCGGCAGCGTCATCAACGTGGACGGCACCAACCGCACCATAAAGGGCGTCTATGCCGATTTCGACGGCACTTTCTTCATGCCCTACGACATCATTACGCACATTTCCGGAACCTGGGCCGCCGGGGGAGAGCGGAACTTCGGCAGCATCGGCAACTACACTACCTGGTTCCGTGCACGCGAGGATGCGGAGGCCGCCGATGTGAGGGCCAAAGTGAAGGCGCTGCTGCACAAGAACTACGACCCCGTTTGGAGCGCGGAAAAGGTGGACGAATGGAAAGTTTACCGCATGGACGAGGCCTTCTTTATCACAGGGAACAGCAACGGGCTCACCCGGCAGGGAAACGCCCGGATGCTCAGGCTCCTGACGGTAGTTGTACTTCTACTGTTACTTTCGGCCATCTTCAACTATGTGAACCTTAGCCTGGCGCTCACGGGCAAGCGGGCCAAGGAAATGGCCACCAGGCGGCTTCTGGGGGCCGATAAAACCGGCATTCTCTGGAAGTACATCGGCGAATCCGTGGCTTTCACCGCCGTCTGCTTTGCCGCGGCGCTCCTTCTGGCCGACCTTCTGGTCCCCATGATGAACAGCCTGGTTTCCACCGCCGACCCGGATGAGATGATGCTGGGCCATGGCGATACCAGCGTGCGGCTTTCCTTCATGCTCACGCCAGGGTATATCCTGGCCTACCTGGCCGGAATCCTGGTCCTGGGCGTTGTCAACGGCCTGCTTCCGGCCTTTGCGGCTTCCCGTTACCAGCCTATTGATGTCATAAAAGGCACGCTCCGTCG
>JAFUWW010000057.1 GCA_017471085.1 Bacteroidales bacterium | reverse complement strand
CACACGCATTTTGCCGGCGGATCTGGCAGTAAAATTGGCGGGACAATTCTGCTATGTAACCAACTGGGATACGTATTTCAGAATGAACATCTTGACTTTGACAGGAAGGCGTACTTTGAGATAGTGCCGGCACATAATTAGCCACTCGGTGTAACTAGGGGGGCCACGGAACTGGCAGGGTAGCGTCAAAAACGGGCTTTTTTGATGCTACCCTGCATTGTGTTTGGACCAGTAGCAGCGGTAGGGTGGTTTTCGTGTGGCCGATGTCCCATATACAAATCCTCAAGATTCCCAAATCCTGGCAAGCCTTGCCAAAACTTGGAGTGGATGCCATTCGCATCGTACTTTTGCAGCATGAATAATCAACGCCTTACAATGGAAGCTACCTTCCCACTAAAAAGACGGTGGCGGAGGAGAATATCCGAAGGTTTTTGCGTATCTTTGCGCGTTTTTCAGAAGAAGTCGAAGCATGCCGGACAAGATAGAAATCCGTGGCGCAAAGGCGCACAACCTAAAGAATATTGACGTTGACATCCCGCTTGGGAAAATTGTGGGGATTGCAGGGGTTTCCGGTTCCGGGAAATCGTCCCTCGCCCTGGGCGTGCTGTATGCCGAGGGCTCCCGCCGTTACCTGGAATCCCTTTCCACCTACACCCGCCGCCGGATGACGCAGGCATCGCGCGCCATGGCCGACGACGTCCGCTACGTCCCCGCCGCACTGGCCCTGCACCAGCGCCCGGGCGTTCCGGGCATCCGCAGCACCTTCGGCACCATGTCGGAGCTCCTGAACAGCCTCAGGCTCATGTTCTCCCGCCTTGCCAACCACCGCTGTCCCAACGGGCATTACCTGGAACCCACGCTGGACGTGGCGGCCGAGCAGCCCATCTACTGCCCCGTCTGCGGGGAGCGCGTATATGCCCCCGGCGCAGAGCAGCTGGCCTTCAACAGCGAAGGCGCCTGCCGATGCTGCGGCGGCACGGGCATCGTGCGCACCGTGGACGAATCTACCCTGGTCCCGGACGACAGCCTCACCATCGACGAGGGGGCCGTTGCGCCCTGGGGCTCGCTGATGTGGTCGCTGATGAAAGACATCGCCCGCGAGATGGGCGTACGCACGGACATCCCGTTCAAGGACCTCACCCCCGAGGAAAAGAACATCGTGTATCACGGCCCGGCCGAACAACGCCACATCATCTACAAGAACGAGAAAACCAACGGCTTTGCCGAGATGGATTTCACCTACTACAGCGCCGTGTACAGCGTCCAGAACGCCCTTTCCAAGGTAAAGGACGAGGCCGGCATGAAGCGCGTAGAGAAGTTCCTGAAAGAGGACGTGTGCCCCGAATGCGGCGGTACGCGCCTTTCGGAAGCCGCCCGGGCGCCCCTTCTGCGCGGAATTAACCTGGCCGATGCCTGCAAGATGACCCTCTCGGAGCTCATCGAGTGGGTGAAAGGCGTGCCGGCATCGCTCCCGGAGCCCATGCGGCCCATGGCGGAGCGCATCTGCGAATCTTTCCAGGACACCGCCCGCCGCCTGGTGGACCTGGGGCTTTCCTACCTGTCGCTGGACCGGGCGGCGGCCACCCTTTCCACCGGGGAGCGGCAGCGGGTGCAGCTGGCCCGTGCGGTGCGCAACCGCACTACCGGCGTGCTGTACGTGCTGGACGAGCCTTCCATCGGCCTGCATCCTTCCAATCTGGAAGGCCTCACGGGCGTGATGGACGACTTGGTGGCGGACGGCAATACGGTTGTCCTCGTAGACCACGACACGGATGTCCTGGGGCATGCCGACTGGATCATCGAACTGGGCCCGGAGGCCGGCGCCAAGGGCGGGACGGTGATCGCGCAGGGCACGGTAGGGGAGCTGGAGGCCAACCCCGCCTCCCGGATCGGCCCGTTCCTGAAAAGCGGGCTGAAACCGGCTCCGCGAAGGGAAGACCTCTTTAATCTCGGGCGCATCCGGATGACCACCGGCGCCATCCACACCGTGAAACCGCTGGAGGTCACGTTCCCGAAAGGGCGCCTCTCCGTTGTCACGGGCGTATCCGGCTCCGGCAAGACCACCCTGGTCCTGGAGAGCCTGATCCCCGGCCTCAAGGCGCACATTGACGGTGGCAAACTGCCCATGCATGTACTTGATATCCAGGCCGATGGCATCCGCCAGGTGAAGCTCATCGACGCTACGCCCATCGGCATCAACGTGCGCTCCACCGTGGCCACCTATGCCAACATCCACGACGAGCTCAGGAAGGTTTTCGCCAAGACCGACGAGGCCAAAGCCGGCGGCTGGAAGGCGGGGGACTTTTCCTACAATACCGGGAAACTGCGCTGTCCTACCTGCGACGGAACGGGCTCCATCAGCCTGGATGTCCAGTTCCTCCCGGATGTGGACATCCCGTGCCCGGACTGCCACGGCTCCCGTTATGCGCGCGCGGCCTGGGAAATTCACCGGAAAGGCGGCCACACGCTGCCGCAGCTGATGGAAATGAGCGTGGACGAGGCCCTGGAGGCCTGCTCGGACCTCTCCCTTGTGAGAAGCCGTCTGCAGGTACTGCACGACCTGGGCCTGGGGTACCTGACGCTGGGGGAAGCCACGCCCAGCCTCTCCGGCGGCGAGGCCCAGCGCCTCAAACTGGCCAGCGAGATGGGCCGCGGGCAGGGGGATTCGGTGTTCGTGTTCGACGAGCCTACCATCGGCCTGCATCCGCTTGACGTCCAAACGCTTATGCGGGTGTTCCGCCACCTGATAGACAACGGCGCCACGGTCATTGTCATCGAGCATGACCTGGATGTGATCCGCCAAGCCGACTACCTAGTGGACATGGGCCCCGGCGGCGGCGTCCAGGGAGGACGGATTGTCGCTACCGGCGCCCCGGCAGAGGTGGCCTCGGACCGTAACAGTATCACCGGCAAATACTTGTAGGCATGGCGACGAACCAAGACCAGCTCAAAGGGCACCTTTCCATTGCGGCGGCCTATACGATATTCGGCCTTAACCTTGTGTTCTGCAAGGATATAGCCAATTCCGGAACCATCTCCCCGTATGTGCTTTTCACGCTGCGGGCCATCGGGGCCAGCGCCCTTTTCTGGCTGCTTTCCCTTTTTGTGCCCAAGGAAAAGGTGGACAAGGAGGACTACGGGAAGATTGCGGCGGCATCCCTGGTGGGGCTGTTTATCCCCCAGATGACATTCCTGATGGCCATCACCATGACGTCGGCCATCGACACGGCCATCATCGGCACGCTGGGGCCTATTTTTACCATGATTTTCGCGTTCCTTTTCCTGAAGGAGCCCATCACGGGGAAGAAGGCCGGCGGCGTGGCGCTCAGTTTCGCCGGCATCCTGTTCCTCATTTTCAATTCCGTCCACGAAGGGGGAGCCGCGGCCACATCCCCGTGGGGCGTCGCGCTGCTGCTGGTGAACAGCCTCAGCTTTTCCCCTATCTGGGCCTCTTCCGGTCGCTGATTGCCAAGTACATCGTGATCACGTTCATGAAGTGGTCGTTCCTTTTCTCCCTGATCGTTTCCCTGCCGATATCGGCTAAAGGTCTGGCAACCACGGATTTCTCCGCCATCCCGGGGAATGTCCTCTGGGAGATCGGGTACTTGATTTTCTTCGCCACCTTCGTGGCTTACTTCCTGATTCCTTACGGGCAGAAGTTCATCCGGCCCACCCTCGTGAGCATGTACTCCTACCTGCAGCCCATCATCGCGGCCATCGTAAGCATCTGGGCCGGCGTGGATTCGCTGAGCTGGCAGAAGATTCTGGCGTCGGTGCTGGTGGTGGGCGGCGTCGTGCTTGTAAGCCGTTCCCGGGCGGGAAAATGGAGGCGGGGGAGTCTCCGGAAGAGGCCCTGAAGCGGGAAATCCGGGAAGATCTGGATACTGAAATCGGCATTGGGCGGCTCCTGAAGACCGTGGACTGGGATTACCCGGACTTCCACCTCACGCTGCACTGCTACATCTGCACGCTCCGGGGCGAGGCCCCGCATTTGAACGAGCACGAAGCCGCCCGCTGGCTGGACTATACCCAGCTGCGGGAGGTCCGCTGGCTTCCGGCCGACGAGCATCTCCTTCCGCTGCTGGCTGCGGAGCTTCTGGGCGTGGATCCGCTCCTTGCGGGCTTCATCGAAGAGGAAATCATTCCGCGCTATGCAGCCTTTGACAAGGCGCACCGGGAAGACCATGCCCGCAGCGTGGTGCAGCGGGCCATGCAGATGTCGGCCTACTACCCGGAGGCCGATCGCGACGTCCTTTATGCCGCCGCCTGCCACGACCTGGGCCTTGCCATAGACCGCAAGACGCATCACCTGGAGAGCGGACGCATCATCCGGGAGATGACCCGGCTCGGGGATTGGTTCGGCCCGGAGGAGATCGCCCTCATCGCGGAGGCCGCGGAAGACCACCGGGCGTCGTCGGACCATGCGCCCCGCAGCCTCTACGGCCGACTGGTGGCGGAGGCAGACCGTCTCATAGACCCGGAGCAGATTATCCGCCGCACCGTGCAGTTCGGCCTGGCGCATTACCCGGAGCTGGAAAAAGAGGGTCACTGGCAGCGCACGGTGGAGCACCTCCATGAGAAATACTACTACGGCGGCTACCTGAAACTCTGGATTCCGGAGTCCCCGAACGCCGCCCGGCTGGAAGACCTGCGGAAGATCATTGCCGACGAGCCCCTTCTGCGACGCTACTTCGAGCAGATCTGGGCGCAGGAGCATTGAGACGTTCTTGAAACTCGGGTAAAATGATTATATTTGGCATTGCTAATTCATTTATTTATATTATATTGCAGTAAAAACTAATAATAGCAATACATTAAAAACTAATATTAGTTATACGGGAAATACTAATAATAGCAAAGCGGCAAACTGTCTGAAGTGCCGGTCTTTAGGATCCTGTAGAGTTCCTTGATGATGGCTTCCGAAAGACGGTCATCTGCGTGGTCAATGATGTAGTAAATACATCGCAAGTGTTTGGTGGTCTGCACAATGTCGTCCACATTGATGCTGTCTTCCGTTATGCCAATCGTGTTGGTTTCGAAAATGTATCTGGTCTGCTCATGGGTGAGCCTGCTGCCCTCGATGTGGTTGGAGTTTTAGGTCAGGTCAATCTGAGTGCGGTGGTACGAGGTGGATTGATGGCCACGTTTCCGTGGAGGCTAATTGATTGTTTATTAACTCTTTACTATATGTCCCTGTGCGTCTCCGGACACACAGGAAACACACGTTAAACGCTGATTTTCAGGCGGTTAGGCTCCACCAGGCAATGGCACATGCGGATGTGCTGCTCCACCGCCGTTTCCAGATCGCGCACCCATCCCTGCCAGCCCCCGCCCACTACCCTCAGGGCCCTCTTGTTCTTTTCCACATAAATGTGTATCTTTGAATCGGCCGGGCAGAGGGCTTGGCAGAAAGCCGAACAGAAAGCCGAACAGAAAGCCGGGCAGAAGGCCGGTGCGGGAGTGCCCGAAGGGGAGCGCCCGGAACCCCGTGCAGCGAAGCCCCTCCATCGGCCTGGTGCAGTCCCCAATGGAATTCGTCATAAATGGATAAGATTCAAATTGTTACCTCCGCGCACGGCGGTGAGCTCCGGGGCATCTCCCGGGCCGGAAAAGAGTACATGTGGAATGCCGATCCGGCCTTCTGGGGCCGCGTGGCGCCCATCCTGTTCCCCATCGTGGGGCAAGTGAACGGAAAAACCCTCCGGGCCGATGGCCGCTGTTTCACCATGGGCCAGCACGGCTTCGCGCGGGACGCGGATTTCGAGCCGGTGGGGGCGCATGCGTACCGGCTGGTCCGGAGGGAACCGTCGGAGAATTACCCCTATCCCTTTGAACTCCAGGTGCATTACGAGGTGGATGACAGCTCTGTCCTCTGCGCCTGGACGGTGCGCAACATCGGCCCGTCGGCCCTGTACTTCCAGATTGGGGCGCACCCGGCCTTCCTGCTGCCGGATTATCGGCCCGAAGACCCCGTGCACGGCTATTTCGAGTGCTACAATGCCGATGGTGAACCCATCAACCCGCTGGCTTTCACGTACATAGATGCCGGTCTCCGCAGCCCGTACCCGATGCCCCGGCCGCTGGGCGAGCACATCCCCATCATCGGCGAAACGTTCCGGGCCGATGCCCTCCTGATCGAAGGCTCGCAGGTCGCTTCCTGCGCCCTCCTGGACAAGGCCGGCCGGAAGGTCCTCACCGTGGAATCGCCGATGGCTGAGGCGTTTGGCCTCTGGGCTCCGTCCAAACCCGGCTGCCCTTTCGTCTGCATCGAACCCTGGTGCGGCATCACCGACCGCACCGGCTTCACCGGCGACATCTCCGAGAAAGACCTTATCCACACCCTCCGGCCCGGCGGCACCTACGGCTTCTCGTACCGGATTGTGCTGGCCTGAGGCCTCGGATGTAGATAGACCTGCCGCAGGGCTTCGGGAAACCGCTCGATGGCGTAGCGCAGCATGGTGCGGGGCATCTGCCGGCAGCGGGGGAGAGAAGCCCGGCCGTTGCCGGACATGACGTTGCCCCCGACTTGACCGGGGGGCGCCTGAAGCCACCGCTCCAGGGCCGCCTGGTCGCGTTTTCCGGCCTCGCGGAGGAGCCAGCCCACGGCTTTATGGATGAGGTCGTGGGGATGGTGCAGGAGGATATCGGCAATGGCAAAAGTATCCGTGAGCTGCCCGTGACGGATGAAGGTCATGGTGCTCACCATGCCGATGCGCTGCTCCCAGATGGTGCGGCCGCCGCGGGCCAGGTTGTAAAGGAGGCTTCGGTCCTTCTGCGGAAGGAGCCATTCGCCCAGCAGCGGATAGCAGCTGAGATCCACCAGGTCCCAGTTGTTGATGCGGTCTGTGTGGGAGAGGTAGAAGTCGATGCAGCGCTGCCTGATTTCCGGAGAATCATTCTCTGCGGCCTGCCATTTTCCTGCCTGCTTGAAGATTTCCACAAGCGTCAGCAGGGCCGCCAGGCGCACTTCGTGGTACTCGCTCCCGATGCAGCGTTCCAGCTCGGAAAAGCTGATGGTCCGCCAGCACTCCTTCACGATGCTCCGCGTCACGGGCACCTTGATTCCCAGGAACTTGTCTCCCTCTCCGTACTGCCCGGGGCCGGTCTTGAAGAACCGGCTCAAACCCTCCACTTGCGAGGGATCGGCTGCCGCCAGAATGGTTTCGTAGAGGTTCACTTTTCTCGATGATGCCCTACAGCGATGCTGTCAGAATTTCCAGGATATCTTTCTCCGTGAGCGGCACATAGGCATTCTCAAGTCCCTCGTTCACCGCCACATGATGGGCCATTTCTTCCAGCCTTTCCGGGCCGATGCCCACCTCGCGCAGATGCATCGGGATGCCCATCTCTTGGAAGAAGGCGTAGGTGCGCTCGATGGCCTTTTCCGCGATCTCCATTTCCGGAAGCTGCGGGTCGATGCCGAAGACATTCACCCCGTACTTGACGAAGCGGGGCAGGGTGCGTCCGCTCAGGATGTGGCGCATCCAGCGGGGGGTGATGATGGCCAGGCCTTCGCCGTGGGTGATGTCGTAGTAGCCGCTGAGGGCGTGCTCGATGCCGTGCATCGGCCAGCCGGACGAACTGTTTCCAAGGGACATGATGTCGTTGCACGCGAGGGTGCAGACAAACATCATTTCGGCCCGGGCCTGGTAGTCTTCGGGATTCTCCAGACAGGCTTTTCCGTTCTCCATCAGGCTCTTAAGGCCTGCCTCGCAGAAGCCGTCGTTCATCAGGGTGGCCTCTTCGCAGAAGTACTGCTCCAGGATGTGGTTCATGGCATCGGCACAGCCGGCGGCCGTCTGCTTGCGGGAAACGCTGAAGGTGTAGCACGGGTCCAGAAAGGAGACTTTTGGAAAGAGCAGCGGGTCCATGTAGCCGATTTTGTCGTTGGTTTCGGTGCGCGAAATCACGCCGCCGCAGTCGTATTCGCTGCCGGTGGCCGCCAGCGTGAGGATATCGACAATTGGGAGGGCCGATTTTGCCTTCACCTGGTAGGAGATGAGGTCCCAGGGGTCGCCTTCGTAACAGGCCCCCGCCGCGATGGCTTTGGAGCAGTCCAGCACGCTGCCGCCGCCCACTGCCAGGATTACCTCGATGCCGTTCTCCCGGCACAGCCGCACTCCCTCCAGCACGGAAGGATTGTACTTGGGATTGGGCTGAATCCCAGGCAGTTCCGTGACTTCAAATCCCTTCAGCAGTTCCTTGACCTTATCGTAAAGGCCGATCTTCTTGATGCTTCCGCCTCCGTACGTCAGGAGCACTTTCTTGCCGATTCCGCCCAGCACGCCGGGCAGTTTCTCAATAACGCCCTTCCCGAAGAGGAGGCGGGTAGGGGTACAATATTCAAAATTTCTCATGGGTATGGTGTTTTTGTTTTCTGCAGTGGTTGACCGGCCCTGCTGTCGGGCGGCCTTCGCCCTTTGCAAAGATAATGAAAAAAGACAAAAATATATCCTGCCATTCCGTGTCGGGAGGACCGGTGGAGCGGGGAATTAGCGGGAGGCGAAGAGGCGGCGGTAGTAATCGGCCTTCCGGGCCAGGGGAAGGGGGTATGCACGGGAGGTGGAGGGCATGCGCCAGAACTGCAGGGGGCGGCCGGCAGATGCCGGGCCGTTGCCGGCTTGACCGGCCATCTCCACGTATTCGCCGATGGCGGGTACCGGGCAGGCGAACTGTCCGGCAACCACGCCGGTGGCTTTTTCGCCGGTGGTGATGAGCATGCGGCAGGACGGGATCCGGGCCAGCAGCGCCGGGATATCGGTGGGTGTGACCACTTCCAGGAAAGCGTCGGAGGCGTTGTCGCGGAGGCGGCGCACTTTGCAGGCGGTGTCGTACAAGGCCAGCCCCTCCGAGGTGCAGAACTGCCGGATCAGGGCCTCGTCAAAACGCTTTTCGGCCGGAATGCAGAAATGGTCCTTGTCTCCGAAATGGATCAGGCCCATGATGCGCCAGAAATCGTTGATCCAGTTAGGATAGTAAAACGCAATCGACCAGCGGTGCGGCTGCGGGGGAAAACTGCCCAGAAACAGCATCCTGGCACCCTGGGGCAGGAACGGCTCAAAAGGATGCCGCTCAACAGAAAGTCCGGACGTTTCCATAAGGCTAAATCACCGTCAGGCTGTGCCCGCTTGCGGGCAGGTATTTTTCCAGCAGGTCCTGGGTGCGGAGGCGGACGAAGCAGGTGTCGGTTCCGTCGGTGCAGGCGAACCAGGGGCTTTCCGCGACGGCGCGGTCCATCACCAGATGTACCCCGGCGGCTTCCGGCCATGCGGCGCTGAGGATGGTGGTGGCGCCCACTTCCACGCCGGTGAGCGCCATCAGTTTATCGGCCGATGCAAAAGAAACCCGCGGAATGCCCAGCGCTGCGCAGAATTCACGGGTCACGAAGGGCTTGTCGCCGGTGGTGACATACAGGTAGAATTCCGTCTGCTGGCGGTTGCACACGAAGACCGTCTTCACAATCCGGACGCCGATCTTCTCGTCGATGTGCCGGCAGTCCTCCATGGTGATGCCGGGGTCCGTATCCACGCGGGTGAAAGGGATATTGAGCCGCGCAAACATTCCGTAGACTGTTGTTTGCAGGGGCGTCAGGGGCCCGGCCGGCGGTGTGGGGACAGGATCGCTCACGAAGAAAGGCCGGGCGAAAAGCAGGGTCCGGAGTTCCGTCACGCTGCCGGCAAAGCTGTAATCCTCGGTCGCTTCCATAGGCCGATATCCCCAGCCCACGGCGATGCCCCGGATGCCGCCGTTGAGCGCCGTCTTCATGTCGGTGAGGGAATCGCCCACCAGGACGGCCTCTTCGCGGGGGAAGGGCTTCCCGTCAGGGGAACCGGCGGCCCGCAGCACCTCGCCCACGATTTCCGGGTCCGGTTTCAGCGGAAAGCCTTCCCGGTTGCCCAGGATCGACACGAAGGAAATCTCCGGGAAGAACTCCCGGATGAGTTTCTCCGTCCCGGACTGGAACTTGTTGGAGGTCACGGCCATCTTTACTCCGGCGGCGTCGAGGTCTTTCAGCAGCGCCTGCATGCCGGGGTAGGGGCGGGTGTGCACGTCGATATGGGCGGTGTACCAGGCCTTGAAATCGGCCAGGGCGGCGTCTATGAGGGTTTCATCGGCCCGAAGATTATCCGGCAGGGCCTGGGTCACGAGGTTGCGTACGCCGTGGCCCACCATCCGGCGGTACTCCGCCTGGCTGTGCAGCGGGAATCCCCGGAGCGAAAGGGCGTGGTTCACGGCGTCGCCCAGGTCTTCGATGGTGTCGATGAGGGTCCCGTCCAGGTCGAAGAGGACCAGTCTGTAACTTAGTTCCATGGATGATTCATGCTTTGTGAATGCAAAGGTAGGCATTTTCGGGCTTATTATTCTCCCGGAAAATGATTATATTTGCGAAAACATATCGTTATGTACTACGTTTGCAAGAGACTGGAGATATCATCGGCCCATGCGCTGAACCTCTCGTACGAAAGCAAGTGCGAGGATCTGCACGGGCACAACTGGATAGTCAAGATTTACTGCAAGAGCGAAAAGCTGAATGCCGACGGCATGGTGACGGACTTCACCCACATCAAGCGGCAGATTACGGATGCGTTGGACCACAAGAACCTGAACGAGGTTTTCGACTTCAACCCGACGGCGGAAAACATCGCCCGCTGGATCTGCGACCATGTGGCGAACGCCTACAAGGTGGAAGTGTGGGAATCGGAAATGAACATGGCCGCCTACGAGCGCTGATGTACAGGGTCAACGAAATATTCTGCAGCCTGCAGGGGGAGGGCGCCTGGACGGGAACGCCCATGGTGTTCGTACGCCTGAGCGGCTGCAACCTCCGCTGCCCCTTCTGCGATACGGCCCACGAAACGGGAGAACTGCTTGAGGCTGAGGAGATTCTCGCGCGGGTCCGGGAGGCCGGGGCCGATGTGCGCCGGGTCTGCCTTACCGGCGGGGAGCCGCTGCTGCAGGTGGATGAAAAGTTGATCGGCCTGCTCCATGGGGCGGGCTATGTGCTGCACGTGGAAACCAATGCCACACAGGAAGTTCCGGAAGGGATCGACTGGGTTACGTGCAGCCCCAAAGAGGATGTTCAAGGCCTGAAAGGGGACGGAAGGCTGCGCCTGAAGCGGGCCGATGAACTGAAGCTGGTGCTTTCGCCGGGCGTGGATCCGGCGCGGTGGGCTTCTTTCCCCGCGGCCCGGCACTACCTCCAGCCCTGCAGCCAGGCCGACGGCACCTCCAATGTGGCCGAGACGGTGGCCTATGTGCTGGCCCATCCCCTCTGGCAGCTTTCGCTGCAAACTCATAAACTGCTTGATATAAGATGATTACGCTTCTTGTTATCATAGCTGCCGTGGCGCCTGCGATCGGCCTTCTGTATTTTGTTTATACCAAGGACAAGCTGCAGCAGGAGCCTGTCCCGGAACTCCTGAAGGCTTTCGGGTACGGGGTAGGGTCGGCCTTTCTGGCGATGCTGGTTGCGCTTCCGCTCTCCGGGTTCGGTCTCGTGCCCTCGGCGCCTGTCACGGCGTGGGATCATTTCCGGGTGGCGGTCTTCGGCGCCGGCATTCCGGAAGAGCTGTGCAAGTTCCTGATGCTCATGCTGTTCCTTCGTCGCTGCAAGTTCTTCGACGAGTATATGGACGGCATTGTGTACACCGCCTGCATCGGCCTGGGGTTCGCCGCGCTGGAGAATATCCTCTATCTGTTCCAGAATTTCGCCGCCTGGCCTGCGGTGGGGGCCATGCGCGCCCTGGTTTCCGTGCCCGGCCATTTCTTCTTCGCCGTGGTGATGGGGTATTATGTGTCGAAGGCGTTCTTCGACCATCCCTCCGGGCGGGTGAGGAACCTGGTGCTCTCTGTCGTGGTTCCGATGCTGCTGCATTCCCTTTTCGATGCGCTGCTGATGATTTCCACGGTTTCCGCCGCTGCGGCGGGGCTCATCGCCCTTTTTGCCGGCCTCTATTTCTTCATGCTCAAGACCTCCCGGAAGCTTTTCAACAAGCATCTGGCCAAGGACGAGGCCATCCAGAAAGAGGCGGAGGAAGCCGCCATCGCCGCTTATTATGAATCTTTTTCCGAAGGCGGCGCCGATGCTCAGGAGCCTCTGGAAGGATACAGGCCGATGGAACTTTCCGCCGATGCTCAGGAGCCTCTGGAAGGATACAGGCCGATAGAACTTTCCGTCGATGCTCAGGAGTCTTCGGAAGGATACAGGCCGATGGAACTTTCCGAAGAGGATACGGTCAAGGATAGTTGAAACTAATAACTACTGCCATATGAAACGTTTGATTGGAATTCTGATTATGTGTGCATCCTTTCTCAGCGGCATTCCCGCCGCGGCACAGCTGTTCGGCGGCGGCAACAAGTCCCGCACCTTTACTTTTGAAAAGCTTCCTGCCTCCGTGGAGGAACTGAAAGCCCTTCCGGAGGCCGATCTCAAGGACTCCTACGCCACGGTGGCCCTTACCATCGCCGTCCTTTGCAACTATGAGGCCGATGTAAACGCCACCATCGCCATGCTGGACTACCTCAAAGGTCCGGAGCCCACTTCCACCTACGAGAAGCAGTTCCTGCGTGACCGCCTCTCCGGCAAGTATTACAAGCCGCGTTCCTTCTTCCAGGGCGCTACGCCGGCGAACAACTACACGCCCACCCAGCCGTTCACCATTACGGTATCGTCCAACAAATACTCGTTCCAGAACGAGAACTGGGCTACGCTGTACGTCACTTCCGGCGGCGCCGACAACCCCCGCCCCGTGAAACTTCGCAAAAAGCCCAGCACCGCCCAGTGGTTCCTGAACGAAATCCAGTGCCTCTCCGACATCCGCGTTCCCGCCGAGGACGATCCCTGGAACTAACCGTCATTACGGATCTGCGAAAAGGGAAACAATGAAAACGAGGGTGGCCCAGAAGTCAAGTTGACTCAGGCCACTCTCGTTTTGTCTGTAGATGGCTATCGGACACACCTGCTTTACCTGCCTAAAGCACACTTCCGCTCTTCCAGGCCGCATTTTGTGCTTTAACCCCATCTGCGTACCCGCTCTAAAGCACACTTTGGCTCTTCCAGGTCACATTTCGTGCTTTAACCACGCCTGCACAGCTGTTCTAAAGCACACTTTGGCTCTTCCAGGCCGCATTTTGTGCTTTAACCACGCCTGCGTACCCGCTCTAAAGCACACTTCCGCTCTTCCAGGTCACATTTCGTGCTTTAGCCACGCCTGCGTACCCGCTCTAAAGCACACTTTGGCTCTTTCAGGTCACATTTCGTGCTTTAACCACGCCTGCATAGCTGTTCTAAAGCACATTTTCGCTCTTCCAGGCCGCATTTCGTGCTTTAGCCCCATCTGCGTACCCGCTCTAAAGCACACTTTGGCTCTTCCAGGTCACATTTCGTGCTTTAACCACGCCTGCACAGCTGTTCTAAAGCACATTTTCGCCCTTCCAGGCCGCATTTTGTGCTTTAACCACAGATCAGGAACAAGGCAGCCTGTGGAAATAGCCGGCCTTCACCAACTGATTTATATCGTTTCGTATGGCACCAGAACAAGCACTAGAACTGGAAAACAAACGGTATTGCATTGCTCCCTGGCCCTTTTTAAGATAAGTATGTTGTAATAGTTACTTGGTAGTGCCCTATGGTTACAAAGACATTTTTAGAGACGGTATTCCCGCCGTTATTACAGAGAATTTCGACACTGAAAAGATCCGCGCTGATTCCACGTCACAACAGGTTCATGTGGATTCGGGCAGAACGTGACCATGATTGCGCCGAGTGCCATTCTTTGTCAAAAAAAAAGGGGCAGAACGTGACCATGATTGCGCCGAGTGCCATTCTTTGTCAAAAAAAAGGGACAGAACGTGACTTTGATTGTGCCAAGTGCCATTCTTAGTCAAGAAAATGGGGCAGAACGTGACTTTGATTGTGCCATGTATCAATCTGGCCAAGAGCTCGAGCCATAAAACAACCGGCCTTCTGGGGCGGGGGCGAAGCAGCCCCGGCGTATGAAAAAAAGCAGGGCGTAAAACCCTGCTTTTTCGTGAGCCACTCACCAGGCTCGAACTGGCGACCTGCGCGTTACGAATGCGCTGCTCTACCGACTGAGCTAAAGTGGCCTGGCCGATTTCTTGAATCGGGACTGCAAATATAAGACTTTTTTCCAAAACTATCCAAACTTTATTTGCAGACAATCGCCGAAAAGCGTATTTTTGCAAGTTGAAGGGGTGTGTCCGGACGTGACTGCCCCTTGCGAGGAATAACCAAAGAGATGTTATGCGAGCAGATATTATTGTGATTGGAGGAGGGGCTGCCGGCCTGATGGCGGCCGTAGGGGCTGCCCGGGTGCTTTCGGGCACGGAAGAGGGCGGTACCGTGGTGGTGCTGGAGAAAATGCCCAAGGCGGGCCGGAAGGTGATGATTACGGGCAAAGGCCGCTGCAATTTCACCAATGTGAAGGAGTGGGCCGATTTTTCCGCGCACATCCGAACGGACATCAATTTCGTGAGTCCCGCCTGGCACAACCTGCCGCCGGAGGGCGTGATGAAGCTCTTCAAGGAGAGCGGCATGCGCTCGGTGGTGGAGCGCGGCGACCGGGCCTTCCCGGAGTCGCACAATGCCGGAGACGTGGTGGATACGCTCCTGAGGGCCTGCACCCTCGCCGGCGTGAGGGTGGTGACCGACTGCGAAGTCAAAACCATCGACCCCACCTCCAGGGGTTTCAGCCTGGACTGCGTGCAGACCACCCGCAAAAAAGTCAGGATTCCGGTCGATGACCCCCGCAAGCTGAAGCCCGGCAAGCCGGCGCCCACCCGCGAGGAAATCACCATCGAACCGGTGGAATATACCTGCCGCAAGCTCATCGTGGCCACCGGCGGCCTTTCCTATCCCGGAACCGGATCGACAGGAGACGGTTACATGTGGGCCGAGGAAATCGGCCACAGCATCGACCCGTGCCTTCCTTCCCTGACGGCCATCGTGCCCGTGGGTTACAAGGAGGAGGGAACCACCGCTTCCGAGATCAAGGCGGCCTTCCGCGGACGCACCGTCTACGGAAAGACCAAAGAGCGCAAAATCGCTCCGCTGCCCTCCTGGTACCCCAAATTCAGCAAACACATCGAGCGCATCGTCCCGCTGTCCGAAACCGGCGGACTGTTCAACGGCAACAACCTGGACAATGTGCAGCTCACCCTGCTGGTGAACGGAGAACCCGTGCAGCAGGAGTTCGGCGACATAGAATTCACCGACGGCGGCCTGGAAGGCCCCCTGGGTTTCCAAGTGAGCCGCCGCGCCGTAAAAGCCCTCACGGACGGACAGAAAGTGAGCGTTTCCATCGACCTGAAGCCTGCCGTGGAATTGGAGAAACTGGATGCCGACGTCCACGCCAAGTGGGATGAGGTGATTGCCGATGAGCGCTCCCGCGGCCAGAGTTTCCAGCGCCTGTTCCGCATCATGCTGGGCAAGCTCATCCCCTGGAACCTGACCCTGGCCTTCCTCCGCACCAATCCCAAGGTGAGTGTCGATACCCTGGCCGCCACTCTGAAAGACTGGAAACTGGATATTGCCGGTTTCGTAGGGTTCGAGCGCTGCGTGATCACCGCCGGCGGCATCAGCACGGCGGAAGTAGTGGCCAAAACCCTGGAATCCAAGAAACAGCCCGGCCTCTACTTCGCGGGCGAAGTGCTGGACATGGACTGTGACACAGGCGGTTACAACCTGCAAGTAGCCTTCTCCACCGGCTACCTCGCAGGCGAATCCGCCGCCAAAGCCCTTTAGGCGGAAACGTTGTCTCCGGAATTTTTCGCCGCCCTCGGCACATGAGAGGAAGGGGCTGCCGAAGATGATGGAGAGACTTTGATAATAGTAAACGAAACAATTAAAATAGATATGGACAAGAAAAGTTATGCATTCGGAATGAGCGTTGCCTCCAGCTTCTATCAGCAGGGCATCCGCATTCCCAACCTGGAAGATTTCCTCGCGGGCCTGAAAGACATGCTTTCCGGCGGAAATATCGCCATTTCAATGGACGAAGCCGGACAGGCCCTTGAAGCCTTCTATAAAGAACTTGAGGAAGAGACCGCCGAGCGGGCTGCAACTGCAGGCGCCGCCGCCAAGGCCGAAGGAGAAAAATTCCTGGCCGATGCTGCCAAAGACCTCAACGTGAAAGCCACCGGCAGCGGCCTCCTGTACAAAGTGATCAAGGAAGGCACCGGCAGGAAACCCAAGGCTACCGACACCGTAGTCTGCCATTACGAAGGCACCTTCCCGGACGGCAGCGTCTTCGACAGCTCCTACAAGAGGGGAGAGCCTGCCGAATTCGGCCTCAACCAGGTAATCAAAGGCTGGACCGAAGGCCTCCAGCTCATGTCCGAAGGCGCCAAGTACGAACTCTACCTCCCGTACCATCTGGCCTACGGCGAATCCGGCACCCGCGGCATCCCGCCCTGCAGCGCCCTCAAATTCGTGGTGGAACTCATCGAAGTAAAGTAAAATGGACTGGATTCAGGCTGTCGAGATCTTCGCCCTCGTCACCGGCGTGGTCTATGTGATTCTGGAAATCCTCCAGAAAAATGCCATGTGGGTCCTGGGCATCCTCACCGGAACCGCCTGCGCCTGCAGTTTCGCAGCGCAGCAGGTATGGGCTTCCATGGGCCTGAACATCTATTACGTAGCAGTCTCCTTCATCGGCCTGTACCAGTGGCGGAAAGACAGCGCCAAGGCAGGGGAGGGAGTGATCCATCTCACCGCCCTTCCCAAGAGCGTCGCCATCTGGAGCGCCGTCATCTTCGTGGCGGGCTCGCTTCTTTGCATGTGGCTTCTCAGGGCCACCGGCGACAGCGCCCCCGAACTGGACGCCGTAGCCACCGTCCTCAGCGTCATCGCCACTTGGTGGCTCGCCAAAAGCTACCTCCAGGAATGGCTCCTCTGGATTGTGGCCGATATTCTCACCGCCGCGCTCTGCCTGCAGACCGGCCAATACTGGATGTCCCTGCTGTACATTGCCTATGTGGTATCGGCCGCGTACGGCTATATTCATTGGAAGAAAAACGGAGTGCTGGTATGAACCTCATCGTAGACAGTGGCGCCACCAAGTCCATCTGGTGCATCGCGGACGGAACCTGGCACCGGGAGATCAACCTTCCGGGCATCAACTTTTCCCAGTCGGACCCCGTGAAGGTGGGGGAGGTGGTCTATGAGGCCATCCGCTCCCTGAGGGAACTGCAGAAACAGCACGACGGCCCCACCATCGACCATATCTATGTGTATGGGGCGGGGATCGTGTCGGAAGCATCGGCCCTGCCCCTCCACCTCTGCCTGGAACGGATGCTGCCGGGTGTGCCCAAAGAATATGCGTCGGACCTGCTGGGGGCGGCGCGGGCCGTCTGCGGACGGGAGCCGGGCATCGCCACCATCCTGGGAACAGGCTCCAACACCTGCCAGTGGGACGGCGCGAAAATCGTGGACCACATCGACTGCGGCGGCTTCATCCTCGGAGACGAAGGCGGCGCGGCGGTCCTCGGCAAACTCTTCCTGGCCGATTACCTCAAGGGCCTTGTCCCCGAAGAGCTGGCCAAAGCCTTCAAAGAGCAGTTCCAGGCCGATTACCCCGCCATCGTCCGGCATGTCTACCGGGAGGAAGCGCCCGCCCGCTATCTGGGCTCGATCGCCCCGTTCGTACATACGCGCTACGAGCAGTCGGCCTATGTCAGGGAGCTGATGCACAGGCACTTCGACGCTTTCTTCCAGCGCACCGTCCTCCGCTACGATGCCTCCCTTCCTGTGGGGGTGATCGGCGGATTCGGCTATGCCTGCCGGGAACTGCTGGTGCAGATGGGGGCAGGGTACGGCATCACCTTCAGCAAGTTTTATCCTACGCCCATGGAGGGGCTCATCGCGTACCATGCCTTATAAGGAAACCTATCCGTCCAAGTTGTTGTCAGAGGCAGTGGATGCCATCAGCTCGCTTCCCGGCGTGGGCCGGCGGAGCGCGCTCCGGCTGGCGCTGCACCTGCTGAAGCAGCCCTCGGAGAACGTCCATCATTTCACCGACGCCATCAATCATCTGAGGGACGATGTGCGCTACTGCCGCCGCTGCCGCATGATTTCCGACAGTGAGGAATGCGCCATCTGCGGGGACAGGACCCGTGACCAGCGCACCATCTGCGTGGTGGAGAGCGTGCGGGACGTGATGAGTATCGAGGCCACCGGGCAGTACCACGGCGTCTATCACGTGCTGGGCGGCATTATTTCGCCCATCGCCGGGGTGGGACCCTCCGACCTCACCATCCGCGAGCTGACGGAAAGGGTGAAAGCGCTGGAGAATCCGGCATCGGCCGAGATTATCCTGGCCCTGAGCGGCGACGTGGAAGGGGAGACCACTGCATTTTACATTTACCGGCAAGTGGAGGCTACGGGGGTGAGAGTGAGTTCCCTCGCCCGCGGCCTGGGTTTCGGCGACGATCTGGAATATGCCGATTCCCTCACACTGGGCCGATCCATCGTAAACAGACAAGCATTCAGACCTTAACTGCATAATTATGAATAGCGAAGCCAACCGTTGTCTTCTTTGCAAGAAGCCCAAATGCGCTCTTCAGGGGTGCCCTGTGCATACGCCGGTGCCCGAGTGCATGCTGCTGTACCGCCAGAACCGCCTGGAGGAGGCCGGCGAACTGCTGTTCCGGAACA
Source organism: Bacteroidales bacterium (assembly GCA_017471085.1). Next base: position 3,710 of record JAFUWW010000057.1, on the reverse strand, counting down.
ATCCGCTTACAGCCGTCACTTCCCAGGTTTGCGACTGGAAACAGTTCTGCTACGGCCATTGCGTGCTCAACGTGAAGAAGATTCCCGTACGCTGGTACGAGATAGAGCAGGAAATTTCTGCGGAATACCTGTTCAAACACCGCCTGGAGCGCCGTACAGAGGAGCTTTCCGGCAAGAAAATCGCCCTTGTGGGGGCAGGCCCCGCGGGACTGGCCGCGGCCGTGTGGCTGTACGAGGCCGGCGCGGATGTGACCCTGCTGGATGCCAATGAGCGCATGGGCGGCGTCCTCCGCTACGGCATTCCCGCCTTCCGCCTGGACAAGAAGTATGTCGATGCTTTCGAGACCATGTTCGCCGAGGCCGGCATCGGCTTCCAGGGTGGGGTGGAGGTCGGCCGGGACGTTACGCTGGCGGAGCTTTCCGCCCGGTACGATGCTGTGCTGGTTGGCGCCGGGGCCGAAAAGCCCGCAACGCTCCACATCCCCGGAGAGGAGCATTCCGTGCAGGCCCTGCCTTTCCTCAAGGATCCGTCGGCCTATGATCTGGGAAAGAAGGTGATTGTGATCGGCGGCGGCAACGTGGCCATGGATGCCTGCCGTACCGCCCGGCGGCTGGGTGCGGAAACCTGGGTCTATTACCGCAAGACCTTCGAGAACATGCCCGCCAACCCCATCGAGGTGGAGGAGGCCAAGGCCGACGGCGTCCGTTTCGAGGTGTTCGAGGCGCCCGTGGAGGTGAAGGAAGGCGGCGTGGTGTTCCGCAAATGCGAGAATGTGGTGCCGGAGGACGGCGGCCGCGTGGTGACCCGCATCATCGAGGGGACAGACCATTTCGTGTCGTGCGACACGCTCCTTACGGCCATCAGCGAGAAGCCCGATTTCCGGCTTCTGGAAGGTTCAGGGGCCGTTTTCGGCGAGGACGGCTGGCCGCTGCTGGACGAGCGGCAGTGCGTACAGGGGCTCTCCCATGTCTGGGTGGCCGGCGACTTCTGCCTCGGCCCCAGGACAGTGGTGGAGGCGGTGGCATCGGCCCGGACGGCCGTGGATGCCATGCTGGCCTGCTTTGCGCCGCAAGTGGAAGATTAATTCAGTATCAGATGAAAGCTATCCTTATATATTCCGGCGGCCTGGACAGTACCACGCTGCTGTATGAGTACCGCGACAGCATCGAGATCGCGGTTACTTTCGGTTATGGCTCCAAGCACAATTCCAAAGAGATCGCCTGTGCCGTGGAGAACTGCCAGCGCCTGGGTATCAGGCATTTTGTGATTCCGCTGGAATTTATCGGCCAGTATTTCAAGAGCGACCTGCTGCTGGGCGGCGGCGACATCCCCGAGGGCTCCTACGCCGAGGACAACATGCACAGCACCGTGGTGCCTTTCCGCAACGGCATCATGCTGGCGGTGGCGGCCGGCCTGGCGGAGAGCTTCGGCCTGGATACCGTGCTCATCGCCAACCATAGCGGCGACCATTCGATTTACCCGGACTGCCGCCCGGAATTCGTGGAGGCCTTCAGCCAGGCCACCCAGGCCGGCACTTACAACGGTGTAAAGGTGGTTTCGCCCTACTGCAACATCACCAAGCGGGACATCGCCCTCCGCGGCCGGCAGCTCGGCATCGACTATTCCCTCACTTACTCCTGCTACAAGGGCGGCGAGAAGCACTGCGGCAAATGCGGCACCTGCCTGGAGCGCAAGGATGCCCTGGAAGGCTTCGATCCCACCGAGTACGAAGCGTAATAGGCTGGCCATGTTGCAGCGCTTATCAGCGTTGCAGGGCATTCTGGCGTGCAACATGGCAAGGATTACGGCTGCTGGGGTGGTTTTTCCGGCCATGTTGCAACGTTTTTCGGCGTTGCAGGGCATTCTGGCCCGCAACATGGCAAGGGCATTATAGGAGTTTCTTGCGGCGGAAGAGGTACCAGACCAGCAGGCAGCTGAGCCCCATGATGCCCAGGATGATGACCCAGTTCCAGAAGTTGGCGTTGGGGTTGTCGGCATCGATCATGGGCAGGCGGACGTTCATCCCGTAGAAGCCGGCGATGAGGGTGGGCGGCATCAGGAACACGCTCACCACGGCCAGGATCTTCATGATTTTGTTCTGTTCCAGGTTGATCAGACCCAGCACGGTGTCTTGCAGGTACTCCAGACGCTCGAAGCAGAAGTTGGTGTGGCTCAGCAGGGAAGAGATATCCTGCAGGAGTACGTTCAGGCGGTTCTCCAGCGTGCGCGGCACCTTGGTGGAGCGCATGAGGTTGGAGATGAGGCGCTGCTTGTCCACCACGTTTTCCCGCACCACCATGGTGTTTTCCTGCATCTGGGAGATGTCCAGCAGGAGTTCTTGGTCGATGTCTTCCTCTTCGTTGATGCGCTTGGCGTACTGGGAGATCTCCTTTGAGAGGAGCTCGATCATGTCGGCGTCCAGGTCGACACGTTGGTCCAGGATACTGGCGAAGACGCTGAAACCGGAGGGGTACTGCCTGGGATTCACCTGCAGGCGGCGCTGGAGCTCCGTGAACGAGCGAAGGGGCACTTCGCGGAGCGTGGTGAGGGTATCGTCCACGATGGTGAACGACACGGCCTGCATCATGTATTCGTCCGGTCCCGGGGTGAGGAAGTTGGTGTTGGCGAAGATGGCGTCGTCGCTCTCGAAGTAACGGGACGATGACTCGATCTCTTCGGCCTGTGCCCGGCTTTGGATTTCCGTGCCCAGGAACGCTTCCACGCTTCTTTTTTCGTCGCCGCTGGGGTCTACCAGGTCGATCCAGATGACGGAATCCAGGGTGAACTTCGGGAAGTCTTTCTCCGACTGGGAGAGGAGAATTTTTCCGTTTTCCTTGTAGAAGATACTCAGCATATCTCTGTCTCTTTTTTAGCTCCGGGCCAGTCGCACCGGATGGGATTTTACTTATCGGACGGCGGGCGCCCATGGACAACCAGCTGACATTACGGAAAAGTCAGCCTGCAAAAGTACGGAAAAATCACGAAAAAGCAAGCGCCGTACGAAGAAAATTTAGTTGCACAATCAAATAATTATCACTATATTTGCGCGCTTTTTTCCCGCGGGCGTGTAAAAGCGTCCCGGCAAAAGCTCAAGAAATAATGTTAAACTACTAGTTTTTTTTAGTCAAAAAATTATGTCTGAAGAAATCAAGAACGTGGCAGAAGAGGCTCAGGTAGAGGCTCCTGTCCAGAAAGAAACCAAGAAGGCTGTCCTGAACGCCTCCGTAGCTCCCGAGGAGTTCGACTGGGACGCTTTTGAGAATGACGGCGTAGAGGCCGGCTCCAAAGACGAGACCCTCGCCAAGTACGAGCAGACCCTCTCCAAGGTCACCGAGAACGAGGTGGTGGAAGGTGTCGTCACCTCCATCAACAAGCGCGAGGTCGTGGTGAACATCGGCGCCAAGAGCGAAGGTGTGATCTCCGCCCCCGAATTCCGCTACAACCCCGACCTCAAGGTGGGTGACAAGGTGGAAGTGCTGGTGGAAAGTGCCGAAGACCGCAAAGGTCAGCTGGTGATCTCCCACAAGAAAGCCCGTCAGCTCAAGTCTTGGGATATGGTTAACGCCGCCTACGAGAACAACGAGGTGGTGAAGGGTTATGTGAAGACCCGCACCAAGGGCGGCATGATCGTGGACGTGTTCGGTATCGAGGCTTTCCTCCCGGGCTCCCAGATCGACATCAAGCCCATCCGTGACTACGATGTGTTCGT
>JAFUWW010000014.1 GCA_017471085.1 Bacteroidales bacterium | reverse complement strand
TTCCCTGATGACTGTCTAGCCTTTATAGCTGCTGGGCGGGACGCCAAACTGTTTTTTGAACAACGTTGAGAACTTGGACGGCGAACTGAAGCCGGTAAGGTCGGAAACCTGGGAAATGGTGTATTTCCCTTCCTTGATCAGCTGGGCGGCGCGGTTCAGTTTGTACTGTTTGAAAAACTCGATGGGAGTCTGGCCGGTAAGGCCTTTCACCTTGTAGAACAGCTTAGAGCGGGAGATGAACAGGTCCCCCGCCATTTTTTCTACGTCCAGTTCCGGATTGGCCATCTCGGATTCCATCAGTCTGTACAGGCTGTCCAGGAATTCGCTGTCCTGCGATGAAAGCGAGGCGGCCGGGGCGATGGCCTCCGTGCTGGTGGCCGACCTGACCAGCCGCTGCATCCGGTCGCGGTTGTCCAGCTGCGAGCGGATGAGGGATTTCAGGTAGTACGGATCGAAAGGCTTGGTCACGTAGGCATCGGCCCCCATGTCCAGGCCCTGGATCTGGTTCTCCACCGTTACTTTGGCAGTGACCAGGATTACCGGGATGTGGCAGAGCTGGCTGTCGCTCTTGATGTCCTTGCAGAGGGCGTAGCCGTCTTTCCCGGGCATGGAGACGTCGCTGATCACCAGGTCCACCGGTTTTTCGCCCAGGCTCTCCAGGGCCGATGCCGCGTTGAACTTGCAGATGACCTCGTAATCGGCCGAAAGCAGGTCCTTGAGATACTGGGTAACTTCGATGTCGTCGTCCACCACCAGGATGCTCTTGCCGGAGGCCGCTGCCGCCGTCACTTCCGGAATCTCTTCCACGGGGGCCGGCGCTTCGCTCTGCACCTGGACGATGCTGTTTTCCCGTTCGGAGAGCGCATAGGCGTCTTCTCCGGTGGGGAGGATGAAGGTGAATACGGCCCCCGACCCGGTTTCCCGGTTGTTGGCATGGATGTAGCCGTGATGCAGGCTGACGAGCGCGCGGGTGTAGTACAGGCCGATGCCGGTTCCGTAATTATAGGCCCCGTCGGAGGTTCCGTCCACCTGGTAATACCGTTCGAAGATCTTCTCCGTGCTGGCCTTGGGGATGCCGGGGCCGGTGTCGGAGACGATGACCCGGAGGTAGTTCTCCTGCGTATCGTTTTGGGTGAGCGGGAAGGTGCGCTCCACATGCTCCCGCGAGATCACGTCCAGCATCACCCGCACAGTGCCCCCTTCCGGCGTGAACTTGAAGGCGTTGGACAGGAGATTTCCCATGATCTTGCCGATTTTGTCGGCATCGGCCCACATTACATAGGTATTCTCATGGCAGTAGAATTCGAAGTTGATGTTCTTGCTCTTGGCGCGGGAGAGGAAGAGGTCGTTCTGCTCCTTCACCAGTGGGACGATGTCCATTTTGCTCACCTTGAGGGGGAGGCTGTCGGTCTCCAGCTTGCCCATGTCAAGGAGCTGGTTCACCAGCTTGAGCAGGCGGTCTACATTTTTCTGCACGGTCCGGAGCATGCGCTTGTCCTCGGCCGATGCCGTGGCGCTGCCGGACAGAAGGGAAACAGGCCCGGAAATGAGGGTGAGCGGCGTGCGGAACTCGTGGGCCATGTTGGCGAAGAAACTGGTGTTCATCCGGTTGATGCGCTGCTGCTCCTCCTTCTCCCGCTGCGCTTTACGGGCGGCCAGGCTCTCTTTCCGGCTTCGCAAGACGAAAAAGAGCAGGCCGGCCAGGAAGAGAAGCGCCAGAAGGACGTAGGTCAAGATGGCAATCGGATGGCTCCAGGGGGCGTATTTTACATGGATGGGCAGGGAGATTTCCCGGTCGGCGATGCGGTTGCTTCCAATCCGGACCCTGAAGGTGTAATGGCCGGGATCCAGGTTGGAAAAATAGGCTTCATGAACGTTGCCGGCCTCTACCCAGAAATTGTCTTCCCCCTCCAGCATATAATAGTAATTGGCCCGCTCGTCGTTGGAATAGTCCAGTGCTGCAAAGGCGATGGAAAAACCTTTCTGCGTGTGATCCAGCGTCACTTCCGGCCGCAGGCAGAGATTCTTGCCGATGGCCGATTCCGTGCCGGGCTGAACCAGGGTATTGTGAATTTTCAGATATTCGAAAGCGAGAGGAACATCCCTTTTCTTGGATACCGAAACAGGATTCACCACGGTGACCCCGTGCAAGCCGCCAAAAACCAGGGTGCCGTTCTGCAGGACAGTGGCGGCACGGTCGCTGAACTGGTTGCCGCCAGTTCTATTCTGATCTGTGTAATTGGTGAAGGTTCCGTCGGCCTTGCTGTATTTCCCCAGACCATACTGGGTGCTGACCCAGATGTTGCCCCGGCTGTCTTCCTGGACGGCGGCGATGTCGTCGCAGGGAGCGCCTTCCACCCGGCGGAGTTCCCGCTTGGAGGCGTTCCAGCAAAGCAGCCCGTTGGTGTTGGTGCCGATCCAGAGGAGTCCTTCGCTGTCGCGGAAAAAACAGGTGGGGATGTATTCCCCCTTGGGAAGGGCCATGCGGAATACATTGTCCGGAACAAAAGGCTGCACATTGAAGGTGGCCGGGTCGATTTTCCGGATGTCATAGGGGAAGGCTCCGGCCAGAAGTCCTTCGTCCGTCATAATCAGGGCAGATACATGGCTGTACCCATCGGGAAAGAGCCGGAGTTCCCGGAGAGAACCGTCCTTTTTGTCCACGCAGAACACCTTGGGGTGGAAACCACCGAACCAGACGTGTCCCTGGCCGTCGTCAGCGAAGGAAAGAATGGAGGAGGCTTCCCATCGTCCAGTATTGCGGAAAACGCCGTTTTCGTAGGAGAATCGGCATACACCCAG
>JAFUWW010000056.1 GCA_017471085.1 Bacteroidales bacterium | reverse complement strand
GAAAGTGTGCTTTAGTGTGGGTGCGCGGTTATGGCTAAAGCACGAAATGTGGCTTGGAAAGGTGAAAGTGTGCTTTAGTGTGGGTGAGCAGGTATGGCTAAAGCACGAAATGTGGCTTGGAAAGGTGAAAGTGTGCTTTAGTGCGGGTGCGCGGTTATGGCTAAAGCACGAAATGTGGCCTGGAAGAGCGAAAGTGTGCTTTAGTGCGGGTGCGCGGGTATGGCTAAAGCACGAAATAGGGCCTGGAAGAGCCAAAGTGTGCTTTAGAGGCAGGTGATGCAGCAGCGCCAACGTAAAGATGGGTGACAAGAAATCTAATTCGTTCGGTTCTGACGGCAAAGAACTCGAAGGCAAGGCAACAATGAGTCAGTCGGAGGTCAATCGACCCGGAAATAATCGACCACCTGGCGGACCACTTCGCTGCGGCGGTGGGTGATGGTGTGGTTCTCGCCGTCAATCACCGAGAGGGAGGCGGCGTCTCCATAGGTTTCTTTGTAGCGTTCGCTGCACCACATGGGAACGATCGAGTCTTTTGTCCCGTGGAGGATGAGCACGGGGCCTTTGTAGGCCGATGCCGTGCCGTAGATGTCCAGCAGCTGCGTAGTCAGGAGATACTCCCTTCCCAGTTTCATAAAGCCCCAGCAGCGGATGAATTCCGGCGGGTCCTCGGGGTCGAAGCGGGCGTTGAAGAACTTGCCGCCCTGGCAGGCTTCTTTGATGACGGCCCCCGGAGCGATGAGAACCAGGCGGGCGGGAGCGCTGCCGGCATCGGCCAGGCGTCCTGCCGCCATGGAAGCAATGACGCCCCCTTGTGAGTGCCCCAGAATGCCGATTACGGAAACGTAGGGCAGAGGGCTTTCACGTACTGATAGACGGTCATGGCATCGGCAATCTCTTTCTCCACGGTCATGTCCTGCATCCGTCCCTGGCTTTTTCCGTGGCCGTTGAAGTCGAAGCGGATGGAAGCGATGCCGGCCCTAGCCAGCCCCTTGGCGATAGCCGGCATGGGGTTGTAGTCCTTGCTGGAGAAGATGCCGTGCATGAGAATGACCATGGGGCATCGGCCTTTTTCCGTATCAAACCCTTCCGGAAGGTTGATCTTGCAAGACAGAGCACCCTGCGGCCCTTGGATCTCAAAACTTTTCGCAGGCAGGGGCAGCATGGCCGATAAAAAGAGCAATAGGCTCAGAATGAAAGCTTTCATACGATTATTCTCTATTGCAAAGATATAAATAATTGAGTAATTGTTTTGTGCTGACAATAGGTTCGAGAAACAACTGTGCCTTTTTGTCTTGAGAAATGATTAAATTTGTACCCAATTTTTAACCGGATGAAATACAGTACGAGATATTCTATAACCGCCGCCCAGATCAACGCCCAGTACCGGCTCACTCTGGACGGCCTTCTGACTTTCCATGAGAATACGATAGCCCGTTACCTGACCACGCTGAATCTGGCGGCATTTGACGTTCAGAAAGAAGACAAAACCTGGGTTATCTCTGAAATCAACCTGGAGATGCCGGAGCCTCCGACCATGTGGTCGGAGGACGTGGAACTGACCGTGTGGGTCAGTGAGATGTCTTCCCTCCGGGTATGGTTTGATTTCACCGCCCGGGAAGTGCATTCCGGGAAGGTGACCGCCCGGGGGAACAGCTGCTGGTCCCTCATATCCATGTCGGAGCGGAAACTGATTTCCTGTGAAGGGGTGATTCCGGAAAGGGAGCTGGTCAGTGAACTGGCCGCCGGGCCGCATCGAAAGCGTTCCGTGATGAAATTCCACGGGGCGCCGGCAGACACCCATCTTCATACCATCAATCTCATCGACCTGGACTTCAACGGCCACACGAACAACCGCCGCTATGTGCAGATGGCGCTCGTGTGTTTTCCACCCGAATTCCTTTCCGCTCACCGGCCTGATTTCCTCAACATCCGCTTCATCAAGGAATCCAGACTGGGAGAAGCCGTCAGAAGCGAGACGCATCCGACTGACGACCCGGCCACCTTCGTCGGGCAGATTATAAGCGGCAACGGGCAGGAACTCTGCCGGGTGAGCAGCCATTGGAAGGAGAAAGAGCCTCTGCCGGACATCGCTCTGGTCAACCTGGTAAGGAATTCTGCGGAATGACGGTTGCCGTTCTCCCTTTATTTTGTATCTTTATGCGTTCAACGCAAAGCAGATACTTATGAGCTACTTCCATCTTATCGCCCTTGTGTCGGGCCTGTTGATAAGTGCCTGCGGGACGGTATCAGCTACCGCGGAATCCTCCAGACAGAAAACGACTAATCCCATTCCCATGAAAAGATTTCTTTGCCTTCTGAGCCTTCTGGCTTGTTTCTGTGCCGGAGCACAGGAAATGAATTTGCTCATGTTCCGCCGGGGCGTTACGTCTCCCGAACTGTCGGAAGAGAGCGTCACCTTCCGTTTCATCGCCCCCAAAGCGCGCCAGGTGCAGGTTTCCGCGTCTTGGCTGGGTTACCAGCCGTCGGCCCTTCCCATGGTGCAGGGACAGGACGGCGTATGGTCCGTGACGGTGCCCAGGCCCGAACCGGAACTGTATACCTATACTTTCGTAGTAGATGGCGTGTCCGTGCTGGATCCGGCCAATGTCTTTGTCCAGCGGGACGGCGCCCGGTACATGAACGCCTTCCTGGTTCCCGGCGGCTTTGCCAGCGACTATGCGGAGAGCTCCCGGCCGGGCAATGTCGAGCACGTCTGGTACTATTCGGCCGAGAACGGCATGACCCGCCGGATGTACGTTTACACCCCTTATGGCTTTGACAGGAGCGGAAAGACCAGATACCCGGTGCTCTATCTCCTTCATGGCGGCGGCGGAGACGAAGACGCCTGGAGCACCCTGGGCCGCACCTGCCAGATCCTGGACAACCTGATTGCCGCCGGAAAAGCCGAGCCCATGCTGGTGGTGATGCCCAACGGCAATCCTGCCCAGTACGCGGCCCAGACCCTGGGCATTCCCGTAAAGGCCGATGTAAAGCAATACTCCTCCAACTTCGACAATTATTCCTCTCTGGTGGCCGATATCCTTCCGTATGTCGAAAAGAATTACCCGGTGATCAAGAACAGGAAGGGCCGTGCCGTCGCGGGCCTTTCCATGGGCGGCGGGCAGTCCTTCTTCATCGCCTTCCGCAACGTGGACAAGTTTGCCAACGTGGGCATCTTCTCTTCCGGCCTTATCGGCTCGTCGGCCATCGGTGGCGCTCCGTTCGATGCGGAAGCCCTTTTCCCGGGCATGTACTCCGCTCCGGAAAAGTACGACAAGTTCGATGTCATCTACCTCGCCTGCGGCACGGAAGACAACCGCATCGACGGCATGCGGGACTTCAAGGATAAACTGGAAGCGAAAGGCTACAAGGGCGTTGTCTGGGAACAGTATCCCGGCGCCCACGAATGGAAGGTCTGGCGGCGCAATCTCGCCTCCTTCGTCCAACTCCTTTTCCACAAGTAACCGCTAGGCAAACAACCTGAGGTTATCGAAAGAAGGTTTGAGACCGCCGTCTTCTATCTGATGGATGATGGCGGTCACTTTTTCGTTCATCGGCGTGGGGCAGCCGATTTTCCGGCCATAGGCGGCAATGGCACCGTTGATGGCATCCACCTCCGTTTTCTTGCCCTTCTCGATATCCTGCAGCATGCTGGCCTTGAGGCGGGCGTGCTTCTTGATGGCGATGGGGAGGATGAAAAGGGAGAGGGCCTTTTTCACGGGACCGTGGTAATCCAGCAGCTTGACGGCGTCTTTTCCCTGTACGGGTTCAATTCTGATGCCTCCCGCAGCGCACACGTCGATGCACTCCTTGATGAGGGAAAGGACGATGCGGCGGGATCGCTTGTCGGCGGCGGCTTCCCCGAAGGTGCAGCCCAGCACGGTGCTCATGCCGGAGAAGGCGGAGTTGATGAGCAGTTTGCTCCAGCGGGTGCCGATGAAATTCTCCTCCACGGTAACAGGCCCCATCATCTCCAGCAGCTCTTTTACCTGCGGCAGGTACTTGTGAGGCTTCGGGCCGATGCTGCCCAGGGAGAAGGTAAGGCTGTCGGGCGAACTGGTGAGTTCGCATACGCCCGGTTCCAGCATCGTGGCACCCCATGCCACGGTGCAGCCCAGAACGCGTTCTGCGCCCACCACTTCGGCGATGCCTTCTTCCGGCAGGCCGTTCTGGAGCGTCACAATCACCCCGTCTGGTGCCAGAAACTCTTTAAGCATGGTAACCACCTTATGGTTCTCCTGTTGTTTGGTAAGCAGGAAGATGATATCGTAAGTCCCGCTCATCCCCTCCGGCGTATAAGCCGTGACGGGCTGCACGAAATCCACCGTTCCCACCACGTGGACGCCTTTCTGCTGCATGGCCTCCACATGGGGACGGTTGCGGTTGACCAGGTCGATTTTTCCTCCTTTGCGGGTAATGTATGCACCCAAGATAGAGCCGAGGGAACCGGCTCCGTAAATGGCTGTTTTCATAGTTTTTTAAAGATTACAGAGAGTCGCCGAAGTCCTGACGGAACTTCTTGGCCAGGTCTTCCTGCCAGTAGCCGATTTCCTTCATGCGGCCGAAGAAGAAGCGGAGCACCTTGGGTTCCTCCACCCATTCCAGACCGCCGATGAAGGAGCGGTTGTCGTAGAGCCACTTCACACGGTCGGCGCAGTACTTGACCTGCGAGAGGGTGAATACGCGGCGGGGCATGGCCAGGCGCAGCAGTTCCAGCTGGGCGTAGCGTTCGGTGCCGTCCGGTTCGCGCTGCTCGCTCACGGTGCCGCGTTCCATGCCGCGGACGCCGCCGGCGATGTAGAGGGCGGCCCCTACGGCTGCGGCAGGATACTGGTTGTGCGGAATGTCCGGGACAATCTCCGAGCAGTTGAGGTGGGCGCCCAGGCCGCCGGCAGGCTTGATGACCGGTACGCCGTAACGGTCCAGTTCATCCACCAGGTAAGCGATGAATTCCGGGCCCTGGCTGATATATTCCATGTCCAGCGATTCCAGCAGGCCCACGGCCATGGCTTCCATCGACCGTACCTCCATGCCGCCGTAGGTGAGGAATCCCTCGTACAGGGGCACGAATTCCATCATTTCATCCGTAAACTTCCTGTCGTGGGAGGTGATGATGCCGCCGCGGGAGAAGCCCAGTTTGCGGGCGCTGAAGTAAATGATGTCGAAGCGGTCGGCCAGGATGTGGTAGATCTCCTTGGTAGTCATGAACTTGCAGCGGGGCTCGCGCATTTTCATGAAATAGACGTTGTCCTGCAGCAGGGAGGCATCCAGGACGCTCTTTACGCCGAATTCATGGCAGATGTCGGTGACGGCAAGCATGTTCTCCAGCGACACCGGCTGGCCGCCGATGAGGTTGGTGCCGGCTTCCACGCGGACGAAGGCGACCTTCTCGGGGCCTTTCTCCTTGATGCATTTGCGGAGGGCCTTGAGGTCGAAGTTGCCCTTGAAGGGATCGTCGCTTTGCGGGATAAGCCCCTTGGGGTCTACCAGTTCGATGACTTCGCCGCCGAGGCGGGTGATGTGGGCCTTGGTGGTGGTGAAGTGGAAGTTCATGAGGGCGAACATGCCCGGCTTCACATAAGCTTCCGCCAGGATGTTCTCCGCGGCGCGGCCCTGGTGGGCGGGCAGTACGTTGTCGGTCCCGAACACTTCCTTCACGGCCGCCTTCACGCGGTTGAAGGTTTCGCTGCCGGCGTAGGAGTCGTCGGCGATGCTCATGGCGGCCACCTGGCGGTCCGACATGCCGTTCACGCCGGAGTCGGTGATCATGTCCAGATAGATATCTTTGTTCTGGAGCAGGAAAGTATTGTTTCCGGCTTCCTGTATTTTCTTGAGGCGTTCTTCTACGGGCAGGAGGGAAAGCTTTTGAACGACACGCACTTTGTGCATTTCCAGGGGGACCTGATTCTCAGGCTGGTAAAACTTGACGGGCATATTAAAAATAGTTAGTTCCAAACTTCAAAGATATGGATTTCTTCTTATCTTTGCAAACGGATATGCTTGGAACGATCGTCAACACAGCCTGTATCGTAGTGGGTACGCTGGTAGGAACCCTTTTCAAGAAAGGGCTCGGGGAAAAATATACCACCACTCTGTTCAATGCCATGGGCCTGGCCTCCATCGCCCTGGGTGTCAATTCCTTTGCCCAGAACATCACCAAAAGCGAGTTCCCGGTGCTGTTCATCCTCAGCCTCGCCATCGGCGGCCTGGCTGGAACGGCGCTGGACCTGGACGGCCGCGTACAGAGGGCCATCGCCAAAAGGGGAGGGGAGAACCTGGCCACGGGGCTCATATCGGCCTGCCTTCTCTATTGCATCGGCACTTTTTCCATTGTGGGGCCCGTTTTAAGTGCCCTGCAGGGAGACAATACGTTCCTGTTCACCAATTCTACGCTGGATCTGGTCACTTCCACGGTCTTCGCCACCACGTTCGGCATCGGGATGATCCTGGCCGCCCCCATCCTGTTCCTCTGGCAGGGGAGCATATACCTGATTGCCAAGCTCGCTTCCGCCAGTGAGCTGCTGCAGGGAACGCTGGTGAACGAACTGGCCGTCGTGGGCGGCGTCCTCATCCTCGCCTCCGGCCTTTCCATCCTGAAAATCAAGGACTGCAAGACGCTGAATTACATTCCGTCCCTGCTGGTCCCAGTACTCTGGTTCGCCATAAAGTCTCTGTTCTAGTCATTTTTGTCGAATTAATAAGCATATTCGTCGAAAAACGGGGTGCAAGCCATTGAGAATTGCTTATATTTGCCTTGATAAACCAAGACGAATATGAAAAAAATGCTGCTCTCGATGAGCCTTGCCCTGGCCGTTTTCGCCTCTGCATCTGCGCAGCAGACCTGCCGGGTCT
>JAFUWW010000055.1 GCA_017471085.1 Bacteroidales bacterium | reverse complement strand
GCTTTAGCCACGCCTGCACCCCCGCACTAAAGCACATTTTCGCCCTTCCAGGCCGCATTTCGTGCTTTAGCCACGCCTGCACACCCGCTCTGAAGCACACTTTCTCCCTTCCAGGCCCCATTTCGTGCTTTAGCCACATCTGCGCACCCGCACTAAAGCACACTTTCGCCCTTCCAGGCCCTATTTCGTGCTTTAGCCACAGATCAAGAACAAGACCGCCTATGGCAACAGCCGACCTCTTTGCCTAAGAAATGCAAGACAACCGGGTTGGAGCAATGTAATAAGTAGGGTTATTATTGTAATACCAGTATGGCGCTACGGTTTCAAAGACATTATCAGAGACGGTATTCCCGCCGTTATTGCTGAGAACTTCGGCACTGAAAAGATCCGCGCTGATTCCACGTCAAAACAGTTCATATAGATTTGGAAAAAAGTGACCATGGATGCACCATGTACATTCTTAGCCATGAATACGTGGCAAAATGGTGACATAGATTGCGCCAGGTAACATTCTTAGTCATGAATACGTAGCAGAACGTGACTTTGATTGCGCCAAGTGGCATTATTAGTCAAGAAAATGGATCAGAACGTGACGAAGATTACACATGTATGTGTCAGCCAAGAACCCGGGCCATAAAGCAGCCGGTTTTTGCATTGAGCCCGAAAATGTTTTCGCATGGATCCGATGTTTCACCAACCGAAATGTCAATTATATCCAAAAAAGCCAACCTGCGCAGTGCAGATTGGCTTTTGGGTACTGGGTAGGAGAATCGAACTCCTATTGCGAGATTGAGAATCTCGAGTACTAACCGTTATACGAACCCAGCAGGTTGGAGTGCAAAGGTACTACATTTTTTCGATTCTGCAAATTTTTATTTTAGAAAGCCGAAAAAAACGGCTAAATTTGTGCACTTAAACCTGAAAGATTATGACTCTGATCAAATCCATCTCCGGCATCCGGGGAACCATCGGCGGAGCGCCCGGCGGCGCCCTCACCCCTGTAGATATCGTCAAGTTCACCGCAGCCTATGCGGCTACGCTGCCTTCCCGCAAGCCTCAGCCCAACGGCGCAAGGTACAAAGTGGTCGTGGGCAAGGATGCCCGCATGTCGGGCGACATGGTGGAGCAGTTGGTGGTGGGCACCCTCGTGGGCTGCGGCATCGACGTGGTCAAGTGCGGCTTCGCTTCCACTCCCACCACGGAAATGGCCGTCCTCTTTGCCCGGGCCGACGGCGGCATCATCCTCACGGCCAGCCACAATCCCCGTCAGTGGAACGCCCTCAAGCTCCTGAACGACAAGGGCGAATTCCTCACTGCCGCAGAAGGACAGGCCGTTCTGGACCTGGCGGAGAAAGAAGATTTCTGCTTCGCGGAGGTGGACCGGCTGGGCACCATCGAGGAGGAAGATTTCACGGACCGTCATCTGGACGCCGTCCTGGCCCTTCCGGCCGTGGATGTGCAGGCCATCAAGGGTGCGCACTTCACAGTGGTGGTGGATGCCGTCAATTCGGTGGGCGGCATCATCATGCCGCGCCTGCTCAAGCGTCTCGGAGTCAAGTGCATCGGCCTTAACTGCAATCCGACGGGCGACTTTGCCCACAATCCGGAGCCGCTGCCCGCGAATCTCGTGGACCTTTGCCAGACCGTGGTGAAAGAAAAGGCCGACCTGGGCGTTTCGGTAGACCCGGACGTGGACCGTCTGGCCTTCATCTGCGAGAACGGCGAACCTTTCGTGGAGGAATATACCCTCGTGAGCGTGGCCGATTACCTCTGTTCCCTGGCGGAAAAAGAGGGAAAACCCATCGCCACCGTTTCCAACCTCTCTTCCACCCGCGCCCTCCGCGACGTGACCGAGGCCCACGGCGGCAAGTACTATGCTGCGGCTGTGGGTGAGGTGAATGTGACCACCAAAATGCACGAAGTGGACGCCCTCATCGGCGGAGAAGGCAACGGCGGGGTCATCTATCCTGCCATCCATGCAGGCCGCGACGCCATGGTGGGCGTGGCCCTGTTCCTGAGCAATCTCGCCCACAAGGGCCTGAAGGTGAGCGAACTCAAGAAGACCTATCCGCAGTATTTCATCGCCAAGAACAAGATCCAGCTCAGCGACGGCGCCCTCATCGACAAGATCCTGGGCGAACTCAAGAAGATCTACGCCAAGGAAGAAATCAACGACATCGACGGCGTGAAAATCATCTTCGAAGCCAGGAAGCAGTGGGTGCACCTGCGCAAGTCCAATACCGAACCCATCATCCGCATCTACTCGGAGGCCGGGACGATGGAGGAGGCGGAAGCTCTTGGCAATGAAGTGATTAAAGTGGCTGAAAAGATTATTGGATAACTGTCATGCCCGGCACTGACCGGGCCTTTTTGCCTATGTTTTCATTCCGGACCACCCCGCTGGAGGACCAGCCCGACAAAGCCCTGCTCTACGGTAAGGTGGGCTGTTTCTGCACGCAGAACTGCTGGGACACGGCCAAAGGCCGGTGGATGTACGATATCTTCCGGGAAAGGAAGAACCTGGTGACTGTGTTCAACCCGCGGGAGGCGGAACTTACCCCGGGGACCAACCATATCGCCTTCGAGGCCGATCTTCTCAGGGGTCTCAATGCCGTGGTGGTGGAGATCCAGGACGTGGGCGTGCGGTATTTCAACTACACCAAGGACGTGATGCAGCTCATGGAGATGCTCAAGCTCCTGGGAGATGAATCGCCCTCGCTGTATATCGTGGACCATATCAACCCTTCCGGCAGGGTGGTGGAGGGAAGCATCCCTTCGGTGGCCGGGGAAATGTTCGTCCCCAAGGTGGCGCACCGGCACGGCCTTACGCTGGGCGAGCTGGTGAATCTGTATGCCTCGGAAATCGGGGCCAAATTCCCCATCCATGTGATATCGGCCCGGGCAACGGACTCCGTTCGGCAGCTGATGCCCTGGACCATCGCACCGGCCTCGGATATCCCGGGACTGTTCAGTTCGTACCTGTACAGCGGCGGGGGACTGTGGAACAATACTACCATCACGCCTGGTATCGGCACGGCACGTCCGTACGAGTATATCGGCGCTCCTTTTGTGAAACCCATTCATCCGCAAGAACTTCCGCAGGCTCCCGGGGCGCTGCTCCGTCCTTGCTCCTTCACGCCTTCGGCCGGGCGTTACGCCGGGGAGCGGTGCTTCGGCTTCCAGATCATGCTGGTGCCGGGGGAGGACTACCACAGCCTGCTGCATACGCTGCACTTGATGCGCTGGTTCACCGAGCACTATTCGGCCTTCGAGTTCGACCCCGCCTTCTGGACCAAGCTGGCCGACCCGGTCCTGGAAGCCTACCTGAAGCAGTCCATCACCTTCGACGTGGTGCAGGAGCATGTGAAACTGGAAGAACAGAAGTGGATCAGGAAGGCCAAGCGCTACATCCTGTACGAAGACCAGCCGTACAGAATGAAATAAGATGGCCGGTCGCCGCCGGCCATGACGGCCCGGCCTGTTCTTCCCGTCATTCCCGGCCTGACCGGGAATCTAAAAAAGATTTGGAAATGTTCCTGCAAATTACTACCTTTGCGGTCCAAAATTGTTAACAATTATATTTTACGTAAAAATGAAGAAAGGAATCCATCCCGAAACCTACCGTCTTGTAGCTTTCAAGGATATGTCAAACGACACCGTGTTCATCACGCGTTCCTGCGCCCCTTCCAAAGAGACCCTCGAGGTGGAAGGCGTCGAGTATCCGCTGGTGAAACTGGAAATTTCCAACACTTCCCATCCGTTCTATACGGGCAAGGTGAAGCTGGTTGATACCGCCGGTCGCGTGGATATGTTCTATCAGAGATACAAGAGCCGCAAGAAATAAGTTCTTGGGCCAAAAGGTTGTACGTCCGGTCTCCCGAGAGGAGGGCCGGATGTTTTTTTAGAGCCGGGCCGATGGAAACGCCTCGGTGAGGACGGCTTCGCGGTCGTTGCTTCCGGAGACCAGGAAGCGTCCGCCCGGGGCGAAGGCCAGCACGCGATGAGCGGCTTGCAAGGAGTCCTGCAGGTCGTGGGAGGAGAAGATGACGGCGGTGCGGGCAGCCTCCGCCACCTCACGGAGAGCCCGCAGCACCATGAGGCGGTTCTCCACGTCCAGGAAGGCGGTGGGTTCGTCCATCAGGAGCAGCGAGGCTTGCCGGGTAAGCCCCACCGCAATGCAGGCTTTCTGGAACTCGCCGTCGCTGAGGGTGGCGATGTCCCTGTCGGCCAGAGACTTGAGTTGCAGCAGTTCCAGCGCTTCTTCCAGGCGTTCTTCGGCATCGGCCCGCAGTTTGCCGGCCCAGTTGCTTTCTTTGTAGCAGCCTGTGCGGATGAATGCCCGCACGGAGAACCCTTTCACCTTGGGAATGCCGGTGGGGATGAGCACGCTGCCTTTTTCACGGGCCAAGGCCTTGAGCAGGGTGGTTTTTCCGCAGCCGTTGGAGCCGGCAAGCAGCAGGCATTCGCCCGGGGCCACCGTGAAGGCGATGTCCCTGGCCAGCACGCGGGTGCCGTATCCGATATGATCAATGTTTATTTCCATACAGCAGATACATGCCGATCAAAGGGATGCCCACGAGGGCCATGGTGCTGCCTACGGGGAGCGGTACGGGCCACAGGTTGGCCAGGATATCGGCCACGAGGCTCAGGCACATGCCGCAGAGGATGGCTCCGGGAAGGACACTCCTGTGGGCCGATGTCCCCAGCACCCGCCGGGCCAGGTGCGGCGCCACGATTCCCACGAAGCCGACAGGGCCGCAGAAAGCCGTCACCGCGCCTGTCATGAGGCTGGCCGAAAGCATGGAAAGCACGCGGAGGCGCCGGACGGAGGCTCCGGAAAAGGCGGCGTAATTGTCGCCGAACAGGATGATATCCAGCCCTTTCCCATTGAGAATGGCCAGGTACAGCCCCACGGCCAGCGCCGCTGCCATGATGCCCAGCTCCAGATACCGGGTGCCGGAAAAACTGCCAGCCATCCAGCTGTAGAACAGTTTCAGGCTCTCTTCACCGGCCGAATACTGCAGGATGGAACTGACGGCGCTGAAAATGAATCCCAGCATGACCCCGAAAATGAGCAGGGTGGCGGTGTTGAGCCTGGAGGAGAGCCCCACAATGAGGGCCGATGTGAGAAACGCCCCCGCAAACGCCGCAGCGGCCATGCTTGCCCCCGAAAACCAGGGCGCCGTGGTGCCGATGGCGAGGGAGACCAGCGCAGCGCCCAGTCCGGCGCCGCCGCTCACGCCCATGATGTGCGGATCGGCCAGCGGATTGCGGAAGATGGCCTGCATCTGGGCTCCGGAAAGGGCCAGCGCCGCTCCTGCCACCAGGGCGGTGAGCATCCGCGGAAGCCGCAGTTTCCAGAAAACAGCCCCGTGCGCGACACCCAGCCCGTTTCCGGTGAGCAGGTCAAGGGTGCATAGCAGCACAAGGAGCCCGATAAAACATAAAAAACCGCCCTCGTTTTTCCGGAGCCCTGTATGAAGGCCGGAACTCATATTTTCCGGGAGGGAATCAGGGCCATCAGGAATCCGGTGCCGGCCACCCCGACGACCGTCCAGAGGATGTCGGACGCCTTGAGCACCACCGGATAGGCCTGGACGATGAAGTTGCCCGGCATGGTCACCAGCCCGTAGCGCGCCTGCAGACAGACGATCGCAATGCCGAGGACCAGGCCGATGGCCATGCCCAGCAGCGAAACCAGCCAGCCTTCCCACAGGAAGATGCGGCGGAGGAGGGAATCATCGGCCCCCATCGAGCGGAGGGTGGCCATGTCGCCCTGCTTCTCGATGACCAGCATCTTGAGGGCGCTGTAGATATTGAAGGCGACGATGATGACCACGAATACCAGTATGAGGTAGATGGCCAGTTTTTCGTAGCGCATCATCCGGTAGAGGGATTCTTCCTGCTGGAAGCGGTCCAATACCTGGAAATCGGTTCCCAGCCGCTCCTGAAGGGCTTTTTGCAGGTGCTTGGCGGCCCCTTCCTCCACCCATATTTCGACGGAGGAGACTTCGTCGGGGTATTCCAGCAGTTCCCGCATGGACTCGATGGGAACCACCGCCAGGGCGGCGTCCACGTCGCTGTTGATGGAGAAAATGGCGGAAGGACGCATGCGGACGGTGCGGAGCGAGGCGGCCGGATTGGCCACCGAAACCTCTTCCGTGCGCGAGGGATAATGGATTTCCAGGGCCGATACGAACCGCGGGCTCAGCGACAGGTTATAGGCCAGGCCGGCGCCTACCACCGCCATCGGCAAGTCGCCTTTGTGCAGCTGCCATTCTCCGTCCACGATGTGTTCCTGCAGGAGCGATTCCTCTTCCGCCACGGCGTCCAGGCCTTTCACGCGCGCCAGGCTCTGCTTCCCTTCGTAGGAAAGGAAGACCTGGTCTTCCAGGACGCTGGACATGGACTTGATTTCCTTCTGGTCATAGGCCCAGGCGAAGACGGAGGAATCGGGAATGAAAACCTTGCCGTGTACGGGTTTCACCACCAGGTCTGCGTGGAGGTCCGACAAGTTGTCCTCTACCAGGCGGTTGAATCCGTTGAAGACGGAAAGGATGATGATGAGTGCCGCCGTGCCTACCGCCATGCCTGCGACTCCGATGCCCGAAATCATGTTGATGACATTGTACGATTTCCGGGCGAACAGGTAACGGACGGCGAATTTCAGCGGCAGGTACATGTTACTTTTTCAGCAGCTCGTCGATGTGCTCTGCGTAATCCAGGGAAGTGTCCAGGAGGAAATTCAGTTCCGGGACGATCCGGAACTGCTTGGCCACCACGCGGCCCAGCTCTCCGCGGAGCGCCCGGTTGTTCTCTTCCAGGAGCTGCATCACGGGGCCCTGCTTCTCGGACGGGAAGATGCTCACGAACACCTTGGCCACGGAGAGGTCCGGGCTCACGCGCACTTCGCTCACCGTGAGGAGGGCGCCCCCGAAAGCCGCCATTCCCTTGGCCCTGATGATTTCCGCCAGGTCCTTCTGGATTTCACGCGCAACTTTCAGCTGCCTTGTGCTAGCTTGTTTTTCCATATTCGTCATTCCCGGCCTGACCGGGAATCTCTACTTTATATTGATGATAAAATAGTTCTTCTTTCCCTTCTGGGCCAGGATGTAGTGTCCGTTCACGATGTCGGCTTCGGTGACATCGGCATTGATGTCGGTCACTTTCTCCTTGTTCAGGGAGACGCCGCCGCCCTGGACCATCTTGCGGGCTTCGCCCTTGGAGGGGAGGATGGTGGTCTTCACGGCCAGCAGGTCCAGTACGTTGCAGGGGAATTCGCCGCGCTCCACCTCGAAGGAAGGCACGTTGGCGAAGACCTCGCGGACGGTGCGCTCGTCCATCTGGCGGAATACCTCGGCCGATACGTTGCCGAAGAGCAGCTGGCTGGCGGCCACTGCGTTGTCGTAGGCTTCCTGTCCGTGGCACATCACGGTCACCTCGCGGGCGAGCACCTTCTGCAGCTTGCGCTGGCCGGGATCCTGGCGGTGCTCCTCGATGAGGGTTTCGATGGTCTCGCGGTCCAGCATGGTGAAGATCTTGATGTAGCGCTCCGCGTCGTCATCGGCCACGTTGAGCCAGAACTGGTAGAACTCGTAGGGGGAGGTGCGCTCCGCGTCCAGCCAGATGTTGCCTTTTTCGGTTTTGCCGAACTTGGTGCCGT
>JAFUWW010000003.1 GCA_017471085.1 Bacteroidales bacterium | reverse complement strand
TCATTTTAAGGTGTCTGGTCTCCGTCTTCCTGTCGGTAAAGTTCTCCCCAAATACAGCGGTTCCATATACAAAAGGCTTGCTCATATATCTTTTTTTGCAAATATAGCATTTTGTTTCTGCTCCACAAAATTGTGGACCGCAAAATTGTGGACCAGCCCTTAAATTTGGTCACTTTCGGTCACCTTCCCTACTTTTCGGTCACCTTCCCTACTTTTCGGTCACCTTCCCTACTTTTCGGTCACCTTCCCTACTTTTCGGTCACTTTCGGTCTCCTTTTCCGAGTATTATTTCAACTCACCGTATATGAATTGAATCTACTAAAAACCAGTTTATTCGGTAAGAATTGACAACTCACGGTAATCCCCGATATGGCTATATCCGCCCGAGGCACAGTAATACGTTTTCTAGATATCTAGAGGGCGTATTTTTCGTTACTTGGCAAACATTTGGCAAACATCGTTGTGTTTTGAGATTGATTTGCTCAGGAAATGACAGTTTGTAAATTACGAATGGTGCGGCTTGCTCCGTTAGCATATCCGATAAGGATTTAACAAGCAACTCGTTGATTTCCTTCCTGGAGAACTCTTTATGATCGTCTAGAGCCTCTAAGATAAGGGACTCACAAGCTTTATCGCTTAAGCAATTATGTGGCACGGCTTTAGCAGCAAAAGTGACGCATATTCTTCCGCAGAAATGCTCTCCGTCTTTCCAAGGAAGACCGCGACGCCGTTGTGAAGTTTATCGACTCCATATAAAATGAAACTGACAAAGTATCTCTCCTATTGCGCCATGGCGGCGCTCATCGTGATGATGATGGCCGCCACGTTTGTGGAAAAATTCAGCGGCAACGCCGCGGCATTCCGCTGGGTGTACCACAATCCCCTTTTCCTGGTGTTATGGGCCATGACGGCCGTCTGCGGCCTCATTTTCCTGATCCGGCGCGGAACGCCCCGGAAACTGTTCACCATGGGCATCCATGCCGCTCTGGCGGTGATCCTCTCCGGTGCGCTGGTCACTTATCTGTCCGGCACCAGCGGCAGCATCCATCTGCGGGAAGGAGAAACCTCCTCTGCCTTCGAGATGGAAGATGAGTCCCCGGCCACCCTCCCCTTCCGCATCCGGTTGGACAGCTTTGCCATTGACTATCATCCTGGCTCCAAAATGCCGTCGGACTACAGTTCCGACGTGGTTTTCCTGCCGGAAGGGAAGGCGGTGCACATTTCCATGAACAATATCGGCAAGTATAAGGGATACCGTTTCTACCAGGCCGATTATGACGAGGACGGCAAAGGCAGCATCCTGGCCGTGAGCCACGATCCGTGGGGCGTAGGCATCACCTATGCGGGTTACCTGCTGCTGCTCATCTCGATGATCGGCTTCTTCTCCGAGAAGGATACAGCTTTCCGCGCGGCCCTCCGGCGGGTGGCCTCATTCACGGCTGCGGTGGCCTTGTTCGCTCTGCTTCCTTCCCAGTCGGCCAGCGCCCGGCCCGTCGATGTGCAGGAGGGAATATCCACGGCCGAACAGCTTTATGTCTCCGTCGGCCTGCCGCGGGTGCAGGCGATGGTTTGTCTGACCCTGGGTATCGTGCTCTTTGTAGCGGGGCTGGTCCTGATCTCCAAAAAGAGGAAGTATCCCGCGTGGGTGCTCACCGCCGGGGCGGTGGTGGCGCTGCTCATGTGGCTGTACCTGACGCTGGTCATCGGCCTGCGCTGGTACGTGTCCGGCACCGGTCCCTATGTAGGCCGATACAACGTGATGATGCTCATGGCATGGTTCGCCACGTTGGCTGTCCTGCTGCTGTACAGGCGGTTCCCGCTGATCCAGCCGCTTGGGTTCCTGCTTTCGGGGTTCACGATGCTGCTGGCCAGCCGTGACGGCGCGGGTCTTCAGATAACGCCCCTGATGCCGGTGCTGCAGTCTCCCCTGCTGTCCCTCCACGTGCTGAGCATGATGATGTCCTACACGCTCTTCGGCCTGGTGGCCTTCAACGGGATCATGGGCGTGGCCGTCCCCTCCCGGGAGGTCAGTGAAAAGCTGATGGACGTGAGCCTGGTGGTCCTGTATCCGGCGGTGTTCCTGCTCACGTCCGGCACGTTCCTGGGCGCGGTGTGGGCCAATATCTCCTGGGGCAGCTACTGGGCCTGGGATCCCAAGGAGACCTGGGCGCTCGTCACCCTGCTGGTGTATTCGTTCACCCTGCACGGCGGTGCGCTCAAACCCTTCCGCAGCGCCCGTTTCTTCCACTGGTACACCATCGGCGCCTTCCTCTGCGTACTGATTACATACTTCGGCGTAAACCTGATTCTGGGCGGCATGCATTCGTATGCTTGAGAATTAATAGTTATCTTTGCAATGAGTAAAGAATAACTCAAGTTTCGCAAGTGAAAAATAATTGATATGGTGAATTCTAATTAGAAGTGCAACACACTTCAAAATGCAAGTATGCACCAATGTGGATACTTATTTTCAATATGGAGACGCTGTCCGTCTGGTAAGAAATGTGAACTAAGCTTCTTCTCCATCTGCACATTCCGCCATCCCTGCCACCGTCAGTGGTACAGATACCCCGCCTTCCGCAGGTCCTTGATGGTGCGGATGGGTTTGGGAGGGTTGAGATAGCGGGCGAGGAAGGCGTAGGTGTCGAGGCGGATCTCGCAGGCTTCCATCGAGTCGATGCGCTCGAAGGCGTGGGCGCCAGGCATCTTGGGGAATACTTTGCATTCGAAATCCCGATGGTGGAAGGTCAGGGAATCGATCATCCGCTGGACTTCCGTCACGCTCACGTCGTCGTCATTCATACAAGTAGTTATGCGCAGCGGTTTGCGGAGTTGCTTCGCGTAGGTCACGGGGGAGCGGCGTGCATATTCTTCCGGCTTCTCCTCGGGCGTGGCACCGATGTGATATTCTACCGTATAGTTGTGGGAGTACTCAGGGGTCTGGTAACTCAGGCGGTATCCCACGTCGCTGACCGGCACACCGGCATAGCCGCAGGCGAATTTGTCAGGATAGCGCGTAAGATTCATCAGTGTGATCATGCCGCCATGGCTCCAGCCGACGAGGCCTACCCTATCCGGATCCACGATATCATAACTTTCTACCATATAATCGCGCGATGCCATCACATCTTCGTTCTCCAAGCCGCCATAATCGATGTTCTCGTAGAAACTCCGCCCATAACCCGTGCTGCCGCGATAATCCGGCGCTATCACGATATAGCCTTGCGAGAGCATCTCCCTGAGGATATGGACCGATACGGTCGTGAAGTTGCTGTGAACACCCCCATGCGGATACACCAGCAGCGGATACTTCTTGTTCTGCTTCGTGCTTTTGGGAATGAACACATAGGAGTAGAATTTCAGCTGGTTGCCGAGCAACGAGTCTTTAAAAGCCGTCCCCGTCTCTTTCCGATACGCCGGCGGCGGCCCGGCCAGACGCACGACATCGACATAGGCGATATCACCCAGCCGCTCGATCAGCAGCAGACTCTCGACCTTGCGGTCCACCTGCTGCGTGGCGAAATTGGAATTGTTTTCCTGTGCCGCCAGGCTCCCGCTGACCAGCAGCAGCCCGACCAAGATAAAAAGACGAATCGGTTTCATACAATCAAGCATTCTGTGGTGAATTCTAATTTGAAGTGCAATACACTTCAAAAGTCAAAATTAAATAATTGTTTACAATATTCCAACGGTGTCCTGTAACCCAATGACTTACGGGGCCTGTGGTTTAGTTTCCATTCGATCTCGGCAAGCATCTCATCCGTCAGCTCGCTGAAATCCGTGTCTTTCGGAATGTACTGGCGTATCAGCCCGTTCGTGTTTTCGTTTGCACCCCGCTCCCAAGAGTGGTATGGGCGTGCGAAATAGAACTCGGCATCGAGCCCCTTCGCAATTTCCTTATGGCGGGCGAATTCCTTTCCGTTGTCAGCCGTTATCGTATGTATCTTATCCTTGTAGGGTAGCAGCGCTTCGATTGCCGTGCTGGCCAGCTGGGTGGCTTCTTTCCCAGCAAGCCTGCGGATCAGCACCAAGTGCGTGCACCTGTCGTTTGTCGTCATGATGGCTCCCTTGCGGTTCTTGCCAATCATCGTGTCTATCTCAAAGTCTCCAAAACGCTTCTTCTCATATACAATCGACGGTCTCAGCGATATGTCAACCCGGTCCTGGATGATCCCCCTGGACCTGTACTGGCTATCGCGTCTTCGTTTACGTCGACCGCGATGCCTGAGATTGCGCGCCAACTCGTCGTTGCCCCGGCGCTTCTCCTGCCATATCCAACGGTAGATGGTCTCCGCACATACCATCTCTTCCCCCTTCAACCGGGACCGGCCGCAGATCTGCTCCGGACTGTACTGGCCGTAGATGATAAACCTTCGCACGGTTCGTTTCATCTCGTCGGTGAACTTCAGGTAGTGTCTCCTTGTCTTCATCCTCCTTTCGTACTTCTTTTGAGCCAGTTGCCATCGGTATCGGTGGTATCCACGCATATCACAGTTCCTCCGGATCTCACGGCTCACCGTACCTGTGCTGACCCCAATCACTTCTCCTATCTCCCTTAGGCTCATCGGCGTCTGCAGCAACATCTCTATTGTATATCGCTGCTCCCTCGTCAAATGCTTGTATCCCATTTTCCGTCGCTTTTCTGTTATGACAGTAAAGTTATTCTGTCAGGCTTCAAAGCGTTGCACTTCAGAGTAGAATCCAGCTATAAAAAAGGCTAAAGGTTTTGATAATTCGTTGATTATCACTATCTTAGTGTTGCAATACAAATAGATAGCACCCTTTAGCCATGAACAAAAATAGACAAATAATCTCTGAACTCAAAGACTTTTTCAGACATAATGACTCCAGCAAGGCAGTCAACGCGGTAAACAAAGTGATGGAGACGCTCGTCATACAAGCCAAAACGGTAGGTCCGGTTAAGAATCCGAACTGCAAGTTCACCTTCGTTCAGTTGGTGAAGCTGCTTGTTCTTCATCCGTTCTTTTCCGTCAAAACTCCGGCGGACTATGCTGACAGCGCACTTGGCAAGTTGTTCTCCTGCAAGAAGGACACGTTCTACCGCCTGATGGATGACGGACGCATAGACTGGCGTCGCCTCGTCCATTCCATCAACCGCCAGTTGATTGGTCTTATCAGCCGCAGGGCAGATGCTAAAGATGCCACCCGTTGTCTCATTCTGGATGACACCGACCTCCCCAAGCGGGGAAACAAGGCGGAGGGCCTTGGAAGGGTGTTTTCTCATACCGCGATGAAGTGTATCCTGGGCTTCAAGGCCATGTTCCTCTGCTATACGGACGGCAAGACACAGCTGATGGTGGATGCCACAGTTCAGGCAGAGACCGGCAAGGATGCCGACAAGCCACAAGGGCTTACCAAGAAGCAGAAGGCCACCCAGTACACCAAGGAGCGCGGCGAGGATGAGAAAATCAACACCCGCAAAGAGGAGATGTTCCAGTCCAAGATTGCCAATGCCATCAAGATGATCCGTAGGGCCATCATCGAGGGTATCCGCTTCGACTACCTGCTGGTTGACAGCTGGTTCCCTTGCGCTGAACTGCTCCAGTTCATCCACAGCCGTCACTTCAAGTGCTATCTCATCGGGATGATCAAGATGGGAAAGACCAAGTATGAGACGGCCTTGGGCAACCTCAGTGCACCGGACATCATCAAACGTCTTGAAAAGGCCAAGGCCACCAAGAGAAACCGTTCCATTGGATACACCTGCGCCTCCATCAAGGCCAAGTATGCCGGCATGGATGTCCAGATCTTCTTCTATAAGAAGGGCAACGGCTCCTGGAACGCCCTTATTACGACGGACATGGGCATTGATGCCAAGCGGGCTTTTGAACTTTATGCCAGAAGATGGTGTATCGAAGTGGCTCATAAGGAGATGAAGGGTCTTCTGAACTTGGGTAAATGCCAGTGCGTGGACTTTGCCGGGCAGATTGCTGCACTGTCTCTGTGCATGATACAGTACAACATCCTGGGAACGGTCAAACGCTTCGAATCGTACGAGACCATTGGCGGCCTGTTCGCTGAACTCACCGGCGAAACCGTGGAACTTACAGTCATCCAGAGAATCTGGGGACTCATTATAGAGGTCATCAACGTCATTGCTGAGTTCATCTCATGCGATCCGTTTGAGTTAACTGAAAACGTAATAAACAACAATCATCAAATCAAAGCAGTGAAGATGGCTTTCGACCGGCTAGACCTCGCCGGAGCGGCCGCCTAAATCACTTGCGAAACTTGAGAAGAATAACGCTATGTCAGAACAGAGAAAAAAAATTGTCCGCGGAGTTTATGATTCTCCCGAGGAGGAATATGCCCGCAAAAACGGACTGACGTTCATCCACGACAAAGTATTGGTTGCGCGTGCTCATTTTGAAAATCCCGGAGGCTACGAGAGCCGAGTTTACTACCTCTGCTTCAAGGATTCCGGCCAGCCCTATATCCGCAAGGAAATCTTTACTCCGGGCATCTCTGCAGGAAACTGTATGGGAGGAGAATTCAACACAGACCTGCCGATGGACTTCCTGGTGGACTGTGACCTGGAGAAGTTCTCCGATGAGTTCCCAATGCACTGCTACGAGAAGATACTCCATAACAGCGACCTTGCCGAGTTCATCCGTAAATGGAACCTGCGGCACAAATGATTGTAATATCCCTGACGATTACATTCTGGCCTTGCTGTCGGCGCCGGCACCGGTACCCCGGTATTTGCTTTGGGCGGCGTTGAAATTGTAGCGGACGGAAAACTTGATTTTCTGCATATCCATGATGTTGGTCTGCAGGATGGTATGCGAGCCGAAATCCGTGTCCACATTGCTGTGGGCCGTTCCGGCAAGGTCACGCCCCTCCAGGCGAAGCACCAGGGAACCGTCTTTCAGCAGCGTTTTCTGGATGGCTGCCGTGAGATCGAAGTACACGTTTGTCAGGATCATATTCTGCGAATAGCCTTTCGACTGCACCATGCCGCCCAGTTCAAACTGCCAGCCGCCTTTCACGGCAAGGGTGTTGAGCAGTTGTGCGACGGCAATCGGCCGGCCGTTGAAAGTGGTTATGCGCCTGCCGGAAGCTTCCCGCGGATCCTCCACCGCGATGCTGAGCCACTGCGGCATGATCCCCAGGGTATAATTCATGGTCCAGGGGCCGATGGTGGGCGTCAAGTTCACATAAGCCGCCATGTTCCGGTACGGCGTATCCACATTGCGCGGCTGCACCAGCACCACGCCATCGTTGCCGATGGGGGAAGACCATACCATGATGGAAGCATCCGTGCGGGTATAATTCACCACCAGCGTGATGTATTTCCAAATGGCGGTGAGGCTGACATTGTGCGACAGTTCCGGCTGCAGCTGCGCATTGCCGCTCTGCCAGATGTAACGGCTGTTGTACCGCACGGCGCCGGACAGGTTGGCATAGTTGGGCCGGCGCGTCCGGGCACTGTAGTTGAGCATCAGCTGCACCGGGCCGAAGGCGTTGGCATAGGACAGCGTCGGGAACCAGTTGCCATAAACGCGGGAAAGGTTATTGGCCGGAGTCACGGTATCCTCGTAGGCGTATCGCACCCACTCATACCGCACACCTGCGCTAAACTGGCCCACCTGAGGGATATAGCAGCCGTAAGAAGCGAATCCGGCGATATTGTCTTCCTTGACCGTTGCCTCTGAAGAAGGGATGCCGATCCCTTCAATGGAATAATTGTCCGTGCGACGGGAGAAAGTCTCTTCCGTACCGGCCTGCAGCTGGCCCTTCCAGACAGGATAGGACAGCACGGCTTTGGCCGCGTACATGCGTCCTGCATTGTTGCTGGTGCTCCGGATGGCGGCATTATGTGTCATGTCGCTCGTCTCAGCGGATTCCGACCAGGAACTGTCGTCCGTACCGTAATAGTCCAGGTTTACGTCAATGCCCAGTTTATCGGCCACAAGACCGTTGTAATAGAGATTGGCGCCAAGGTTGTACGGCGTCCTGTCGCCAATCGTGTCATCCGACAACGTAGTGAGCTTATCCACCAGCGTGCCGTTTTCAAATACGTTGTCGTTCACCTCCGTATGCACGTTGTAGGTCAGATGCCGGCCCCACTCTACCTTGCCGCCAAGGAAGTGGTTATCGGCCATCTGCCAGTTTATGCCGGCATTGCCGTAAACAGTGCTGCCGAAGAATGTATTATCCAGCGTTCCCTTGTTCTCAAAGAGGAAATCCGTACCGTAGGTGGCCTTCTGCAGGTCGCTTTGCTGGCGCGAGGTATTGCGCTCGTAGTTGATGCCGGCAAAAAGGTCCACGCCGCCCGTGCGAAAGTTGGCGTTGAAGGCCCCGAAACTGTCGTTTCCCTTTGCCCATCGCAGCGACTGTGCATCGGAAGCGTTCACATTGAAGCTGAAGCCGTCGCCCTGACGGCGGATGGTCTTGATACGGACTACGGCACGCACCGTGGCGTCATACTGCGCACCCGGGTTGGTAATCACCTCCACGCTCTGGATTTCATTGCTCTGCAGGCGCTCCAGTTCCGAGCTGTCCGTCACCCGCCGGCCGTTGATATACACCAGCGGCGCGCCTTTGCCGATCACCTCGATCCCGTCGGAGCTCCGGAGGATGCCCGGCGTTTTTGACAGCACGTCGTTGGCGCTGCCCACATGCTCCAGCACCGAGCCACGCACGGCCGTCTGGAGGCCCTCTCCGGTGAGTTTGGTCTTGGGCATCACCGCCGAAACGGCCGCCCCTTGCAGCATGGCCGCGTCTTCCTTGAGGGTGATGACGGCCCCATCGACAGGAGCCAGATAGACGGACTCGTAGCCCAGCAGGGCCACCAGCATAATGCCGTCGGTCTCCTTGGTGACGATACTGAACGTTCCGTCTTCTTCTGTGACCGTGCCGCAGACCACGGTGGAATCGGCCTTGGAAAGGACGGCCACATTGGCATAGGCCACCGGTTCTCCTTTTTCATCCACCACTCTTCCTTTCCAGTCTTCTTTGGCAAGGGCGGGAATGACACTCAGAATAAACACGAGAATTACAGTCAGTCGTTTCATTTTCAGTCAGTTTGAACCCAGGCGCAAAGATAGATGGTTTTTCTGCTACATTCGCTTTTTCCATATGGACAAATATGTGGACAATTGCTATCTTTGTAAACCTATGCAAAGACGGATGCCCATTGACAAAGCCAAAGCCCTGTTCCACAACAGGGTCGGGAGCGGCTTTTCCCTGAATCCGCCCTTCAAGGGATTCGGAATGGCCCTCATCTGGTTTGCAATGGACGAGCCGGAACTCTTCAACCAAATTATGGGAGAAAAAGTGCCGATACACTCGTTTGAGGAGTATATAGACACGCATATTGGGTTTAAGGCGGAATGCCTGGAGGCCATTGAAACATCTTTCGGCCTACGCGGGTATAAAGCAGAATTGCTTTATTATCAACTGGTTCTGGTGGCGCTGGGCCTTGCACAGACCATCACCCAGGGCGGATGCCCCCTCAGCATCCCGCAAGTCTCCGAAATCCTGGGGAAGAATGTACGGGCTTTCCTGATGGTGATCCGCGCCGGATCCGACGAGCGGGAAAAATACATTCCGCAGGCCAGCGCAGGGCCGGAGGGCGATATCGAATCCTACACGATCCTGCACGCGCTGACAGAGCAGAATCACCTCCTGCAGCAGCTCAGGGCCACGCCACGTTATATCCGGGCCGATGAATGGGCGGAATTGGAACGCGTGCTCCGTAACTCCTTCAACCTTACCCCCGAAAACCTGCGGGAGCGATACCCGGGACTCACCAAAGGCGACATCCGCACGTACATCCTTTCCCACTTGCAGTTCTCCGTATCGGACCAGGCCATCCTTCTGGGCATCTCACCGGCCTCCGTCACCAAAGCCCGCCAGCGGCTCAAGGGGAGGCTGAGCTGTTTTGACGGGTAGCCATCATCCCTTTTGCCCGCCCTGAAAGAACAAGTGAATAAAACATTTTTATTGTCTTTGCACCGCAAATTATCCCATAATTATTGAAAACATTTTCAAATTCTTTCAGCTCGCTATCTGCATGACCATGGCGCTGAGCATTGTCTCCTGTAATTAAACCCCGGTTGATGAACCGGCAAAAAACACCCCGGCCAAGTACACCTTCATGATCTACGGCGCTGGCGGCGGCAACGTAGACAGCATGATGGATGGCGCCTTCAATGACTACCTCACCAAGCAGGGCTTCCAGAAGTATTATTATGCCCCTGCGGCAGATACGCCCCTCTACAAGCAGTCAACGCTTTTCTCCCAGCACGCACCACCGGACCACCGGAATGCGGCGGATAATCTCGTAAAGAAGCGGCGACAAGGTAAACACAGCCACCGTCAGAATCACGTACATCGACCACGGAGGCAGCTGGGTGTAGGTTTTCATCATATAACCCAGGCTGGCAATCACCAGATAGTGGACGATATAGATGCCATAACTGGAGCGGGTCATATAGCCCGCAAAGGCCGATGTACGGTGGAAGCATGCCTTGAACCAGCCCATCATCGCCAGGCACATCAGCCAGCCGTAGAGGCAGTTCAAAGGGCTGCCCAGGTACTGCGGCGAGGTATTGTCCTGGCCGAAAGTGGTGCTGATGAGAATGCCGCCGGCCACCACGGCGCAGGCCATCAGCGGAATCCAGGCCTTCTCCACTTTCTCCTGCACCTCGTCGTGCGAGAAAACGAAATACCCCAGCAGGAAAGGAAGCAGGTAGAACAGCGGCTTGTACAGATTCCAAAGGCCGTCGGCCGACTCAGGACGCGGATTGCGGACAAGGGTTTGCTCCCCGGCCCAGAACAGCACGCCCAGCAGGATGATCCACACGATATTCGCCTTCCCGCACCAGTTCCAGAACTTGTCCCGGCGGTCCAGCGCCCGCACCAGAAGCAGCACGAGGCACAGCAGCCACAGTACCTGGATGAACCAGAGAGGTCCCGTGCCGCTTACGGCCATAATCACATACTTGACCACCGCCGGAACGCCGTCAAAGACGCCTTGCCTCTCTGCCACCACCGTATTGAAATACCCCACCATCCAGTGGAACACGAACAGGCCGATGGTGCCCGGCACCAGCAGTTTCCGCGTGCGCGCCTTGAACCATTCCTTGCCGGAATGCTTCTGCAGAGCATACCGGGCGCTGATGCCTGCCAGGATGAACAGCAGCGGCATGAACCAGGGATACAGGATGTACATCACCACGTCCTGGTACTGCGGGCCGTCACCAAACCCGCCGATTCCGCCGACCACACCCTTGTTGTTGTAGAAATAAAAAACGTGGTAGAACAGTACCAGCAGCACCGTTACCCAACGGAGATTGTCAATCCAATGCTTTCTCATTTGGGCAGGCCCTCCATTACCTGGTCGATGGCACTCTGGAAGATTTCCGTTTTCAGGAGCGCCATCCCTTTCTGGTCACCGAGGAGCAGCATGGCATCTCCCGGCTTGATATCATACACTTTCCGGGCATCCCGCGGTATTACAATCTGGCCTTTGTCGCCCACCTTCACCACGCCGAAGATGTATTTTCCTTCACTCTCTTGCATTTGTAGGAAATTTCTAATATTTCCCACAAATATACCAATTATTCTGCATTTTGCAAAGCCGACGGCAACTGGAGGGCTAATCCAGCCCTCGCCGGACTATTTCTGCCGTGAATTCCGCGATGGTATGGACATTGAACTTGGCATAGAGACGCTTCCGGTACCAGATAACGGTCTCATCGCCCAGGAACAGCGTCTCGGCAATCTGATGTGTCGTCTTCCCTTCGGAGAGCAGTTTCGCCACTTCCCGTTCCCGTTTGGTAAGCCGGATTCCGTCGCGGGGCGCCTCTTCGGCCTTGGGACGCAGTTCCTCGATGGTCTCGTCCAGCACGGCCGATGTCTCCGTGAGCTCCCGCCGGGTAAGCCTGAGCCGCCGCACCAGGAGCGTTCCGCCGATGGAGAGCAGGAGAACGAGGAGTGCGGCGATCGCCAGCATCAGGGCATTCCGGTAAAGGTCCTTGTGTGCGGCGTTCATGATGGCCAGGTTAACTGCACGGGCATAAGACTCTTCCCGGGCGTGATTCCCGTAATACTCCTCTGCCTTGGCCAGATACTCCAGCGCCTTGGCGGTTTTGCCGGATTCGTGATACCATCGGCCCATTCCATACATCGCATTGGCAATGATCAGGGAATCGCCGGATTGTTGCGCAAAGGCGATGGCCTTCTCATATTCCGGCTTTGCCCGCTTCAGGTCTCCATCGTCCGTATATACTTCGCCGATGTTCCGGTGCAGCGTGGAACAGTCTTCCCACCACGCCCATTTCTCGAAGAGTTCCCCGGCCTTGCTATAATAATACGCGAACTGTTCCAACGAGTCCTGGGCGGCGTAGAAATTGCCCAGTGTGCCCCAGAGGCGGGATTGGTTGGCCTCCAGGTCGTGCGGATCCGGGTCGGTCCAGGCCGATTCCATCTCCTGCAGCGCAGACTCCGCGCGGCTGTAATGGACCCGTGCGCTGTCGTAGCGCTCCGAGGCCCAGAAGCACTGGCCGATGAGGATGGACATATCGAAAACCGTATCCTGCCCGCCCAGCTGCTGGCCTATAGCCATCGCCTGCCGGGCATAATAGACGCATTTGGCACCGTCCAGCTGCAGGTAGCCCCAGGCCAGGTCCCGGCAGGTCTGGGCATACTCGATCTTTTCCTCATCCGATGCCTGGAGGAGCCGGTCCGGCGTATAGCGCGCCGTGACCTGCTCCAGCGAGTCCA
Organism: Bacteroidales bacterium; assembly: GCA_017471085.1. The sequence goes on along the minus strand of JAFUWW010000003.1, from coordinate 15,920 downwards.
GGTTGCGGCCCCGGTGGTCCCGGTAAGCGTGGCAAACCATCGGCATAAGGAACAGAAGCAAGGCAAATTTCCTCATAATCGCAAAGGTAGGCATTTATGGCGTGAAATACAATTAGTTGATTATAAATGTTTTACGCAATAATGTCTAAGCAAAACAGTATAGACACTATTGCGTAAATATTTGACAATGAGCCAATTCCATTTCACGGCTACTGTTTCACAAATTCCACTCTGCGGTTCTTGGCTCGGCCAGCGTCGGTGGCATTGTCGGCAATCGGCTCGTGGGAGCCTTTGCCCACGGCGGTGAGGCGGTCGGCACTGATGCCGTTTGCCACCAGGGCGGCGACGATGGCCTCGGCCCGTTTCTGGGAAAGCGGATCATTCACCTTATCGGAGCCGGTATTGTCGCAGTGGCCCTGGACTTCGAACTTGATGGAGGGATCGTCCTGCATGATCTTGGTGATGCGGTTGATCTCTCCGGTGGATTCGGGCTTGATGGTGGCCTTGCCGGTGTCGAAGGTGATGGCGTAGGTCACGATCTTGCCCTCGGAAGCCAGGCGGTCATAAAGCGGTACGGCCCCCTTGGCAATGCGGACGTTCTTGATAAAAAAGGTATAAGGGTCCTCGTTGCTGGCTTCGAACCAGAGGAAATGCGGCGCTGCCGCATTGGGAATGTTGGCGACCCGCTGCTCGTCGAAATAGGCCTTGATGGCGCGCTTGTTGAAGGAGATGGCCACATGGTGCCACGCCTCGGTGGCGACATTCTTCAGCTCAAAGTTTCCGTATCTGACATCTCCGGAGGTCGTCGTCCATTTGTAGTCAATGGTAGGATTGAAAGACTCGGCTTTGTTCGCGACGACACGATAATCCAAGGAGAATCCGCTCCGGTCCTCACGGATCTTGTCGCCGCTGGACAGGTAAGTCCTCAGATGCATCCAGTCTGCCCAACCGTGTTCCTGGTCGCCGAATTGGGCATTCCAGGGCTCTTCGGCACGGATAAAGATGTCGTACTCTACTGTACATTCCTCTGTTAGATAAGTCTTTCCGTCTTCAAACAGGGGCGTGATGGCGCCGGCTTGGGAAAGGCAGATGGCCTTGCTGCCGTCGATTTCCACAATTTGCGCTTCTCCGTAAAACAGGTCCCACATCGACGGGAACTCCCCGAGTTGTTCTCCTTCCATCGTATCCTCGAAAATGATTTCGTCGCCGGAGACGAAGTCGTAATTGTTCCAGTTGATCTTGGCACCCTGTTTTGCTGAAGCGGAAGCTGCCCCCACCGGCTGTTTGGTGCCGCATTCTTCGCAGAACTTCCCGGCATTTCCGGCATGACCGCATTCCGGGCAGGTCCAGGTGCCGTCGGCCTTGCTCTCCTGCCTGGAGGCAGGTTTCTCGCCGCTCTCATCGGCCTGTCCCTTTTCTTTCTTTGCCTTTCCGTCCAACAGGTCATTGACTCCCTGCTCGATCTTATTGCCGATATTATTTTCTGCGGCGTTCCTGGCACGGCGGCCCAGCCGCTCCAGCACACTCTGCGCATCAGCACTTGCACACGCAAGCACGATGCAGGTAAATAACAATGCTATCCGTTTCATGTCCTTGAGTTTTATGCGATTAAATAATATGCAGTTCCATTGCTTTGAACAGAAGTTCCACCGTGCTGTGTACATTGAATTTCCTGTGCAGCCCCTTCCTGTACCAGAGAATGGTCTCCGTGCCCAGTTTCAGCTCCTCTGCTATTTTCGGAGTCGACAGTCCTTTGGCCAGCAGGCGGAGAATCTCCAGCTCGCGCCCGGTCACTTTGATTTCGGAAGGCTGCATGTTGCTGTCCATCAGGTCAAATCTTTTTCTTACTGCAAATTTCGCTGATTATCACAAGCAAAAAACCCCATAATCGTGGGGATTTTAGGGTGAAAAACAGTTTTTTTGCCTCCACAGCTGCAAAAATGCCATTTCTGGCATGACAGCCTCTTTCGGCAAACTCTTTGCAGTAGGAGCAGCCACCCAGTTTATTTAAACGATGAAAAAATTATCAAAAACCCTTGCAATCCTGCTTGTAGCCCTGCTGCCCGCAGTTGCATCCGCCCAGCATTCCGGCTTTCCCAAAAGGTATGAGATCGCCCAGGTAGAGAAAAACGACGACATGGTCCTTTCTGTTTTCAATCATCCTGAAAACGGAGAAAACCAATATTACCTTTCCGTAGGTCATCTGGGAAAGGGAAACGAAGTGATCCAGGTTGTCGAAGACCCTGCCTCTGAACTGTTCATCCCCCTCGGCGGCAATGTCTCCGAGGCGCTGGAGACCCTCCAGAAAATCCAGGAACTGTACAAGGAACCCGGAACAACCACGGAAACGACCGGCTGCTTCGCTTTCTTAGAGCCGAATGAAAACCGCGAAACGGTAAAGATGACCTGCCGGAAAGTGCTCCTGAGCCGCGTAATGGAGTTCCGCCTGGAGAGAGAAGGATACATCCTCGCCACCCCTGTTTCCAAGAGCGATTTCAACCAGCTGGTATCCAGCGTGAAGTTCTATCGCAAGCTGCATCCGAAAGAGTAGAATACCCTATGAAAAGGATCCTTTTTGCAGTCCTGACACTGGCACTGGGGTTCGCCTGCGCTCCGGAACGGGAACAGCTCCGTTCCGGAGACTTGGTTTTCGTGGGGATTTCCGCCGGCCATGAAGAAGACCCCGGGAGCATGAGCGCGGCCATATCGGCCTCCACAGGACGCGGAGAAGCGGATCTGATCCATGTGGGAATCGTGGAAGTGGATGCGGGGACCGTTTACGTCATCGATGCCACCCGAAGCCATGGCGTCGCCCGCCGCCCGCTGGAAGAATTCATCGAAGACTTCACCCTGGAAGACGGTTCCCTGCCCGTTTTCCTGGTAAAACGCCTGAAGGATCCCGGCCTGGCCGGCGACTGCATCGACAGGGCAAAAGCCCTTTGCGGCGTCCCCTACGATTTAACCTTCCTGCCCGGCAGCGATGCCCTCTACTGCTCGGAACTGGTCAGGGAAAGCTACCGGACAAAAGACGGAGGCTACCTTTTCGAACAAAACCCGATGAACTGGAAAGACGCAGACGGAATAATCCCGCCCTACTGGGCAGGACTTTTCGAGGAGATGGGGATGGAAGTCCCGCAAGGCGTTCCCGGCACCAATCCGCAGGACATGGCGGAATCGGCCTTGCTGGAAACTGTCCGGGCCGATGTCACATCAGTCCATCTTCGGTAGCTTGTTCTTGTTCCGCCACCCGGCTTCGCTCTTGTACTGCGTATAATAGATGACGATGTCGGCCTCGGACTTATAGTCTACGAAATAGACCTTTTTCTTGGCTTCGGACTTGTAATCCACGAAATACCAGAGGCCTTTGTTGCCCTGGGCGTCCGACTTGTAGCTGCACTTGTAAACCACCAGGTCCGCGTCGCTCTTGTACTGGGCGACATAAACCTTTACGTCTGCGTCGCTTTTGTATTTGCAGGAATACACCGTCTGGGCCCGGGACGCGACGGCCCCCGCCAGTGAGAGCACCAGGATGAGAAGGAACTTTTTCATATTAAAAATCAGTTATAGGAAACAATACGGTTGGTATCAGCAGGAGGAAACCCAGCAAAAGTGAGGCCAGGACCAGCTTCCACACCCATTTGACCCAGCGGGTATAAGGGATGCGGGCCATGGCAAGGGCCGCCACCAGAACCCCGGAAGTGGGCGTGATGATGTTGGTGAACCCGTCGCCGAACTGGAAAGCCAGCACCATAGCCTGCCGGGAGACTCCTACCATGTCAGAAAAAGGCGCCATGATGGGAATGGTGATGGCCGCCTTGGCCGAAGCGCTGGGAATCACAAAGTTGATGAGCGCCTGAATGCCGTACATGGCCGACAGCGACGCCAGCGGGCCGGTGCCGTCCAGCCCTTCCTGCATCGCGTGCAGGATGCTGTCGATGATGCGCCCGTCCTGCAGGATGACGATGATGCCGGAAGCGAACCCCACCACCAGGGCTGCGGAAAGGATGTCCTTGGCACCGGACAGGAACTCTTCGGCAATCCTGTTGGGGGAAAAGCCGGCCAGCATACCGCAGACAATGCCCATCACCAGGAAGAGGCCCGTGATTTCCGGCATGTACCAGTCCCAGCAGGTCACTCCCACGATAAGCAGCACCACCGTGGCCAGCAGCACCGCCAGGATCCCCTTCTGCCTTCCCGTCATATTACGGGCCGATGCCTCTTCCGCCCCCACGCTTTCCTTTTTCTGCGAACGCCGGGCATAGACCAGTACGAAAATCACCAGCAGGAGCGTAAGGAAAGCCCAGCAGAAGATTCTGTAGCCCATTCCGGAGAACAGCGGCAGTCCGGCCATTCCCTGGGCGATTCCCACCGTGAACGGGTTGAGGAAGGCACTGGAAAAACCCACGTTGGAGGCCACGTACACGACAAGCATGCCCATGATGGCATCGTATCCCATGCTCACGGCCAGCGGCACCATGATCCCCACGAAGGGAATGGTTTCCTCGCTCATCCCGAACACCGCCCCCGCCAGCGAGAACAGCACCGTGATGGAAACCAGCACCCATTTGTCGTGCCTGCCCACCAGGCCGATGAACCGGCCGATACCCGCCGACACAGCGCCGGTGGCGTTCAGGAGCCAGAAGGCCCCGCCCACCACCAGGATGAAAACAATGATGCCGGCCTGCTTCACAAAGCCGTGATACACAGCGGAAAACACCTGCCAAGTCTGCGGGACGGAATCTGCCGGCTCGTACGACACGGCACCGTCGGCTCCGGTGACATACTGTCCTCCCGGCACCAGCCAGGTGAGCACGGCGCACAGGACGATGATCAGGGAGATGATCACGTAGGTATTGGGCATCCTGAATTTCCGCATAGGCTATTTCTTGAGCCGGCCGCTTTTTCTCAGCGCCTCATTGATAATCCATTGCAGCTGGCCGTTGATGCTGCGGAACTCGTCCGCAGCCCAACGTTCCAACGCATCCATCGTCTCCGGATCTACCCGGAGGACGAAACTTTTAACCGCTTCTTTCTCCTTGGCCATATCAATAGAGGCTTCCGGAGTTCACCACGGGCTGGGCGGGTTCGTCGCCGCAGAGCACAACCAGGAGGTTGCTCACCATGGCAGCCTTGCGTTCCTCGTTCAGGTCGACCACTCCTTCGCTCTTGAGTTTGTCCAGCGCCATCTTCACCATGCTGACAGCTCCGTCCACAATCTTCTCGCGGGCGGCGATGATGGCATCGGCCTGCTGGCGGCGGAGCATCACGGCGGCAATTTCCGGGGCATAGGCCAGGTAGTTGATACGGGCTTCGGTCACATGGAGACCGGCCATGGAAAGGCGTTCGTTCAGGGTTTTCACCAGCCTTTCGTTAATTTCCTCGGCGTTGGAGCGGAGGGTGAGTTCATCGGCCGTATCGGCGTTGTCATAAGCGTAGCAACCGGCCACCTGGCGGAGGGCGGCGTCACTCTGCACCCGCACGAAGTTCTCGAAAGCGACAGAAAGGGAACGTGCGGCACTGCCGCGGGAAGCGACGGAAGAAGGCGCCAGCGACTGGCTGTCGATCTCGAAGAGTGCCTTGTAGGTGTTTTCCAGCTTCCATACCAGCACCATGCCGATGAGGACCGGGTTGCCGGCCTTGTCGTTCACCTTGATGGGCTCCGGATTCAGGTTGCGGGCACGGAGGCTCACGCTCTTCTTGCTCATGAGCGGGTTCAGCCAGTAAAAACCGGTCCAGGAGAACGTTCCGCTGTATTTGCCGAAGAAAACGAGCACCTTGGCCTCGTTGGGCTCCAGTTTCACGAATCCGTTGATCCCCAGGCAGAGAAGTACCAGGAGAATTCCGCCCAGAAGCGCAAACCAGCCGTCCGAATCGGCCAGGATGAAACAGTAGACGGTGACGGCGAAAAGAGCCAGCGCCAGGAACAGGGCCAGAAAGCCATTGAGGACAAAGCCTTTGTACGAAAATTCCTTATTTTCCATATCTGTATCTGTTTTGATATTATTTTAATATCACAAAGATATGGAAAAATAAGGAATTTCCAAATAAAATCACAAAAAAGAGCGATTATTCAAAGGTTTACTTTCTGAAGAGCATCGGAGCCATTTCGTACAGGCAGCGGCGCCAGGTGAGGAATTCGTGGGCGGTGCCTTCGGACACATAGCCCTTGGCATTGAAGCCGGCGGCCTTCAGCTGGGCGGCGGCCTCCCGGATCATGTCCGGACCTTCCTTGCTGCCGCATCCCACGAAGATGCCCTTCACCAGGCCGGGCTGCTTGATTTCATCGGGCCGATAGACACCGCCGCTCAGCAGGCCCCACCAGCCGAACATCTCCGGACGGGCCAGGGTGATGCTGTGGGTCTCCATGCCGCCCATCGACAGGCCGGCCATGGCACGGCTTTCCCGCTTGGCAATGGTGCGGAAATTGGCGTCGACAAAAGGTACCAACTCATCGCACAGAACGGTTCTGAATTCTTCGAAATCCATGCTGAAACGCTCTCCGAAGCGGACGTCGTTGGTCATGCCGTAGGTCATCACGATGATGAACGGTTCCACCTTGCCCTCGGCAATCAGGTTGTCCATGATCAGGTTGGCATGGCCCTGGTTCCACCAGGCATATTCGTTCTCACCCCAGCCGTGCTGCAGGTAGAGGACCGGATATTTCTTCTTGTTCTGGTCGTACTGGGGAGGGGTGTACACATAGGCCTGGCGCATCTGCGCGGTACTGGGGCTCCAGAAGAGCACTTGCTGCACCTTGCCGTGGGGCACGTTCTTCATGGCGTAGAAGTCCGCGTCGTGGGCGGGGATTTCGATGCCGCTCTCCCAGCGGGTAGAGCCATAGTAGTTGTGGGTACCGGGGTCGTTGAACACGCCGCCGTCGATGGTGAGATGGTAGTAGTGGAAGCCTTCGTCCATCGGCCCGTCGGTGGTGCCCATCCAGGTACCGTCTTCGGCCTTATGCAGTACGGTGCCGCCCGTGCCGCCGAGGCCCAGGCTCACAATCACGGAGCTGGCCTTGGGCGCGTTCACCTTGAAGCGGGCATATCCCTGGGAATTCACCATCGGGTATTCCTGTCCGGGCTGGTTGAGTTCGGACGGCCGGAAGTCTTCCTTGATCACGGCGTTGTCCTTGGCCGGGTCGAACTGCTTCACCAGGTTGTAGGCACGTTTTACTTTGTAATTCTCGTCGAACAGGAGCGGGTAGTTGCTCACGCCCAGCCAGGAATCCTTGTCGGAAACATTCCAGAAGGTGACGCAGTCAATCACGTCCTTGTGCTTGCGGAGCACCTTGAAAAGATTCATGTACTGGTCTTCCTGAAGAGTCTTCTCCCAGTCGGACACCTGGGCGGCACCCTGACGGAAGCGGAGTCCGCCGCCCATATCCTCGTTCACACGGATATCCAGTTCGGTGACATGGATATGCTTCACGATGGTCGAATAGAGGGTGATGGCGTTGTCTACATCCTGCATGGAGGGGCCGTAAACATTGTAGTGGCCCTGCATGCCGATGCCGTCCACCGGTACGCCCGCTTCCTTCATCCGCTTCACCAGGTTGTAGATGCGCTGGCTCTTGGCGGGCTCGGAATCGTTGTAGTCGTTATAGAAAAGGAGGGCGTTGGGATCGGCCTCATGGGCATATTCGAAGGCTTTGTAGATGAACTCCTCGCCGGCGATCTGGTACATGGGCGAATTGCGAAGTTCCGGAGCGCCCGGCCATACGGGGCTGTCGGCCACGGCTTCGTTCACCACGTCCCAGCAGTACACCACATCCTTGTAGCGGTTCACCACGGCCTGGATATGATGCTTCATGTTGGCGTACAGCTCTTCCTTGGAAAGCAGGTTGCCTTTCTCGTCCTGGTACATCCAGGGGCCGATCTGGCTGTGCCACATCAGGGTATGGCCGCGCAGCTTGATGCCGTTGCTGCGGCAGAAATCGGCAATGCGGTCGGCGTCCTCCCAGTTGAATTCACCCTTGTTGGGCTCGGTGGGCTGGGGCTTCATGGCATTCTCGGCCGTAATGCTGTTGAACTCGCGCTTGACGAGGGCGATCTGGTCCGGATCGGTCACATTGCGGTTATTCACCGCCACGCCGATCATGAAGTAATCCTTGTAAGCATCCTTCAGGCCGTCGGTGGGCTCGGGAATTACCCGGGGGCCCCATTGGGCGTGAGAAGGAAGGGCGCACATGAGCAGGGCGCACAGGGCTGTTAAGAGGTGTTTATTCATCGCTAAAACGTTTTTATACTACGAATATAGCCTTTTCGGCAAACAAAAGCAAATGTCCCTGAAAACAAAATCGGCCGATTCCGGAGATTCGACCGATTTGTGCAAGGATTTGGTTCAGAATTTCAAGTGGCCGGCCTAGTCTTTCTTGCCGAACATTTCATTCAGTTTTCCTTTTGCCTTGGCTGCAGCCTCGGAAACATCCTCGGACATCTCTCCCAGCTTTTCCTTTGCCTTGCCGGCAAAATCGACCGCATTCTCTTTCACTTCCCCGGCGATTTCCTTCACCTTCGGGGAAGCCTTCTCATACATGTCCTTGGCATTCGCCTTCATCTCCTCGGCCACTTCGCCGAGTTTCTCGTTGGCCTTGTCGGCCGCATACTGGATTTTTTCGCCCAACGACACTTTGCCGTCGCCGTTGAGGTCTCTAGGGTCTTTTTCGCTCATAGCATCAAAAAATTATAGGGTTATTTACAAAGCATAATGTCAAGGATCATCCGGTCGGTGGCTTTCATGCCGACCGACCCGATGGCGCCGATGTTCCGGATGGTCTTCTCCACGTCGTCCTCCACGATGCCGTCCGTCGAAGGGATACAGGTGCCCTTCAGGGCCAGCACGGCCGACTGGACCGCACAGGAAACGCCGGAGGCTACTTTCATGGCGCAGCCCACCTTGGCGCCGTCGCACACCATGCCGGTGATGTTCCCGGCCATGTTCTTGATGGCCCAGCAGACCTGGTCGTACCCGCCGCCCTGCAGGAAAACAATGCCGCAGGCCGATCCGGTGGAAGCCACCACGCAGCCGCACAGGGCCGACAGTTTGCCCAGGTAATGCTTGATGTGGATGGCCACCAGGTTGCTCAGGATCAGGGCCCTGGCCAGCCTTTCGTCGTCCACGCCGTATTTCAGGGAATAGGCGATCACCGGCATGCTCACGGTGATGCCCTGGTTGCCGCTGCCGCTGTTGGACATGGCCGGAAGGGTGCTGCCCGCCATGCGGGCATCAGACGCCGCCGCCGTCATACCCATCGCATAACTCATGAAATCGTCACCGAACACCTCCCGTTGGTTTTCCCGGATGGTCCGGCCCACATTGAGGCCGAAATCGCCATGGAGCCCCTCCACCGCCAGCGCCAGGTTCAGCCGCCGGTCGTCCAGGATGAATTCGATGTCACCGTAAGGCACGCTGCAGGCAAAATCGAAGATATCCCTGACGGTAAGGTCATAGGGGGCGGCTTCCCGGTCCACCGTCGCGGCGGCGGACTCGGAACTCATCAGGATCCGGTCGGCAAAACTGGTCTCCACAATCCGGTCGTGGTCGTCTTCGATGATGGCGTACGCGTGCGGGTCCACTTCGGCGCTGGCGGCAGCTTTTCCGTCCAGTGAAACGGTGGCTTTCACATAGAGCAGCCGCGAGGTATCGGCCACGGAAATGGTCACTTTCTTTCCGGCCACCAGTTCCTTCGCACGGGTGACCGCAGCCTCCGTGAGGGAGGAAAGAACTTCCAGGCCCCGGGCCGATTCTCCGCAGACCGCACCAAGAGCCGCCGCAACGGGAAGGCCCACCATGCCGGTGCCGGGGATGCCCACCCCCATGCCGTTCTTGAGGATGTTCCCGCTCACTTCCACGCAGAGGTGGAAATCAGCCTTGAGACGCCACTGGTCCGGGCATTCGCAGGGGCAGTTGTCCACGATGATTTCCACGGCCTTGGCCACCGCCAGCGCCACGGCGATGGGTTCCGTGCAGCCCAGCGCAGGCTTCACTTCCCGGTGGATAAGGTCGATGATTTCTTGGTTATTCATAGTTTCAGATGTTTACGGAAATACCGAACCGATAATGATTGAAAGGCCAGTCCTTGAGGCCATGCTGGAAGTAGAAGAAGGCCCCCACATGGCGGGTGACGTGTGCATCCAGCCTCGCCTTTACGACGGAAGGAGAATCCCCGTCATGCTCCCAGCCGGCATAGCCGCCCCACTGGACATAGAGGCTGGCCGCCCGGGTGTCCACACCGGCCATCAGGCCGTAGAGGCGCGCATCGTTCTGGCGGCCGTTGTCCGTCTGCCAGTAAAGCCAGCCAAAGTCTACGCCGGCCTGTACGGAAGTGATGAAACTGCCCTCCGGAAACCAGTGCGATTTGGAAATGACGGCATCGAAATAGTAGCCAGGGGCATCGTAGTGGCGGGCCCGCCCGAAATCGTCCCCCGCCGCCGTCTTGAGCACGGCCCGGAGCATGATATTCGGCAGCCAGCGCCGCTCCTCCAGCAGATTCACGTTGGTGGCCACGTACAGGTCGCCCGTGTCGTTCCCTTTTCCGGCCTTGTCGGCAGAAAGGCGGCGCGCCTGCGCCACCGGCACGGACATGTCGTACCATTCCCGGATGGGGCCCCAGAACGACATGCTCACCCGGCGGCTCCACAGCGGCACTTCTACGAACACGAACGGGTCCCAGGTGTAGTCTTTTCCGTCGGCCAGGGAACCCCGGTAATAATCACCGGCCACCTCGATCCGCCAGTGGTGTGCAGGGCGGGCAGGAAAGGCATCCGGCACCGGAAAAGCGTTGGGTCCGAAATAAACCGGTGCGATTTTGGTGGTGACGGAAAGGTCCGCCTGGACGACGGGGGTCTGGGCGAACAGAACCGGCCCGGCCAGCAGCAATGCCAGGGGAAGGATATGGAGGAAGTTTCTCATGCGATTTGGTTTCCGGTATAGAGCTGATAGTATTTGCCTTTCTGCTCCAGCAGTTCGTAATGCTTGCCGCGTTCGATGATGCGGCCCTTGTCCAGCACCATGATGTAATCGGCATTCTGCACGGTGGAGAGGCGGTGGGCGATCACGAACGTGGTGCGGCCTTTCATCAGGGAATCCATGCCCTGCTGGATCAGGCGCTCCGTGCGCGTGTCGATGGAGGAGGTGGCTTCGTCCAGGATCAGGACGGGCGGATCGGCCACGGCGGCACGGGCAATCGCCAGGAGCTGCCGCTCTCCCTGGGAAAGGTTGCCTCCGTCGGCCGTCAGAGGGGTGTCATAGCCCTGCGGCATACGGCGGATGAAATTGTCGGCACAGGCCAGGCGGGCGGCGGCGCAGCACTCCTCGTCGGTGGCATCCAGGCGCCCGTAGCGGATGTTCTCCATCACGGTGCCGCTGAAAAGATGGGTTTCCTGCAGCACCATTCCCAGGCTGTGGCGCAGGGAATCCTTGCCGATGTCCCGTACATCCAGCCCGTCGAAGGTGATGGTGCCGTCCTGGATCTCGTAGAACCGGTTGATAAGGTTGGTGATGGTGGTCTTTCCCGCACCGGTACCGCCGACGAAGGCGATCTTCTGGCCGGGGTAGGCAGTAAGGGTGATATCGAAAAGTACCTGTTTCTCAGGCACATAGCTGAAATCCACATCCTTGAGGGAAATCTCGCCCCGGATATTCTCCAGCACCTGTTTTCCTTCGTCCGGTTCGGCCGCCTCGTCCAGCAGGGCGTACAGGCGGTCCGTTCCGGCGGCGGCCATTACAATGGAATTGATTTCATTGGAGATGGACGATACCGGCCGGGTGAAATTCTTCTGCAGGGTGAGGAAAGAGACCAGCGTGCCCAGGGTGAGGGCGGCCCCGTCCAGTCCCTTGAGGAACCAGGGGGCCACCGCGCCGGCGAAGCCCGCCAGGGGGGAGACACCCGCCGTGGGGGTGTATCCGAGGGCGATCACGGAGCCCACGATAGCCAGCAGCACATAGGCGAAATTGCCGATATTGGAGTTCACCGGCATGATGATGTTGCCGATTTTGTTGGCGTTGAACACGCTGGAGCGCAGTTTCTCGTTCAGCTGCTCGAATTCCCGCACGGCCTCTTCTTCGTGGCAATAGACCTTGATTACCTTCTGTCCGGAGACCATCTCTTCTATGAAACCGTTCACCTTGCCCAGGTTTTGCTGCCGCTCCACGAAATACTTCTTGGACAGTTTTCCCAGACTGGTGGTCACCTTGTACATCACATAAGCCATGAGCACGGAGACCAGGGTGAGCGGAAGGCTGAGCACCAGCATGCTCACGAAGGTGGCTACAATGGTGACCAGCGATTTGAACAGGTTGGGGACGCTGTTGCCGATTACCTGCCGGAGCGTGTCCACGTCATTGGTGTACACCGACATGATGTCGCCGTGGGAGTGGCTGTCGAAATAACTGAGCGGAAGGTCCTCCATGTGCGAGAACAGGTCTTTCCGGAGGCTGAACATGGTACCTTGTCCCACCTTGATCATCAGGATGTTCTGCACATAGCCCGCCACGATGCCCGCGAGCAGCACGCCCGCCAGCTTGAACAGGGCGACCGCCAGGGGGCCGTAATCCGGGAAAGCCTCCGCCGAAAGCGGCGTGATGTAATCGTCGATGAGCGTCCTGGTGAAAAGGGACGATGCCAGCGAGGTAAGCGACGAAACCACGATACAGAGCAGCACAATGCCGATGTTCACCTTGTAGTGGCGGAAGATGTACTTGAACAGACGCCACACCGTGGAGTCCTTTTTCAGGTCCCTGAGGGAGGCTCCCGCCCTGGGACCGCGGTCGGCGCCGGGGCCGCGCATATTGAATCCGGGAGGCATGGCTAATCGCTTTTAAGGTTTTCGTCAAAGTCGGCATCGCCGCCGGAAGCCTGCATTTCGCAGATTTCGCGGTAGATGTCGTTGTTTTTCTGCAGGTTCGCATGCGTGTCGAAGCCATCGACCTTTCCGCTGTTCATTACGATGATGCGGTCGGCGTCTTTGATGGAGAGGATCCGCTGCGAGATGATGATCTTGGTGGTGCCGGGAATCCGCCGGCGGAAGGTTTCGCGGATGGCGGCGTCGGTGGCGGTGTCCACGGCCGAGGTGGAATCGTCCAGGATGAGCACCTTGGGATGCTTGAGAAGGGCCCTGGCGATGCACAGGCGCTGCCGCTGGCCGCCGGAGACATTGGTGCCGCCCTGCTCGATGCGGGTGTCGTAGCCGTCCGGGAAACTTTGGATGAACTCATCGGCCGCTGCCAGCCGGCAGGCTTCCACGCATTCCTCGCGGGTGGCTTCCGGATTGCCCCAGCGGAGGTTTTCCAGGATGGTGCCGCTGAAAAGGGTGCTCTTCTGCAGGACCATGGCCACCTGGTTCCGGAGGGCCTTCATGTCATAGCTGCGCACATCCTTTCCGCCCACCTCCACGCTGCCCTCGGACACGTCGTACAGGCGGGCGACCAGGTTCACCAGGGACGACTTGCCGCTGCCGGTGCCTCCGATAAGGCCGATGGTCTCCCCGGGCCGGATGTCCAGGTCTATGTCTTCCAGGGCATAGTCGCCGCCCTGCTTGTAGGTAAAATACACGTGGTTGAAGCGGATGCCGCCATCGGCCACTTCCATGACGGGCCTGGCGGGATTGTCCATGTCCGGCACTTCGTCGATCACTTCGGCCACGCGGGTGGCGCTGGCCGCGCTCTGGGTGAGCTGGACGAAGATCATGGAAAGCATCATCAGGGAACTGAGCACCGTCATGATGTACGCGAACAGGGAGGTGAGCTGGCCGGTGGTGAGGCTGCCTTCCACGATGAACCGGGCGCCCCACCAGCTGAGGGCGATGATGCACCCGTTCACGATCAGGTTCATCACCGGACCGTTCAGCGCCATGAGGGTTTCGGCCTTCACATTGAGCGTATACAGCCCCAGGGCCGCTTTGTCGAACTTGGACATTTCGTGGTCTTCCCGCACGAAGGCCTTCACCACGCGGATGGCCGATACATTTTCCTGCACCACGCCGTTGAGGGCGTCCACTTTCTTGAGGATTTCCTTGAAAAGGCGGGCGGCGTGCACGATGAGCCACACCAGGAAAACGCTCAGGGTGACCATGGCCACGAGGAAGATGAGGCTCAGCCTGGGGTGGATGAAAAAGCACATGGCCAGGGCCGACACCAGGTTGAGCGGAGCGCGGAAAGTGGTGCGCAGCAGCATCTGGAAGGCACTCTGGATGCTGGAAACGTCCGTGGTCATACGCGTGACCAGCCCGGCCGTCGAGTACTTGTCGATGTCCGAGAACGAGAAACGCTGGATGTTCCGGTACATGGCCAGGCGCAGGTTGGCCGCAAGGCCGGTACTGCTGTAGGCGGCAAAACGGCCTGCCAGAATACCGAACAGAAGGCTGAGCGCAGCCAGGCCAACCATGATGCCGCCGTATTTGTAGACGTCCGGCAGCGATCCGGCGCCGATACCCTTGTCGATGATGGAAGCGGTGGCGTAGGGAATCAGCACTCCCATCACCACCTCCAGGGTAGTCCAAAGCGGCGTCAGGAGAGCCGCCGCTTTATACTGCTTCACTTGTTTGAGAATGGTCCGGAACATGTTCCGAAGGGGCAGGTCAGAGTTCGGTTACAAATTCTTCCTTGCTGCGGCGCTTGCCATGGTTGGCGCCGGGACCGGCATCGGCATAGCCCACGGGGAACAGGGCCACCGGCTCGTATCCGGCCATTGCGGGGAAACTTTCCAGGACCTTGGCCGGGTCGAAGGAACCTACCCAGACGCTGCCGAGCCCCAGGTCCGCGGCTTCCAGCATGATGTGGGCGCCTACGATGGCGGCGTCTGTCTCGGCCCCGTTCTTACCGTCGTACTTGCGCACCCAGGCTTCATCGGCCTTGCAGCCTACGATAAAGACCACCGGAGCGCCGTACAGGTACTGCGTAGCCTCCTTGAGTTTGGACAGGGCTTCCGGCGATCTGGCCACCCACACATGTACAGGCTGTTTGTTCTGGGCGGTCGGGGCCAGCCTGGCGGCCTCCAGGATGCGGTCGATGTCTTCTTCGGCCACCGCTTTGTCTTTATAGGCACGGCAGGAGAAACGCTCCGCGGCCAGGTTCAGAAAGGCCGATTCCTTTCCGGCAATCCGGTCTTTCACATCTACGAAGGCAGCCCGGTGGTGGATCCGGCTGATATCGCTTATGCGCTTGAGAAACTTGTTTTTCATATTTCGTACGTTTTATATATTACATCATTCTCCGCAAGATAGCATTTTTTCGCTTTTTCTCAAAATCTAGCCAGCCATTAAGCCTTCCCGCTGCAACTTTTTTCAAATATTACTTGCAGTTTCCGAAAAAAGTCGTACATTTGCAGTCCCGTTTCGGGAATCATTGAGATATGGTGTAATGGTAGCACTACAGATTCTGGCTCTGTCAGTGAGGGTTCGAGTCCTTCTATCTCAACCAAAATCAGCCTCTAAAAAGCTGATTTTTATTTTGAAATACGGTATGGCGGGGTAGCTCAGCTGGTTAGAGCGTCGGATTCATAATCCGGAGGTCGTGGGATCGTGACCCACTCCCGCTACAAAATGTCATTCTGAGCGAAGCGAAGAATCTCAACATATGTCTTGATTGGCTACGCCCAGTCTCCCAGACAAAACTCTCCATATACCCGTCACAACCCCTTGTGATGGCTTTTTTTATATATGGGGTGCTGATAGAATTGACTACGATTCAGCTCTCTATTTCGTTAAATGCTGTTTTTTCCATTCGGCGGGTGTCATACCCGTCTGTAAGCGAAAGCGTCGGAAGAAGGTTTTCTCGTTGTTGAAGCCGGATGCATCCCAAACCTCTACTGAAGACATTTCCGGGTGTTCCTGCATCAGTTTAAGTGCATATTCAACCCTGTACCTTGATATGAATTCCGGGAAGGAAATGCCCATCTGCCCGTTTATGCAGGCCGATATATA
>JAFUWW010000054.1 GCA_017471085.1 Bacteroidales bacterium | reverse complement strand
GGAAACGATTGCAAATCGCGGGGAAAGTCGTATCTTTGCCCGCGATTTTTTTGGATGCCGATGGATACGGGAAAACTGACCGGTCACCTCGCTGCGCTGGGGGCCTATACGATTTTCGGCCTGAACATCGTCTTCTGCAAGGACATTGCGAATTCAGAGGCCGTGTCGCCCGTGGTGCTTTTCACCTTCCGGGCGCTGGGGGCGTCGGCCCTGTTCTGGCTGCTGTCCCTCCTGATGCCCCGGGAGAAAGTGGAGAAGGGGGACCTGCCGAAGATCGCCCTCGCCGGGTTCTTCGGCCTGTTCCTGACGCAGATGGCCTTCCTCCTGGCCATCCCCATGGCGACGGCCATCGACACGGCCATCCTGAGTACGCTGGGACCGGTGTTCACGATGTTCTTCGCGTATATTTTCCTGAAAGAACCCATCACGGGCAAGAAGGCGGGCGGCGTGGCCCTGAGCCTGGCCGGCGTCATCTTCCTGATTCTGAATTCGGTCCATGCCGGGGGTGCATCGACCAGCAAACCCCTGGGTATCATTCTGTTGCTGGTGAACAGCCTCACTTTCGCCCTGTACCTAGGAAAGTTCCGGCCGCTCATCGCCAAATACAGCGTCGTGACCTTCATGAAGTGGGCATTTCTGTTCTGCCTGCTGCTCGCCCTGCCGTTCTCGGCTAAAGGGCTCATTGAGACGGACTATGCGGCCATTCCGGTGAATGTCCGGTGGGAGATCGGCTACCTGGTCTTCTTCGCCACTTTCGTGGCGTATTTCCTTATCCCCGTGGGCCAGAAACACTTACGTCCCACGCTGGTGAGCATGTATTCCTACCTGCAGCCCATCATCGCGGCCGTCGTGAGCATCTGGGCCGGCCTGGATACCCTCACCTGGCAGAAATGCCTCGCCACGGTGCTCATCGTGGGCGGCGTGATCCTCGTGAGCCGGAGCCGCGCGGCGGCGCAAACGGCCCCTGATGCAAAAGGGAAAGCCGTTCCTGTGCCGGAAACTCCGCGTAAGCGCATTGAGGTCGTCGCGGCCATCATCCGCAAGGGGGACCGCATCTTCGCGACGCAGCGGGGGTACGGCGACTGGAAGGACTGGTGGGAGTTCCCGGGTGGGAAGATGGAGCCGGGGGAGAGCCGGGAGGAAGCCCTTGTACGGGAGATCCGGGAGGAACTCTCCGCCGACATCCGCATCGACTCTTTCCTTCGCACCGTGGAGTGGGACTATCCCGCTTTCCACCTGACCCTGCACTGCTTCATGTGCTCGCTGGAAGGCGAGGCCTTGCACCTGAACGAGCATGAGGCCGCCCGCTGGCTGTCCGCTTCCGAACTCTCCTCCGTCCGCTGGCTTCCCGCCGACGAGGACCTCCTGCCGCTGATCGAAAGGGAGTTACAGTCGGGACTTTAAGACAAGATAGCGCTATCCCTCCGCCCGCAGGTAACCGTGCCGTACCAGGTCCTCCCGGCAATGGACCGGGCTGGTATAGCCGTCGGCAATCACGAAAAGGTTGTCCGCCACAGAGGAGAGGGCGTCGTAGTTATGGTCCGTGACGATGATGCCATGATCTGCGCTCCGTTCCCGGATCAGTGCCTTGACTTCGTCGATGTTTACCGGATCGACCTGTGTGAACGGTTCGTCCAGAATGTAGAAAGGAGCGTCGCTCAGCAGCACCAGGTACAGTTCCGCCAGGCGGGCTTCCCCTCCGGAGAGTTCAAAGAGGGGAGAATCATAGTGCCGGGAGAACTGGGGAGCACGGTTCACGAAGGTCCAGTAGTTTACGCCATAGAGGTCGAATGCCCGGTGCAGTTTCATCCCTTCGGGAATCAGCTGGCCTTGGGGAAGATATTTGATGGAATAGCCGATCTTCCTGCGATCTACGGGTTTCCCGTCGATGCTTACCATGACATTCTCCACCTTCAATCCGCCCATGAGCGCCCGGAACATGCAGGATTTGCCGGCACCGTTGCGTCCCAGAAGACCGGTGACCATTCCTGTTTCGGAGGTGATATACCCGCCGCTCAGGACCGTCTTCTGACCGAAGCGAACCACCACGCTGTCCACGATGAGCCGATGCCTATCCATAGATCAGATGCATGATGGCCATGAGGATGGCAAGTACCAAAAAGTCGATGACGATAACGCTGGCAAGCAGTTTCCTGCGTGAAAGTCCCAGATTGATGTAGAAGAAGATGGCATCCCGGTCGCTGAACTGCTTCATCAAGAATAGCGTGATGGCTGTGATTACAGTCTTTATGATGAAAGAATCCACCATAAACGTGTAGGAAAAACCACCGGACTGGAATCCGGCGCATACCAGATTATACACACCTCCTATCAGGAAAAGGCCTTTCCCATAGCGCCACTTCAGTGATATGCGGTCCCGGAGGGTCATCATGCCGAAGTCAATCTTACAAAAAATATGCAAAAATATGGGACGGTTCAAGTCAGAGCCGGACTCATCTTCCGGCTCAAGGAATCAGTGCACCTGTTTCAAGATGAGGGAGAAAGGTGAAGAATGACACCGGCTTTTCCGGCAGGTGGTGGCGGACCTTTGAGGGTTGGTACGGATGGTTTCGCAATAGGCTGTATGTCAGGAACTTATGAGGTGGTTCGCGCCAAACCCTTCTGAAAAATACGGGGTTTGGTACCATGTGTTGTTTGATGCGTTGATTAAGAGGTGTTTACAAGGTGTTTGGTGCCAGGCTCCCAGGGTTGTCTACATTAGTTTGCCGGCATGTATTGGAGGGGGCTCTGATAAGTGCCTTGGCCATAGGCGGGCATTACTGGCCTGCGGGATGGTCCTTCGGAAGCGCCTGATTAATAGTTGCTTGCAAGACGGTCTTCCGCAGGCCCCTGGAATAATTCCGGGGGTTGCGGTGTGTGGTTTTACAACTGGTTGGTTATCAGGTTGTTGCTGTATCGTTTCCCGCAGGCCTTATGTGACCGTTCTTCGTAGGGGCCCCGCCGATAGCCCTGTGTGACCCGGAATCCCGGATAAATGTGCTATCTTTGCAGCCCCATGGAAATCGCGCTGCAGGGACATTACGGATACAGGCGGCTGGTGTGGTCGTCGGTGCCGAGCATCCT
>JAFUWW010000053.1 GCA_017471085.1 Bacteroidales bacterium | reverse complement strand
GAGTTCTTTTCTCTCAAGTAATATACTGCGGTGGCTATAGCGGTGAGGATCCACCTCTTCCCATTCCGAACAGAGAAGTTAAGCTCACCATCGCCGATGGTACTGACCCACCAGTTGGGAGAGTAGGTAGCTGCCGTTCTTCGAACACCCTTCAAGTCAAAAGCTTGGAGGGTGTTTTTTTGTATTATTTGTACTATCTTTACGGTGGTATGAGAAAGTGGATGCATATCGTGCTGGCTGCCGTGCTGGCCTGTGGATGTGACCGGGGTTCGCTTCCGGAACCGTTCGGCGTCTGTCCTACGGCCGGACAACTGGCCTGGCAGCGGCAGGAGCTCACGATGTTCTTCCATTTCGGCCCGTCTACTTTTTCGGGTCTGACCGGCGAGGCGGCCACCAACAGGTATACCGCACAAGAATTGATCGGCCTGTACCGGCCGCAGAAGATAGATGCCGGGCAGTGGGCGGAAGTGGCTGCAGAAGCTGGTTTCCAGGGAGTTATCCTGACGGCCAAGCATCATGACGGGTTCTCGCTATGGCCTGCCCCGCACAGTGTCTGTCATGTCGGCCTTTGTCCGGAGCCATATAATCAGGATGTCATAAAGTCTCTTTCGGAGGCTGCCCGCCGGCAAGGTTTGAATATGGGCGTGTACCTTTCTCCCTGGGACAAGAACGACCCTGCCTTCGGTACCGAAGCCTATAACAGTCATTATACGGACGCTCTCAAGAGTCTGCTGGACGGAAGCTATGGAACCATCAACGAAGTTTGGTTCGACGGCAACGGGGCCGACCGTTCCCCCTATGACTTCGCCCTTTTCAACCGGACCGTTTACCAGTGCAATCCGGACGCCGTGATTTTTTCCAATATCGGCCCGGGATGCCGATGGGTGGGGAATGAGGCGGGCATTGCCTCCGAAACCAACTGGTCGGCGTTCAGTCCGGACCTGCACGGTGCCGCACAGGGAGCGCTTCCCGGCGATTATGAGTACTATCTGGGGCAGGGGGATGAAGCCGGAGCCTGGTGGATTCCCGCCGAGGCCGATATGAGCATCCGTCCCACGGATGGTCCGAACGGCTGGTTCTGGCAGGCCTGGCAGGAACCGAAATCGGCCAGGGAACTGATGAAAATCTACTATGAGACGGTAGGGCGCAATGCGCAGATGCTCCTCAATGTGCCTCCCACGGCAGAGGGAGTCCTGGATGCGCGTGACATTCAGGTGCTGATGGAGTTCAAGGCGCTGAGGGATTCCGTTTTTTCCTCCAACCTGGCCGATGGTGCCACGGCAAAGGCCTCCTCCTGCCTGAACCGACGCTTTGGACCGCAGCATTTGCTGGACAAAGATTCCGACACATTTTTCGCGGCGAAAGAACCGCAGGTTTCCATCGAGGTAAAACTGGACGGTCCCAAATCTTTCAACCGCGTGCTGCTGCAGGAGTATATCCCCCTTGGACAACGCGTAAAGGCCTTCCGTGTAGAAGTCCGGCGCGGCGGACGATGGGAGCCCTGGGCCTTCGGAACCACCATCGGCTACAAGCGCATCCTGCTGGGTCCGGCCGTCACGACCGATGCCGTCCGGGTGCTGATCGATGATGCCCTCGCACCGCCCGTACTTGCCAGGCTGGGGCTTCATTGGGATACTGTCTCCGGTTTATAATGCATATTCTTGCATAATATACAGAATATCAAAAAAATATGCAACTTTTTGCGGAAATATATGGAAATATATTCAGATTATCGTATATTTGTGTCCGCAAAAAGTTAGTATTAATCTTAAAAGAAGAATGGAATTCATCGTCAAAGTGGCCGACGCCAGTCATGCAGTCTATGCAGAGGAGATCTGCCAGGAGATTTATCTTTCCTCCCTGGAACGGAAAACCGGTATCGCCAAGCGTACGCCAGAATACATTATCAGCAAGATGGAATCCGGAAAGGCGGTCATCGCCCTTACCCAGGACAATCGGTTCGCCGGATTCTCCTATATCGAATCGTGGGGCGGCAAGCAGTTCGTCGCCAATTCCGGACTTATCGTAGCCCATGAATTCCGCGGGCAGGGTTTGGCCAAACGGATCAAGGAACAGACGTTCATCCTTTCCAGGAAGCTTTTCCCGGACGCCAAGATTTTCTCCATCACCACCGGTGCGGCCGTGATGAAGATGAACTATGAGTTTGGCTTCCGTCCTGTCCCTTACAATGAGCTCACGGACGATCCCGAATTTTGGAAAGGCTGCGAAGGCTGCCGTCATTTCCCCATCCTGCAGAGCCACGACTACAAAATGTGCATCTGCACGGGCCTGCTGTACGATCCCAACGAGCATCTCACCATCCATCATCCCGGCGAATAATGGTCAGGGCAGGAATCATAGGCGGTGCGGGTTACACGGCCGGAGAACTCCTCCGGCTGCTGGTGCATCATCCCGCGGTGGAACTCTCGTTCGTCCATTCGGAAAGCCATGCAGGAGAGTCGGTGGCCAAAGTCCACGAAGGACTCTGGGGCGATACGGACCTCGTTTTTGTCGCCGAAGCAGACCTGGAGCAGGCCGATGTTCTCTTCCTCTGCGGCGCCCATGGTAAAAGCAGTGCTTTCTGGGAGGTCCATCCCAGGCCGGCCGGACTCAAAGTCATCGACCTGGCCCAGGATTACCGGGATCAGTCGGAGGGATATGTCTATGGCCTTCCGGAGTGGCAGAAGGCCAGGATCCAGGGTGCGGAGAAAGTGGCCAATCCGGGCTGTTTCGCCACGGCCATCCAGCTGGCGCTCCTTCCGCTCGCCGCGGAAGGGCTCCTTACAGGCCCGGTCAGCATTACCGCCCTCACCGGCAGTACCGGGGCAGGCGTGAAGCCATCGGCCACCACCCATTTCAGCTGGCGGACAGCGAATCTGTCTACCTATAAAGTGTTTGAACATCAACATCTTCTGGAAATCAGACAGAACCTGGGAAGCCTCCAGCCGCTGCCTGAGCTGGATTTCGTCCCTATGCGGGGCGATTTCTCCCGCGGTATCTTCGCCTCCCTCCACACAGACTGCCCGCTCTCCCAATCCGAGGCGGAAGACCTCTACAACGCTTATTATCAAGATGCTCCATTCGCTTTCCTGTACCCTGGTCCGGTAGACCTCAAACAGGTGGTGAATACCAACAAGTGCCTCATCGGCCTGGAGAAACACGGCGGCAAACTGGTGATTTCGTCGGTGATTGACAATCTGCTGAAGGGCGCCTCGGGGCAGGCCGTCCAGAACATGAACCTGATGCTGGGTCTCCCGGAAACCGCCGGCCTCCGCCTCAAGGCATCGGCATTTTGATCCGCCGTCTACGAAACTTGACTTCCCGTCCACGAAAACGGCCGGAAACGTGGATGAAACCCTGAAAACCGACATTCGGTCCACAAAAACGGCCGAAAACGTGGATGAAACCCTGAAAACCGACATTCGGTCCACGAAAACGGCCGGAAACGTGGATGAAACCCTGAAAACCGACATTCGGTCCACAAAAACGGCCGGAAACGTGGATGACAAAACGTAATATAGCCATGAATCTATTTGAAGTATACAAACGGTGGGACATCGAACCTGTAAAAGGGCAGGGAACCACCCTCTGGACCGCCGACGGGCAGCAGTACACCGACCTGTACGGCGGCCATGCCGTAATCAGCGTCGGACACTGCCATCCGCATTATGTGAAGGCCCTTACGGAGCAGGCCTCCCGGCTGGGCTTCTACTCCAATGCCGTGAAAAACAGCCTTCAGGATACCCTGGCGGCCAGACTGGGAGAAGCCAGCGGCTACGAAGACTATGCGCTTTTCCTCTGCAACAGCGGCGCCGAGGCCAATGAAAATGCCCTCAAAGTGGCTTCGTTCGCCACCGGACGAGCCCGGGTACTGGCTTTTTCCAAGGCCTTCCATGGCCGCACTTCAGGGGCGGTGGGCGTGACGGACAACCCCAAAATCCGCGCCCCCTTCAATGCGAATCCGCTGGTGACCTTCGTCCACCTGAACGACCTGGATGCCGTAGACCGGGAGCTTTCCCAGGGAGCTTATGCAGCCGTAATCATCGAAGGAATCCAGGGCGTGGCCGGCATCTACGAACCCGGCGACGACTTCTTCCGGGGCCTCAGGGACCTCTGCGACAAGACCGGCACTCTCCTGGTGGCCGATGAAATCCAGTCCGGCTATGGACGTACGGGACAATTCTATGCCCATCAGCATGCAGGCATCAAGGCCGATATCATCACATCGGCCAAGGGCATGGCCAACGGCTTTCCCATCGGCGGAGTGCTGATCAGCCCGGCCGTCAAACCCTCCTACGGCATGCTCGGAACCACTTTCGGCGGAAATCATCTGGCCTGTGCCGCCGCCATCGCCGTGCTGGAAATCATGCAGGCGGAGCACCTGGTGGAAAACGCCGCCAAAGTGGGCGCCTTCTTCCAGGAGGCCTTGCAGGCCGATAAAGCCGTAAAAGAGTACCGCGGCAGGGGCCTTATGATCGGCCTGGAACTGAAAGACGAGTATGTCGGCCTCAGGGACCGCCTCCTCTTTGAAAAGCATTTCTTCACCGGGGCTGCCGGGGAGAAAGTCATCCGTCTGCTGCCTTCCCTCACCATCGACCTGGAGACAGCGCATCGTTTTGTCAATGCCTGGAAAGAACTCACAGCATGAAATCATTTACTTCCCTCAGGCAGCTGGGCGACCTGGAATCGGTTCTGGAAGCTGCCAAATACGTGAAAGAGCATCCCTTCGCCGACCAGGCCCTGGGAAAGAACCGCACGGCGCTGCTGGTGTTCTTCAACAACAGCCTCCGCACCCGTCTCAGCACCCAGAAAGCCGCCCTGAACCTGGGCATGAACGTGATGGTGCTGGACGTGAACCAGGGTGCCTGGAAGCTGGAAACCGAGCGCGGCGTGGTGATGGACGGCGACAAGAGCGAGCACCTGCTGGAAGCCATTCCGGTGATGGGCAGCTACTGCGACATCATCGGCGTGCGCTCCTTCGCCCGTTTCGAAAGCCGGGAGGACGATTACAACGAGGTGATCCTGAATCAGTTCATCCAGTACTCCGGCCGGCCCGTGTTCAGTATGGAAGCCGCCACAAGGCATCCGCTCCAGACCCTGGCCGATATCCTTACCATCGAAGAGCACAAGACCAAGGCCCGTCCCAAGGTGGTGATGACTTGGGCTCCGCATCCCAAGGCGCTGCCCCAGGCCGTACCCAATTCCTTCGCCGAGGGCATCTCCATGATGAACTACGACTTCGTGATCGCCAATCCGGAGGGGTACGACCTGGCCCCTGAATTCACCCGAGGCATCCGTGTCACCCACAACCAGGACGAAGCCCTGGAAGGGGCCGATTTTGTGTATGCCAAGAACTGGGCATCCTATGATCAGTACGGACAAGTGCTTTCCCGCGACCGCAGCTGGACCGTGACGGCGGAGAAGATGGCCCTTACGAACAATGCCCATTTCCTGCACTGCCTGCCTGTCCGCCGCAACATGATCGTGAGCGACGATGTGATCGAAGGTCCCCGTTCCCTGGTGATTCCCGAGGCCGCCAACCGGGTGGTATCGGCCCAGACCGTTTTGAAAATGTTGTTGCAGAGCCTATGATCCGGGTCGTGAAAATAGGGGGGAACGTCATTGACGACGAGGAAGCCCTGAAGCGTTTCTGCCATAACTTTGCTTCCCTGGAAGGCCCCAGGGTGCTGGTCCATGGCGGCGGTGCCCTGGCCTCCCGGATGCAGGAGAAGCTGGGGATGGCTCCAGTCAAGATCCAAGGCCGTCGGGTGACGGACCCTGAAACGCTGCAGATTGTGACCATGGTCTATGCCGGCTGGTGCAACAAGCAGATAGTGAGTCTTTTGCAGGCAGATGGATGCCAGGCGCTGGGCCTTTCCGGATGTGACGCCAATGCCATCTGCGCCTCCAGGCGTCCTCCGCTCGACATCGACGGGGAGAAGGTGGATTTCGGGGCAGTGGGCGATGTGACCCCGGCCTCCGTGAACCGGCCCTTCCTGGAAAGCCTCCTTCAGCAGGGCATCGTTCCTGTGCTCAGCCCCATCAACCATGACGGGGCGGGGAACCTCCTCAATACCAATGCCGATACGGTGGCCGCATCCGTGGCCGCCGCCCTGCGCGGGGAACTCTGGACCTGCTTCGAGAAAGACGGCGTGCTGGCCGACGTCGACCGTCCGGAAAGCCTTCTCCCGCTGGTGACATCGACCGGTTATGAATCCCTGAAAGCGGAAGGCATCATCGCCGGAGGCATGATCCCGAAACTGGAAAACGCCTTCCGGTCCCTGCGGGAGGGTGCCGTGAAGGCGCTGATTCTCAATGCCGATGCCATTGCGACCGGGCGGGGTACCCAGGTTCAGCTATAGCCTTTCCTTGATCTGGTAGTCGTTCCTGGCGGCCGATGAACGGGCCACCATCTCGCCGATGAATCCTGCCAGGAACAGGATGACGCCCAGCAGTACGGTGAGGAGAGCCAGGTAGAACAGCGGCTGGTCGGTGACGGCGCGGAACTTGAGCCCTTGCGCCTGGTTCACCAGCTTGGCCACGATGATCCAGACTGTCATCACGAAACCCACCAGGAACATGAAGATACCGCTGGTCCCGAAGAAATGCATGGGCTTCTTCCCGAAGCGGGACAGGAACCAAAGGCTCATCAGGTCCAGCAGGCCGTTCACGAAGCGGTCCATTCCGAACTTGGATACGCCGTACTTGCGCTTCTGGTGGTGCACGGGCTTTTCGCCGATGTTGCCGAAGCCGGCGTTCTTGGCCAGGTAGGGGATGTAGCGGTGCATCTCTCCATACACTTCGATGTTCTTCACCACTTCTTTCCGGTAGGCCTTGAGGCCGCAGTTCATGTCGTGCAGGCGGATGCCCGTCACTTTCCGGGCCGTCCAGTTGTACAGTTTGGAGGGCAGGTTCTTGGTAAGGGCATTGTCCTGGCGGTGCTGTTTCCAGCCGGAGACCAGGTCATATCCCTCTTCGCGGATCATCCGCACCATTTCCGGAATTTCTTCGGGCGAGTCCTGCAGGTCGGCGTCCATGGTCACCACGATATCGCCCTTCGCGGCGGCGAACCCTTCGTACAGGGCGGCCGATTTGCCGTAATTGCGGCGGAAACGGATGCCGTGGAAATTACTTCCGGCCATCTCTTTGATCACTTCCCAGGAACCGTCCGTGGACCCGTCATCCACGAAGATGACCTCGAAAGTGTAGTCTTTCAGCGACCGGACAATCCAGTCGGCGAGTTCGGGGAGGGATTCGCGTTCGTTGTACAGGGGTACGATAATCGACAGGTCCATAGGCATTTATTGCTGGTCTGGCTGGTTGTTGTCCGAGTCGGGCGGCAGGTTGCCCCCGAACAGGTTCTGCATAAAGATGTAGCGGGACATGATCCGGGCGAGGAGACTGCCGTAGAGGAAGCAGTACAGCCACTGGAAGATGAACGTGAAAAGCGGAAGCCGGTCCATCATGCCCTCCACCTGTTCCCGCTGGGCCGATGTAAGCGTGCCCGAGAGTTCTCCGATGAGGGTGTTCATGGTGTCCTGCGGCATGTTCAGGATAATCAGGGTCTGGGCCGATGCCACCAGGAGTCCGGACAGGAGGGCGGCGCGGCTGCCGAATTTGGCGGTATCGGCCATCTTGAGCCCTCCGTATTTGTTGGAAAGCCTGATCATCAGGTTCTTCATGAGCAGGATGCATCCGAAGAACTCCACCGCCCAGAGGATGATGGCGGCGGCCTGCACCAGGAAGACGGAGCCGGACAAGGCGCTGAGTTCCTTCAGCAGCAGGCATCCGACGGACACCCCGCCGAAAATGGCCCCTGCCTTGGCGGCTTCGTTCCACAAAGTTGTATTGTCAATGCTGTTCACGAGCACAAATATAAGGATTTTTTCTTAACTTTGCAGGCTATAACTTAATAACAAGTACTATTGCATTGATGCAGTGAAAGACTTGGTATGTAATAACTCATCAAAACAAAGGATTATGATCAACATCAAGTTTCCGGACGGAAGTGTCAGACAGTTTGAATCAGGGGTTACCGGCTATGAGGTAGCCATGTCCATCAGCCCCAGGCTTGCCGCCGAAGTGCTGGCAGTATCAGTAAAGCGGCCGGATGAGCCCGAGACTTCCAAAGGAACCACCATCGACGTTACCCGTCCCATCACCGAGGACGTGGAAATCCGTCTCCTCAAATGGGAAGACGACGAGGCCAAGCGTGTCTTCTGGCATTCATCCTCCCACCTGATGGCAGAGGCCCTCGAAGCCCTGTTCCCGGGCGTGAAGTTCGGTATCGGCCCGGCCATCGAAAACGGCTTCTACTACGATGTGGACATGAACGGCCGCACCCTCACGGACGCCGACTTCAAGGCCATCGAGAACAAGATGCTGGAGTTCGCCCGCGAAAAGCAGGATTTCTGCCGCATCGAGGTCTCCAAGGCCGATGCCATGGCCTACTTTACCGAAAAAGGCGACCAGTACAAGCAGGAACTCATCTCCGAACTGGAAGACGGAACCATCACATACTACACCAACGGTCATTTCACGGATCTGTGCCGCGGACCGCACCTCAAGAATACGGACGTGATCAAGGCCGTGAAGGTGCTCTCCCTGGCAGGCGCCTACTGGCGCGGTGACGAAAAGCGCCAGCAGCTCACCCGTATCTACGGCATCACCTTTCCCAAGAAGAGCATGCTGGACGAATACCTCCAGGTGCTGGAAGAGGCCAAGAAGCGCGACCACCGCAAGATCGGCAAGGAAATGGAACTGTTCACCTTCTCCCAGAGGGTGGGCGCCGGCCTGCCTCTGTGGCTGCCTCGCGGCGCCGCTCTGCGCAACACCCTGGAGAACTTCCTCCGCAAGAAGCAGGCGGAATACGGCTACCTGCCCGTGGTGACTCCGCACATCGGCGGAAAGGAACTGTACGTGACTTCCGGTCACTATGCCAAGTACGGCAAGGACTCCTTCCAGCCCATCCATACCCCGCAGGAAGGCGAGGAATTCATGCTCAAGCCCATGAACTGCCCGCACCACTGCGAGATCTACCGCAGCAGCCCCCACTCCTACAAGGAGCTTCCGCTGCGCTACGCCGAGTTCGGCACCGTCTACCGTTATGAGCAGTCCGGCGAACTGCACGGTCTTACGCGTGTGCGTGGATTTACCCAGGATGACGCCCACCTGTTCTGCCGCCAGGACCAGATCCAGGAAGAGTTCGAGAAGGTCATCGACCTGATCCTGTATGTTTTCAAGACCCTGCACTTCGACAAGTTCACCGCCCAGGTGGCCCTGCGCGACCCGAAGAACCCGTCCAAGTACATCGGCTCCGACGAGAACTGGGAGAAGGCCGAGGCCGGCATCATCGACGCTGCGAAGAAGAAGGGACTCCCGTTCGTCGTGGAAACCGGCGAGGCCGCGTTCTACGGCCCGAAGCTGGACTTCATGGTGAAGGACGCCATCGGCCGCAGCTGGCAGCTTGGTACCATCCAGGTCGACTACAACCTTCCGGAGCGTTTTGAACTGGAATATGTCGACTCCGACGGCTCCCGGAAACGTCCGGTGATGATCCACCGCGCCCCGTTCGGATCCCTCGAGCGTTTTGTCGCCGTGCT
>JAFUWW010000052.1 GCA_017471085.1 Bacteroidales bacterium | reverse complement strand
TGAGGCCGAAGCCGAACGGATAGGATACCTCAACTCCGCGGGTGGTGAAGTGACGGTAGCCCACCCAGATGCCCTCCTCATACTTGGTGTAGTCCACGTCCTTGGTTTTGACCTGGGGACCGCGGCCGAAGCCGAAGCCCTGGTTGGCGTTGCGGACATAGTTGTACGGGAAGTTGGCGCTGGACGGATGGTCCATGAAGTTCACGGGGAAGGTCATGGGGAGCTTGCCGGAAGGATTCACCTTGCCGGTGAGGACATCGGCCACGGCGTTGGCACCCTCCTGGCCCGGGGACCAGGGAAGGACGATGGCGTCTACCAGGTTCTTCCAGGAGTTGGTCTCGATGACACCGCCCACATTGAGGACGGCCACCACCTTCTTGCCCAGGGCATGGTAGGAAGCGCTCACGTTCTGGATGAGTTCACGCTCGACGGCGGTGAGCTCGAAGTCGTCCATCATGTGACGGTCTGCGCCTTCACCGGCGTTGCGGCCGAGGACGATGATGGCGAGGTCGTTGCGCTGGGCCTCTGCATTGATGGCATTGGCCGGAACGGCAATCTCGGCGAGCTTGGAACCACCGAAACCAAAGCCGCCGCCGGTAGCGGTGAGGCCGCGGTTGGCCTTGTCATAGGCCGCATAGGTGGTGTAGTAGTCGACCAGGCTCTGGTCCAGGGTGAAGCCGGCGTTCTTGAGGCCGTCCACCATGTTCACGACATAAGCCTTGTTCACGTTGCCGGAACCGGTGCCGCCGGCCACGAAATCGACGGAGGAGATACCGTAGAGGGCCACTTTCTCGCTGCCCTTGAGCGGGAGGGTCTGGGCTTCGTTGCGGAGGAGGACCATCGCCTCACCGGCAGCCTTGCGGGCTACCTCTGCGTGGGCCTTCAGATCCGGCTTGTTGGAATACTTGTAACCGTTGAAGCGGGGAGTGCGGACGATGTAGTTGAGCATGTTGCGCACGTTGCGGTCCAGTTCTTCCTGGGAGATGGTGCCATCCTGGACACCGGCGATGATACGGTCGATCTCGTTCTGGTTGCCGGGTTCCATGAGGTCGTTTCCGGCCTTGGCGCTCTTGACGGTGCCGGCCTTGTTGCCCCAGTCGGTCATCACGATGCCCTTGAAGCCCCATTCGTCACGAAGGACGGTAGTCAGGAGACCGAGCTTCTGCTGGGTGTACTCGCCGTTGAGCTGGTTGTAGGAGGACATCACGGTCCAGGGATCGGATTCCTTCACGGCAATCTCGAAGTTCTTGAGGTAGATCTCGCGGAGGGCGCGCTGGGAGATGATGGCGTCATTCTCGTTGCGGTTGGTCTCCTGATTGTTGGCGGCGTAGTGCTTGATGGAGGTGCCGACGCCGTTGCTCTGGATACCGCGGACATAGGCGGCGGCCATTTTTCCGGAAAGGAGCGGATCCTCGGAGAAGTACTCGAAGTTACGGCCGCACAGCGGGTTGCGGTGAATGTTCATACCCGGGGCAAGGAGCACGTCCACGCCGTATTCCTTTACCTCGTTACCCATGGCGGTAGTCACTTCCTCCACCAGGTTCAGGTCCCAGGAGCTGGCCAGCAGCGTTCCTACGGGGAAGCCGGTGCAATAGTACGTGTTGTTGTCACCCTGGCGGGTAGGGGAGATGCGTAGACCGGCAGGGCCGTCTGCCAGAACAGTACCGGGAATGCCCAGACGCTCGATGGGGCGGGTATTGCCGGCGGCGCCGGGAACCTGCCAGGCTGTACCGGAGGTCACGCCGTTCACCATGGCGGCACGGGCTCCACCTACCAGGAGGGTAGCCTTTTCCTGAAGGGTCATGGCCTTCAGCACTTCGTCGATGTTGTCCTTACGGAGCTGCGGCTGCGCGGCGGCAACGAGGGCCAGGCCGGCAGCTACGAGGGAGAGAAAGACTTTTTTCATATAAAACGGGTTAGTAAGATTGTTTTCTTTCTGCGAATATGGCAATAAAAATTCAAAAAATGTTGCTGAAAAATTCAAAAACTTTTGCAAATACTCTAAAAGTTGAACATCTTGAACATCGGGACAACAAATATAGTTAAAAATAATAGTAACTTTGCAATATGTTCATCGATAACAACAACAAAACGAAATAAATCAAAACGAAATGAAAAGATTTTTAGCTTACAGCGCAAGCGTACTGCTGCTGGCGGCCTGCCAGGGCGGTACACCTCAGTTGAGCAATTCTTCCGTGGACAAGGTGCTCAAGGCCATGACCCTGGAAGAGAAGGTGCACTTTGTAATCGGCACCGGCATGGCCGGAGCAAGCGGTGAGTCCGCCGTCATCGGCGCCACCAAGAACATTGTCCCGGGAGCTGCCGGAACCACCTATCCCATCGAACGCCTGGGCATCCCCGGCATCGTGCTGGCCGACGGCCCCGCCGGGCTCCGTATCGACCCTACGCGCGAGGGGGACGAGAACACCTACTACTGCACGCATTTCCCGATCGGCACCCTGCTGGCCAGCACCTGGAACCAGGAACTTGTGGAGAGCGTGGGCGAATCCATGGGTGAGGAAGTGCACGAGTACGGGGCCGATGTCTACCTGGCTCCCGCCCTCAACATTCACCGCAACCCGCTCAACGGCCGTAACTTCGAGTATTACTCGGAAGACCCGGTGGTGGCCGGTAAGACCGCTGCTGCCTATGTCCGCGGCGTCCAGAAGAACGACGTGGGCACTTCCGTGAAGCATTTCGCCTACAACAACCAGGAGACCAACCGTACCGGCAACAACGCCATCATCTCGCCCCGCGCCCAGCGTGAGATTTACCTGAAGGGCTTCGAGATCGTGGTGAAGGAGGCCGACCCGTGGACGGTAATGTCGTCATACAATAAGATCAACGGCACCTATACCTCCCAGAGCAAGGACCTCATCACCACCGTGCTGCGCGACGAGTGGGGCTTCAAGGGCCTGGTGATGACCGACTGGTTCGGCGGAGATGACGGCGCCGCCCAAATCGCCGCCGGGAACGACATGCTCCAGCCGGGTACCGACAAGCAGTACGAGCAGATCATGGCCGCCCTCAAGGACGGTTCCCTCTCCGAGGCTGAGCTGGACATCTGCGTCCGCCGCTGCCTGGAACTGGTGAAGCGCAGCCCGAAGGTGAAGGGCTATGCCTACAGCAACAAGCCGGACCTCAAGGGCCACGCTGCGGTTACCCGCCAGAGCGCCCTGGAAGGCATGGTTCTCCTGGAGAACAAGGGTGCCCTTCCCCTCAAGGACGTCAAGAACGTAGCCGTGTTCGGCTGCACCTCCTATGACTTCATCGCCGGCGGTACCGGTTCCGGCAACGTGAACCGTGCCTACACCGTGTCCCTGCTGGACGGTCTCAAGAACGCCGGTTTCAATGTGGACGAGAGCAAGAAAGACGTGTATCTCAAGCATATCGCCGATGAGGAAGCCGCCTTCAAGGCCAGCCTCAACGACACTTACTCCGCCTTCTATCCCACCCCGCGTCCCTCCGAGCTGGTCCCCGCCGCTGCTGAGATTGCCGCATCGGCCAAGGCCAACGACGTGGCCATCATCACCTTCGGACGCAATTCCGGTGAATTCTTCGACCGTACTTCCGCCGACTTCGAGCTTTCCGCCAAGGAGCGTGAACTGCTGAACAAGGTGACAGCGGCCTTCCATGCCCGGGGCAAGAAGGTGATCGTGGTGCTGAACATCGGCGGCGTCATCGAGACTGCTTCCTGGAAGAACACGCCGGATGCCATCCTGCTGGCCTGGCAGGCCGGACAGGAAGGCGGCAACTCCGTCACCGACATCCTCACCGGCAAGCAGAGCCCGTCCGGCAAGCTTACCATGACCTTTCCCGTGAACCTCATGGACGCCGCTTCCTCCAGGAATTTCCCCATCGACTCCGACACGGGCGTGTACTTCACCAACCGTCGCGAGGACGTGGGCGAGAAGGACGTAGACCAGACCGATTACGCAGAAGGCATCTACGTGGGCTACCGCTGGTTCGACAAGCAGAACCTGCCCGTCTCCTACCCGTTCGGCTACGGCCTCAGCTACACCTCCTTCGAGTACGACATGCCGGTCGTGGTGAATGACGGTACCAAGATCACCGCCATGGTGAATGTGACCAACAGCGGCAAGGTGGCCGGCAAGGAAGCCGTCCAGCTCTACGTGAGCGCTCCCGAGAGCACGCTGGACAAGCCCGTGAAGGAATTGAAGGCCTATGCCAAGTCCAAGGAACTGGCCCCCGGCGAGACCCAGACCCTCACGTTCTCTTTCCCTGTCTCCGAACTGGCCTCCTTCGACGAGGCTGCATCGGCCTGGAAGGTGGACGCCGGCAAGTATGCCGTCCTGTTCGGCGCTTCTTCCCGTGATATCCGCTGCACCGCAGACGTGGAAGTGGAAGCTTCCGAGACTCCGGTCCACCGCGTGCTGCTCAAAAAATAAAGGCGGTTAATCTGCCTGGTTTTTCAGTCCCCGCGTATCTTCCGGATGCGCGGGGACTTCGTCTCTCCCAAAAAATGAAGAAAGTGTGTCAAGTTTTGAAGATTCTGTCGCCGGAACAATGCGATTTTTTCCGTATTTTTGTCAAAACCCTGAAACACATTTTCCAAGATATGAAACGTTTTTCTGCATTAGTTCTTCTGGCCCTTCTGGTTGCAGGGTTGGATGCTTCGGCGCAGTTCGGTCCCCGGCGGGATCCTTCCGCCCCCTTCGACCTGGCCACCGAGAACTGGAACGCCCGCTGGATCTCCGCTCCGGAAACCGTCAACGGCGAGTATGGAGTGTATTATTTCCGCAAAGACGTCGACCTGGCCGCCGTTCCGGCCGATTATGTGGTCCACGTCACCGGCGACAACCGTTACAAGCTGTATGTGAACGGGACGCTGGTGTCCCTCGGCCCTGCCAAAGGCGACGCCACCCATTGGAATTATGAGACGGTAGACCTGGCCCCTTACCTCAAAGCCGGCCAGAATGTGATTGCCGCCCTGGTCTATCACGAAGGTCCTCAGAAGCCGGATTCCCAGATCAGTGTCAGCACCGGCTTCCTGCTGCAGGGAGAGGGCAACGCGAAGGCCCTGTATACGGACCGTACCTGGAAATGCCTGAAAGAATCGGCCTACAGCCCCGAGAGGGTGAATGTGTCCGGTTACTATGTGGCAGGCCCCGGAGAGAAGGTGGACATGTCCGCCAAGCTGGAAGGCTGGAATACCGCCGCCGTATCCACCGACGGCTGGGCCGATGCCCGCCAGGGTGCCGCCGGCGAGCCCAAGAACGTGATGTCCAGCGGCCAGGGGGACGGCCATAACCTGGTTCCCTCCATGCTGCCCCAGATGGAGCTGACTCCGCAGCGTCTCTCCTCCGTCCGGAAGGCCGAAGGCGTCACCGTCCCGGCCGGTTTCCTGCAGGGGAAAGCCCCGCTCACCGTTCCTGCCCATACCCAGGCAGTGGTCCTGCTGGACCAGTCTTTCCTCACCAATGCCTATTTCAACGTCAAGATGGATGGCGGCAAGGGTGCGAAACTGACCATCGGCTATGCAGAATCGCTCTTCATCCCCGCCGAGGAGCAGGACCAGCCGGACATCCCCGCAGGGATCAATATCGACGACATCCCTGCCGAGATCATCGCCCAGTACGCGGGCCGTCCCCGACTGCCCCGCACCGTGGGGAAGGGCAACCGCAACGAGGTGGACGGCAAGGTGTTCATCGGCCGGGAGGACGTCCTCCTTCCCAGCGGTGAGAAAGGCCAGACCTTCACCACTCTCAACTGGCGGACCTACCGCTATGTCCAGCTGAAGGTGGAGACCGCCGGCGACCCCCTCACCATCGAAGACGTGAGCGGCACCTTCACGGGGTATCCGTTCACCCTGGACGCCGCCCTTCGTACCGGCAACAAGGAACTGCAGAAAATGCTGGAAATCGGCTGGCGCACCGCCCGTCTCTGCGCCGTGGAAACTTACATGGACTGCCCTTATTACGAGCAGCTCCAGTACTTGGGCGACACCCGCATCCAGGCCCTCATCACCCTCTACAACAGCTCGGACGACCGCATGGTGAAGAACTTCCTCCATCTGGCCGATATCAGCCGCAACGCCGACGGTATCACCAAGAGCCGCTATCCCACCACCCAGCCGCAGTACATCCAGCCCTACGCGCTCAGCTATATCTATGCCATGCACGATTACCTGATGTACGGGGCGGATACCGGCTATGTGATGGACCTGGTGCCCGGTGCGGAGCAGATCATCGGCTATTTCCATCGTTTCCAACAGGCCGACGGCCGCATCAAGGACCTCCCGGGCTGGAATTTCAGCGACTGGGTGTATACTCCCGGCTGGGACTACGGCGCTCCCCGGAAGGGAGCCGACGGCTGCTCCATCAACATGGACCTTCAGCTCCTTTACGCCTACCAGATGATGGCCGACATGGAAGACTACCGCGGCAACACCTGGCAGGCCGGCGAGTACCGGAAAGAGGCCGCCAAACTCGCTGACGCCGTGAAGAAGGCCTATTGGAACCCGGCCCGCGGCCTGTTCAGCGACCGTGCCGAACAAGACCTCTACAGCCAGCACGGCAATGCCCTGGCCATCCTCTGCGGCATCGTGGACGATCCCAAGGCCCTGGCCGAGAAACTGCTCACGGACCAGACCTTGTCTCCCTGTTCCGTCTACTACAAATTCTACCTGCACCAGGCTCTGGTGGAGGCCGGGCTGGGCAACCAGTATCTGGACTGGCTGGATATCTGGCGTGAGAACATCTCCATGGGTATGACCACCTGGGGGGAGACCTCCGACGTGAACGGCACCCGTTCCGACTGCCACGCCTGGGGCGCCAGCCCGAACATCGAGCTGTTCCGCACCGTGCTGGGCATCGACTCCGACGCGGTGGCTTTCAAGAAAGTGAAGATTGAGCCGCATCTGGGCTCCCTGAAAGAAATCGGCGGAACCATGCCGCACCCCGCCGGTGCCGTCCAGGTCAACTATAAGGTGACCGGAAACAACCTCCACGCAACCGTGGATCTGCCTGAAGGCGTAGACGGTACTTTCGTCTGGAAGGGACAGAGCCATCCGCTGCACGGCGGCAGCAATGTCCTGAATCTCAAATAAACTTTTCGGGAGAGGTGCCACCTGAAACGGCACCTCTCCCAATTTTTATGGCAGCAGGGAAAGTTCTACCCGGCTGGGATAGGGTTTGCCGGTCCAGACATTCTGCCTGGCACTGCGGACGGAGGTCTGGGCAGACCAGACCCCGGGATAGTTGCTGTGGATGCTGTACTGGGGAAAATCGGAGGAGGAGATGTCCACGCGGATGCGGCTGCCCGGTTGCAGTTCCCAGATGATGGGCAGCATCCGGATTTCCACGGGAACAATTTGTCCGGGAGTATAAGTGCCCCGGGGGCCCAGTTTGTCTTCGCGGAAGGCCAGGGTGGCTATCCCGGTGCGGATGTTCAGCGTGGTGCCATCGGCCTTTTCTTCGCTGATTTTCACCGTCACGGCCGTGTCTTCGCAGTCGGAGGAGAACCAGATGACGGCCTTGGGCTCACCGGAGAGGGTCATGGGGCCGGTGAGCGGCTCGGAGCGGAAAAAGAGGATATCGTCCCGATAGCCCGCCGGTTCCTGGGACTGGCTGCCTTTCCGGGTGTTGGAGTTGAACAGGGTCTCCCCGCCGACGGAGAGGACGGGATCTGAGGGGTCGTAGATATAGGAAAGGGCCTTCTTCCGGTTCCCGGGTTTGCTTTCAAGGCCGAAAACCTTTCCTTCCGCTTTGCTGCCGAGGAAGAAAGTCCTGGTGTCTCCGGCGTCCGTAGGCCACTCCGGCAGGGAAAGCCATTTGTCCGCGCCGATGTCATAGACCTTCACCTCATGCACGGGCTCTTTCTCTTCTACCAGAAGGGAATAGAACCACTCGAAGGTATCCAGGTTGATGTCGATGTCGTGGTCGTGCACAAGGCCTTCCAGTTTCGGGGTGGTCTCGAAACCGTGGTTCCAGCCGCCCACCAGGAGCCGGCTCCGGGCCTTGGTGGCCTCCGGAAGCAGTTCGTAGCCCAGGATGGTCCCCTCCATGTGATGGTCGAAGTGGCCGGCGACTACGGTCATCGGCACCTGGATCTTGGGCGGGATGCTCCTTAAAAGGGCCCAGAATCCGGTGTGCCAGTAAGAGTCCGGGTAGTCCGTGTGGGAGATCCAGTCGCGGTACCAGGGAATCTGGGCGCCCAGAAGGTCCTCGTCCATCGTCAGTTGCGGCATGTGGCGCATCTCGTCGTAATAGGGTTTGCTCTTGTCGGTCACCTCAGGTTTCCGGATAGGGACGCCGGCATTGTCGATGGCCCAGGCGGTGAGGATGTCCTGCCGGAACAGGCCGCTGTTGTAGGCCGACAGGTGCCGGTCCACCCCGTAGTGCTCCAGGTAGATGCCTTTCACCTTCTCGGGGACGGCATCGGCCACGATCCAGCTTGTAAGGCCCATGTAGGAGCAGCCCGTTAGGCCGATGCTCTTGCACCAGGGCGCTTTTTGGAGCCAGTCCAGCAGGGCAAGGCCGTCGGCCCGCTCGTTCACGTTGGGTTCGAAAGTGCCCTCCGAGCCGCCCGTGCCCCGGCAGCGTTGCATGATGACGCCGATGCCCCGTTCGGCGTACTGCTTGAACCCCCGCATCCAGTCGCCCAGGGGCGCATTGTTCAGATACGGAGTGCGGTAGACCACCACGGGCCAGGGACCATCGCCTTCCGGCATGTACATCTGGGTGATGAGCAGGTGGCCGTCGCCGCCGGCGACCAGCGTGTCTTTATAGACGCACTGGTAGGTTGCGGGAATGGAGGTGGGGATCGGGTCCAGCCCGAAAATCTGGGCGGAAACTGCCGCCGGAACCAGCAGCAGGATCAGGGAAAGGAGTCTTTTCATAACTGCAAAGATAATCGAATTTGAATAAGAATAGTTTCGGGCGTCAGGCTATTTTTCGGAGATTCTATCTTTTTTGTTTGAATAAGTTTCGTTATTCTTTGTTTTTAACTTTCGTTTTCTTATATTTTTAGGCAAAAGATAGAAGGGAATGAGAGGTTTTACCATAAGCTGGTTAATGGTTAATAATGGTAGATAACCCGCTCCGAAGTGATTCGCAGCGGGTTTTTTTGCTAATGGTTTGGTTTGATCTCAGAGGATTTCTACCTTCAGTTCCCGGATAGCTTCTCTCTGTGCAGGGGTAATTTTGCTGTCCGTGATAAGGGTATCGATCAGGGACAGGCGCCCCAGCGAAGCAAAGGAGGAAATGCCGATTTTTGACGAATCTGCCACCAAGTACACTTTGTCTGCGGCGCGGATCATGGCCGATTTCACTACGAGGTCACTCAGGGAGGGGTAGGTGAGCTGCAGGTCCGGGGAGATGCCCGCCGTGGCCAGGAAGCACTTGTTGACGTGGATGCCTTTGAACGTGGCGGCGGCCATGTCGCCGGTGAGCGAGAGGGTGGGAGCCTTGAACTCGCCGCCCGAAACAATCAGGTTGATGCCCGGGTTGCCGCCCAGGATGTAGGCGATGTTGAGGGCGTTGGTGATGACAGTCAGGTTTTTGAATCCGGTCATCAGTTTGGCCAGTTCCGTGGTGGTGGATCCGGAGTCCAGGATGATGCTGTCGCCCTCCTGGATGAGTGCGGCGGCTTTCAGGGCCAGTTCTTTTTTCTCTTCCACCCTGACCGATTCGTTGATGAGCGTGCCTGTGGTCGCGAAATTACCGACATCTTTGAGGAACGCGCCGCCGTATTCCCGCTGGACGAAGCCCATCTTTTCCAGCGTTTCCAGATCCTGGCGGATGGTCACTTCCGAAACTTTGAAAATCTGGGCGAGTTTCTGAACCTTGGCATGTCCGTCTTCCCGGATAAGGTTCAGGATTTCCTGTCTTCTTTGATTGAGTGCCATAAGCCTTGGTGGTTAATGATAATCATAATACAAAGATACTGAAAATACTTGAAAATAAAAATCATACTTTCTTTTTTCGAAAAGAAAAGATTATATGGAGTCGAATCTTTCCTTTAATTCGCTGTTTTTTTTCATTTTTTGAAAATAAACTTTCGTTTTCTTTTGTTTTTTATTTTCGATTGATTATATTTGCACCGGAAAACGTATAACACTAAAGTCTACATATGAAAACATCGCAACTTAAACTTACTTCTGAACGGAGCAGAAGAAGGCTGATGGAGATCATTTGCAGTGCGAATGCCGGCCATACGGGCGGTGATTTGTCGTGCCTGAACGTACTCACAGCCCTATACTTCCATACGCTTCATTTAGATAAAGACAACCTGGACAATCCGGAGCGGGACCGTTTTATATTGAGCAAAGGTCACTGTGTGGAAGCCTTGTTCGTTACCCTTGAGGCGAAAGGCATTCTGGACAAGGCTGTACTGGACACCCTTGGGAAGTTCGGTTCCCCGCTGGGAGGCCATCCTACCGTGAATGTCCCTGGCATCGAGGTCAACTCCGGCGCCCTGGGCCACGGCCTTTCCATCGGCGTGGGCATGGCCCTGGCCGCCAAAATGGACGGGAGAGCCTACCGTACCTTTGTGCTGATGGGGGACGGCGAGCAGGGAGAAGGCTCCATCTAT
Source organism: Bacteroidales bacterium (assembly GCA_017471085.1). Next base: position 26,141 of record JAFUWW010000052.1, on the reverse strand, counting down.
GAGGCTGCCATGGCCGGCCGCCAGTACAAACTGGGGAACCTGGTGGCCATCATTGACCGGAACCACCTGCAGATCAGCGGCGATACGGAAGATGTGATGGCCATTGACGATATTGTGGCCAAGTGGACTGCCTTCGGCTGGGATTTGTCGGAGATGGACGGCGACGACATGGACGATATCGTCCGTACCCTGGACGGACTGGACTTCCATGCGGAGAAACCCCATCTGATTGTTTCCCATACCACCAAGGGAAAGGGGGTCTCCTTCATGGAGAATGTGGCCAAGTGGCACCACGGCGTACCGACGCCTGAGCAGTATGCCCAGGCCATGCAGGAAATTGAACAGAGAATCGCGAAATTAGAGGAAGCTTTATGATAGCGTGCAGAAAGAGTTTTACCGATACGCTGCTGGAACTGGCGCGTAAAGACAGAGACATCGTAGCCGTTACCACGGATGCCCGCGGCTCCGTGACCCTGGGCGATTTCGCCAGGGAACTACCGGCGCAGTTTGTAGAATGCGGCATCGCCGAGCAGGATGCGGTGGGCATTTCCGCCGGCCTGGCCCACAGCGGTAAAAAGGTGTTCTGCTGCGGTCCGGCCTGCTTCTATGTGGCCCGCAGCCTGGAACAGGTGAAGGTGGACATGGCCTACAGCCGCAATCCCGTCACCATTCTGGGCGTAAGCGGCGGCGTGGCCTACGGCGCCCTGGGCGCCACGCACCACAGCCTGCACGACATCGCCGTGCTGCGTGCTTTCCCGGGGATGAACGTGGTCCTTCCTCCGGACGGCCGCTCCACGGAGAAGCTGGTGAAATTCCTGGTGGATTTCCCGGAGCCCTGCTACGTGCGCGTCGGGCGTTCCGCTGTCCCGGATGTGTATGAAGATGACAACTTCAGTTTCGAGATTGGCAAGGCCAATATGCTCATGGACGGCTGCGACCTCACCATTATCGGTGCAGGGGAAACCGTCTATCACGCCTTTCAGGCCGGAAAGGCGCTGAAGGAGAAAGGGATCTGCGCCCGCGTGCTGGACCTTTCCTGGATTAAGCCCTTCGACAAGGAGGCCGTGCTAAAGGCCGCCCGGGAGACGGGCCGCATCATCACCGTAGAGGAGCACAGCCGGTTCGGCGGCCTGGGCGCCCTGGTCACGGAGGCCATCTCCGAGGCTCCGGTCCCGGTGCGCATCCTGGGTATCCCGGACGAGGACGTGATTCACGGCACCTCTCCGGAAATCTTCCATCACTATGGCCTGGATGCCGAGGGCATCGTCAAGCAGGCCCTGGATTTCGTCGGGAATCCTACCCGCGTGTTTGAAGCCGTCGCCCAAAAGTAAAAGCCATGCAATATATTATCTCCGTCGATCAGAGCACCCAAAGCACCAAGGCCCTTCTTTTCAAGGAAGACGGGACCTTGGTTGCGTCGTCTTCCCTCCTTCATGACCAGATCTACCCCCGCGAAGGCTGGGTGGAACACGACCCCGAGGTGCTGTACGCGCACACGGTGGCCGTGATCCGTTCCGTCGTGGAAAAAGCCGGCTGCAAGGCCGGCGACTGCTCCCTGGCCCTGACCAACCAGCGCGAGACCGTGATTGTCTGGAACCGTCTTACCGGAAAACCGGTGTGCAACGCCGTCGTGTGGCAGTGCATGCGCGGCAAGGACATCTGCGACGCCCTCAAGGCCCAGGGCTGCGGTCCGCTGGTGAAGGAGCGCACCGGCCTTCTGATCGACCCGTACTTCTCCGGAAGCGGCGTGAAGTGGATCCTGGACAACGTGGACGGGGCCCGTGCCGCAGCCGAAAGGGGAGAACTCCTGATGGGAACGGTAGAATGCTGGCTCATCTGGAAACTCACTGGCGGAAAGGTACATGCGACGGATTACACCAACGCATCCCGTACCCTTCTTTTCAACATCCATACGCTGGACTGGGATGCCGACATGCTCCGCCTGCTCACCATTCCCGCCTCCATGCTGCCCCAGGCCAAACCCTGCGACGCCGTCTTCGGCGAAACCACGGTGGAAGGCCTCTTCGACAAGCCCATTCAGATTGCAGGCGTGCTGGGCGACAGCCACGGTGCCCTGGCGGGCCAGATGTGCTTCACGGAAGGTCTCGGAAAAGCCACCTACGGCACCGGTTCTTCCGTAATGGTGAACATCGGCGAACACTTTGCCGATGCTCCGGAGGGCCTGGTGACCTCCGTGGGATTCGCCGCCCTGGGCAAGGTCTTCTATGCCTTTGAAGGAAATATCCACTGCACCGGCGCCACCATCACCTGGCTCAAGGACAAGCTCCGTCTCATCGGCGGGGCAGGGGAGATCGAAGGCCTGGCCACCGCTGTGAAGGACAACGGCGGCGTGTACTTCGTCCCCGCTTTCGCCGGTCTGGGCGCACCCTGGTGGCATCCGGAGGTGAAGGCGCAGATCTGCGGCCTCACCCTGGGCTCCTCGCGCGAGCATGTGTGCCGCGCCGCCCTGGAGAGCATCGGCTATCAGGTGGCCGACCTGGTGAAAGCCATGACCGAGACCGCCGGCATCGCCCTCAAGGAAATCCGGGTCGATGGCGGCCCCACCAGGAACGGCTTCCTGATGCAGTTCCAGAGCGACCTCCTGCAGGTGCCCGTGGTACGTTCCGAAGTGGAGGATGCATCGGCCTTCGGCGCCTTTGTGATGAACGGCTTCGCCCTGGGCCGCTGGAACTCCTTCGAGGAGGCCGGCAAGGTCTGGAACGGTGAGAAACCCGTGATTCCGGGCGCCTATGAAAAAGTGGCTCCCGCTTACGAAGGCTGGAAGGCCGCCGTGAAACAACTGATCAAATAAAATAACAACAATAAAACGAATAACTGCTATGTACAAGAATGGTAAAAAACTCTGTTTCGGTGTCATCATCGGCACCCGTGCTTACTTTAACCCGGACCTGGCCATCGACGTGCGGAAGGAACTCCTCCGTGTGCTGGACGAGTGCGGCTATGATTATGTGATTCTCCCCGAGGACGCCACCCCTACCGGAAGTTCTTCCATCGAGACCCGCGAAGACGGCCTCAAGGTGGCCGCCCAGTTCAAGGCCCACCGCGAAGAGATCGACGGCATCATCGTCGCCCTCCCGAACTTCGGATTCGAAATCGGCATCATCAACGCCATCAACGAGGCCAACCTGAACGTGCCCGTCCTGGTGCAGGCCTATGACGACTACAACGACAAGGTGGACCTGGACCATCGCCGCGACGCTTTCTGCGGCAAGATTTCCGTCTGCAACAATCTGTATCAGTACGGCATTCCGTTCACCGACACCACCCTTCATACCTATGACATCTACGACCCGCTGGTGAAGGCCGACATCGTCAAGTTCGCCGGAATCTGCCGCGTCGTGAACGGCCTGCGCCACTGCCGCATCGGCCAGATCGGCACCCGTCCGCTGGGCTTCAACACCTGCCGCGCCAGCGAGAAACTCCTGCAGAAGTACGGCATTACCGTAGTTCCCGCCGACCTCTCCGAACTTATTTTCGCAGCCGAGAAGATCGCCGACGACGATCCCGACTATGTAGCCAAGAGCAAGAGCATCCATGAATATGCCCAGGTTCCCGCCAATTATGAGGACAAGATGCCGCTGGTGACCAAGTTTGCAGTGGCAGTGGAGCGCTGGACTGCCGCCAACGCCTGCGACGCCCTGGCCATCCAGTGCTGGGACTCCCTGGAGATGAACTACGGCTGCGCCGCCTGCGTGGCCATGTCCATGCTCTCCGACAAGCTTATCCCCAGCGCCTGCGAGACCGATATCGCCGGAGCCGTGTCCATGTACGCCCTCTCCCTGGCTTCCATGGAACCTGCCGCCCTCATGGACTGGAACAACAACTTTGCACAGGACCGCGAGAAGTGCGTCTGCACCCACTGCGGCAACTTCCCTTGCGGATTCATCGGCAACAAGGACCTCAAGCTCACCCCGCTGGGCGTACTCGGCCGTACCCTTGGCAAGGTGAAGACATTCGGTGCCGTGAGCGCCAAGGTCTCCGAAGGCCCCTTCACTTACTTCCGCATCTCCACCGACGACACCCTGGGCCGCATCAAGGCTTATGTGGGCGAGGGTGAGATTACCAACGATCCTTACGGCATGGACGGCTGTATCGCCGTTACCAAGGTTCCGAACCTCCAGAAACTCATGAAGCACGTCTGCCGCAACGGTTTCGAACACCACGTGGCCGCATGCCGCACGCAGGTGGCCGGCATTCTGCAGGACGCCATCGAGAACTACCTGGGCTGGGATCTCTATGTTCACGAATAATCTTTAGCGAACCATGGTACTTGTAACGAACGTCACCCTGGCGATGGTATGCTGCATTTACTGCTGCATCTGCTGGGGTTCCTGGGCCAACACCCAGAAACTGGTCCAGAAGAAGGAATGGAAATCGTTCCTTTTCTATTGGGACTATATCATCGGCTTCTTCCTCACAGCCGTCGTGGGTCTGCTGCTTTTCAACGGCGGCCACCTGTTCGAGAACCTCAACTGGCAGAGCGTGATGTGGCCCCTTCTCGGCGGTCTCATCTGGAATCTGGCCAATATCTTCCTCACAGCAGCCAACGGCGTGGCCGGCATGAGCGTGGGCTTCCCCATCGGCGGCGGCCTGGGCTGGGTAGGCGGCATCATCTTCAACTACTTCAGCTCCGGCTTCACCGGCAACAAGGCGATGCTCTGGATCGGCGTAGTGCTGGCCATCGCGGCCATGGTGCTGTGCGGCGTGTCCTATAACAAACTGGCCGGCAGCCAGAAGAAGAGCCCCAAGGCGGGCATCATCTTCGCCCTCATCTCCGGTATCGGCTTCGCATTCTTCTTCGGCCTGGTTGTGAAGGGCACCGCTCCTTCTTTCGGCGGCATGGGAACCCTGTCTCCTTATCAGAGCGTGTTCTTCTTCGCCCTGGCCGTTCTGGTGAGCACCCTGTTCCTCTGCCCTGTGGCCATGAACCACTCGGTGGAAGGCAAGTCCACCATCAAGGATTACTTTACCAAAGGTGACGCCAAGACCCATCTGATCGGCATGCTGGGCGGCTTTATCTGGATGAGCGGTATGGTGATCAGCTTCATGAGCGCCCAGGCGCCCGTGAACAAGGCGGTCTCCTATGCCCTGTCCAACGCCTCCCCGCTGATCGCCATGATCTGGGGCGTACTGATCTGGCGCGAGTTCAAGGATGCTCCCAAGGGGACCATGAAGTTCGTCTACGCGATGTTCCTGTACTTCCTGGCCGCGCTGGTGATCATCGCAGCCTCCAACTAACCAACAATCACAATTACCAACAAATACCACTTTAAATCATCTAACATGAAACGAATCCTGTCATTCGTACTGATGATGGTTCTGGGCGTGGGTATCGCCTTTGCCCAGAATACCATCACGGTCTCCGGTACGGTCCTGGACGAACAGGGCGTACCTATGTTCGGCGTGGGTGTTGTCCAGCAGGGCACCACCAACGGTACAACCACGGACTTGGACGGCAAATATACCGTCACTGTGCCTCGTGGTGCTAACATTGAATACACCTTCGTAGGCTATGCCACCCAGGTGTTCCCGGCCAACACGGCTACCATCGACGTGAACATGGAAACCGACACCAACCTGCTTGAGGAGACGGTAGTCATCGGTTACGGCGTACAGCGCAAGAGCGACGTCACCGGTTCCATCTCTCAGGTCAAGTCCGAAGACCTCATGAACCGTTCCATCACCACGGTGGACAACGGTCTTCAGGGCAAGACCGCCGGTGTCCAGATCATCACCACTTCCGGCGCTCCGGGCGCCGAGACTTCCATCCGCGTGCGTGGTTTCTCTTCCAACTCAGATTCTACTCCGCTGTATGTCGTGGACGGCCTGCGCACCAATTCTTCCAGTGTGTCCCAAATCGACCCGAACGACATCCAGTCCATTGAAGTACTGAAGGATGCCGCCTCTGCTGCCATCTATGGCGCTCAGGCCGGTAACGGTGTAGTCCTGATTACCACCAAGAAGGCCGACAAGGGCGTGCGGCGCATCTCATACGATTTCCAGTACTCCCTGAATCAGGTAAACAATATTCCTCAGGTGCTCAATGCAAAGGAATATATTAACTGGGTTTCCACCGAAGGCGGTGTCGTTGATGAAGGTCGCATCCGTGACTTATACACCAACAGCCCTTACAACGGTACCGATACCAACTGGGCCGATGTCGCTTTCGAGAATGGCCACCAGGCCCGCCACAACGTAAGTTTCGCCGGTGCCAACAACAACGGTTCCTTGTTCGCTTCCGTTTCTTATCTGGACAACGACGGCCCCATTATCGGAAACCAGGACCGCCATCAGCGCCTGTCCGCCACCCTCAATGCCGACTACAAGATCTTTGACTGGCTCAAGTTCTCCACCAACAACAGCTTCGCCCGCTTCGAGGCAACTCGCGTACGGGAAGGCGGCATGTATTCCATGCTTTCCTCCGTTCTTCAGATGGACCCGCTCACCCCGGTCATTTACAAGAAAGATCAGCTTCCTCTCCCTATTCAGAACATCGTTGACCAGGGACATCTCTTCCTCACCGATGAGAATGGCGACTACTATTCCATGTCCGTTTTTCAGGAGTCCAACAACATCAACCCGTACATTATGCGGGACGGTTACCAGCAGGCAAGCGACGGCGTGAACCTGCACGGCTCCACCGCTTTGGACTTTAACTTCCTCAAGGGTCTTACCTTTACTTCCCGCATCGGTTACGACTATAACAACCGTGCTTCTTACAATCTCCAGTGGCCCCACATGGTGAATACCGATACGGCTTCCGACTATGTGACCATCCAGGCTACCAACAGCAACAACCTCTACTATCAGTGGGAGAACTTCGCAAACTACGTGGCTACCTTCGCCCAGAAGCATCACCTGACCGCCATGGCCGGTATGTCCTTCTCCCAGCGTGAGACTTTCGGTGTCACCGGTCAGATTGCCGGTACTGGCCCTACCAATCTGGGTATCAGCAAACTGGACCGCAACTATGCCTATTTCGCCAACCAGACCGGTACGGCCACCCGTACGGTTTCCGGCGGTGAGAAAATCTACCGCAGCGACCTCTCTTATTTCGGCCGTATCTCTTACGACTTCGACAATAAGTACTTCCTGCAGGCATCCCTGCGTGCCGACGCCGCCGACCTTTCCATCCTCCCGCTGAACAAGCGCTGGGGATATTTCCCGGCTGTTTCCGCCGGTTGGACCATCTCCCGGGAGAATTTCTTCAAAGACTTGGGTCTGAATAACGTCATCAGCCACCTGAAACTCCGCGCCAGCTGGGGCCAGAATGGTTCCATCGCCGGTCTTGGCAACTATATGTATGCTTCTACCATCGCTTCTAACGTACAGTATCCGATGGCCGCGACAGGTGTTTCCTACCAGGTGGGTTCCCACCCGTCTTCCACAGGTAACTACAACCTGAAGTGGGAGACCTCCGAGCAGCTCGACTTCGGTTTTGACCTCCGTATGTTCCAGGACCGTCTCACCTTCGGCATGGACTGGTACAAGAAGGAGACCAAAGACCTTATCATGACCAACCCTGTCGGCTCCGCTTCCGTGGGCAATACCCTTTCTCCGCTGAATGCCGGTAATGTAGTGAACAAGGGCTTCGAGTTCGACCTTGGCTGGCACGACCATATCGGCGACTTCAACTATGGCATCAACGGCAACCTCTCTACCCTCAAGAACGAGGTGACCTATGTCTATGAAACCCTTACCCGCGTGGCCGGTACTTCCGGTGGCGCAGGTGTCACCACATACTTCGAAAAGGACTATCCTATCTGGTACATGCGCGGTTATGAGTACACCGGTCCGGACAAGGAAACCGGCTATCCTACCTTCAAGGACCAGAACAACGACGGTGTCATCAATGATGATGACAAGGTGATGATTGGTTCTGGTATTCCGGATATCACCTATGGCATTACCCTCACCATGGGCTGGAAGGGCTTGGACCTGGTGGTCTTTGCCAGCGGCGCTTCCGGAAATGAAATCAACTACGCTGTTCCGCGTGCTACCCGTAACCAGGCCAACACCCTGAAGTACTTCTACGACAATCGCTGGACCCCGTCCAACACCAATGCTTCCTATCCCGGTGCCGGTATGCTCAACGGCCACAACTACAACGAGTACTGCCAGTCCTCCGCCCTGGTGTTCGACGGCTCCTACTTCAAGATCAAGCAGATTCAGCTGGGTTATTCCCTGCCCAAGAACCTGATCCAGAAGATCAAGCTTTCCAATCTCCGTGTCTATATGTCGTTGGATGACTGGTTCCTTTTCACCAAGTATCCCGGCTTCGACCCCGAGGTATCCATGGCCGGCAACGGTCTGGGTCTGGACTACGGACAGTATCCGACCACCAAGAAGATGGTCTTCGGTTTCAACATCACTTTCTAAACTCTAATACTGCAACTACGATATGAAAACTAGATATATCATTTCCGGAATCGCTCTTGCTGCAGGTCTTCTTGTACTGGGCTCCTGCAACAGCCGCCTGGATATCCCGCAGCATAGTGTTTCGTCCATCGACGCCTATTATCAGACCGACGCTGAGGCTGAAGAAGGGGTCACCATGTGTTATACTTCGTTCCGTACGCTTGATCAGACGCTCTTCAACTGCTGGTGGATGATCAAGGAATACCTGACCGATGACAACTATAACGCAGGCGAAGCGCATACGGCCGGCGCCTATCAGATGAACGACTATACGTTCAGCTCTGATATCAGCTATGTCAATACGATTTACAACAACTTGTATAAGCTGGTCTACAACTGCAACGTGGTGATTGAAAAGGTGACCGGCGAAAGCGCTGTGATGAAGCGTGCCGTGGCCGAGGCCAAAGTGTTCCGTGCATGGGCTTACTTCGAACTGGTGACCATGTGGGGCCCCGCTCCCAAGGTGGACCATCTCCTCAGCGATGACGAGTACCTGACTCCGAATTCCACCGTGGAGGAACTCTGGTCCCTGATTGAGAGCGACCTTAAGGACGCTATCAACAGTGGTGCCCTGACCGAGAAGTCGGGTGTGAACGACAAGACTTTCCGCATCACCAAGCAGTATGCACAGGCCCTTTTGGGCAAGTCCTACCTCTTCCAGAAGAAGTATGGCGAAGCCGCCTCCATGCTGGACAATGTAATCAACTCTGGAAAATATGCTCTCCAGGCCGATTTCAGCACTATCGGCACTCCGCAGGCGACCATTTCCGAGGAATCTCTCTTTGAAATCCACTACCTAAACGACAACACCAATTCCGGTGCCAACAATAACATGAACTGGGTTTCGATGGGGCTCCGCGCCGAACGCTTCAGCTACACGGGCAGTTGGTTCGGCCCCACCAATACCTGGGGCTTCCTGCTTCCTACCGGTGATATCTACAAGGCATTTGTGGCTGAGGAAGGAGTGAACGGTTACCGTCTCAAGAACTCCATCATGACGGTGGACGATATGATCAGTTACGGTGCCACTCCCGTGATGGACCAGAATGACTGCGAAGGTTATTGGAATTACAAATTCCGCGTGCTTAAGAGCAACATGATCGGCTACTTCTATGCTCCTGCCCGCCGTGTGATGCGTTACGCCGAGGTGCTCCTGCTCGCCGCTGAGGCCCAGCTGCAGAACGGCAATCCCGGCAAGGCTGCCGAGTATGTGAACCAGGTGCGCACCCGTGCCCAGCTTCCTTCCAAGGGCTCCGTCACCATGGATGACATTAAAACAGAAAAGCGCCTGGAACTCTTCGCTGAGGGCGTCCGTTATCAGGACCTTGTCCGTTGGGGCGATGCTGCGGCCAAACTTGGTACGAAGGGACAGCAATATCCTACTTTGGTGGTCAATGGCGACGGTACCTACACCGTGAAGTGGACCCAGCAGAACTCTGCTGACAAGTGTGGGTGGAAAGCTGGCAAGCATGAATATCTTCCGTTCCCGGCTACCGAGGTCGCCGTGAATCCGAACATCGTCCAAAACCCTGGCTGGTAAAAGTTTATTCACTTATTATTCTCCTGCCCGGCGCCTTCCACAAAGGGCACTGGGCAGGTTTCATTACAAGAACAACACAGATATGAAAAAGATAGTTTCCTTCCTGGCCGCCCTGGCCCTGGGGCTGACTGCTTTTGCCCAGCAGAACCTCTTCATTTCCCAGAATATTGAATCCGGCACTGTGGATGAGAAAGGCTGCGTAACCTTCCGCCTCATCGCCCCCGACGCCAAGAGAGTCCAGATTGCAGGCGACTTCATCAAGAAGGATGTGCAGCAGCATATCGCCGGCATGGTGGGTGCCGGCCAGATTGACATGAAAAAGGGCAAGGACGGCACCTGGACCTATACCTCCAATCCGCTTCCTTCCGAGCTTTACAGCTATACCTTCCTGGTAGACGGCGTTCCCGTGCTGGATCCCAACAACCCGCACGTGTACCGCGACTTTGCCACGGTGACCAACGTTTTCCTCGTGGGCGGCGGCCTGGCCGACCTCTTTAAGGTGAACGACGTTCCGCACGGCTCCCTCGTAGCCAAATGGTATCATTCCTATGGCATCGGCAAGGACCGCCGGCTCAACGTCTATCTCCCGGCCGAATACGATGCCAACCCTTACAAGCAGTATCCGGTGCTCTATCTCCTGCACGGCTCCGGCGGTGACGAAAACGAGTGGACCATCTTCGGCCGCGCCGTCCAGATTATGGACAACCTCATTGCCCAGGGCAAGGCCGAGCCGATGATTGTGGTCATGCCCAACGGCCATGCCGAGATGCAGGCAGCTCCCGGCGAAAGCTCCCTGGGTTACTACAAGCCGTTCCATTTCCGTGATCCGGAAGGCAAGTATGTGGCCAACTTCATGGAGATTGTGAACTTCGTGGACAAGAACTTCCGCACCATCCCTGAGAAGTGCGGGCGTGCCATCGCCGGCCTGTCCATGGGTGGCGGTCATTCCGTGTCCATCTCCCGGCAATATCCCAATGTCTTTGACTATGTGGGTGTATTCTCTGCCGGCGGCCGTATTCACGAACTGGACGAGAAGGATCCCGCCAACAAGCTGATTATGGACCAGACACGCACACAGATTGCAAACGGAGTAAAGCAGTACTGGATTGGCGTGGGCCGTGATGACATGCTCTATAGCATTGCGACCACTTATTACGAAGACCTCAAGGCCCTGGGTATGCCCAACCTGACCCTCCGCGAAAGTGAAGGCGCCCATGTATGGAATTGCTGGCGCCTCTACCTGTCTGAATTTGCCCCGCTCCTTTTCAAAAAGTAATTGTAAATGAAACGATTCCTTTATAGTGCAGCCGCTCTCCTTGTGGCTGCTTGCACCAGTTCCCCAAAGAATCTGGCTCCTGAGGCTCTTGCCCCCAAGGTGGACAAGAGCCAGCAGGAGCGGGTCCTGATTACCACCGACCTGGAGGTTGATGACATGAACGGCGTGCTGCTGAGCCTGCTTTATGCCGACCAGTACGACATCGCCGGTATTGTCTGGACCGCCGGCATGTTCCATTTCCAAGGCGACGGCGGCCTGCATACACTGGGCCAGATCACCCCGAATTTCCGCTGCAACGCCCAGCACTGCGAGCACCGCGTGAAAACGGCGGCGGACCTTACCGAGTACCGTCCGGTGGATCCCACCTGGCTGTCCCGTGTGCTGGACTATTATGAGGCTGACTATCAGTACTTGAGCAAGAACAATCCCAACTACCCCACGCCGGAGTACATCCGCAGTGTCACCAAGGTGGGCAACATCGAGTTTGAGGGTGACTACCGCTTCGAGACTGAGGGCTCCAATTTCATCGTGGAGAAAATCCTGGACGACGATCCCCGTCCGCTCACCATCCAGCACTGGGGCGGCATCAACACCACCGTCCGGGCCCTGTACACCATTTACGAGCGCTACCATGGCACACCCGAGTGGGAGTCCATCCTCAAAAAGGTGACCGACAAGGTACGCATCGGCGGCAGTGGCGAGGACAACTGCCGCGCCGACAGCAAGATTGACGAGATGTTCCCGGGCCTGCAGGCCGGTGGTTACGGCCCCGGCGGCTTCTTCAGCTACGGCTCTTTCTTCAGCGCCAGCAAGAACGGTCCCCGTCCTGCCGCCGAAGAACTTCAGCCTTACCTGCACGCTCCCTGGAACCTGGAGGCTTTTAAGCTCAACCATGGCAAACTCACCGGCGAAATCTGGCTGATGGCCGAGGGCCGCGCCATCTACGGTGAGCCCATCATCTACAACTATGGCCTCATCGACTACATGGACTGGGGTGAGAGCGCCCGCCTGGGCTGGGGCCCCGAGAACCTCAAGACCTATCCCAGGGCCGACTACGAGCCGTATTCCTGGGCTTTCTGCCAGTTCGGCTGCGCCGGGTTCATCAACATCGGCCTGCGTTCCGACGTGAACAACCGCGGCAACAACCACTACACCATCGTGATGTGGGAAGAGCTGGCCGCCCGGGCCGACTGGGCCATCTCGGAGTCCAAGGACTGCAACCACGCGCCCATCGTCACCGCCGGAGTGGCTGACTTTACCGCCGCTCCCGGCGAGACTGTCCAGTTGAGCGGTTCCGCGACGGATCCCGACGGCAACAAGCTCACGGCCAGCTGGTATGTGCCCGCCGCCTCCTGCACCTATAAGGAAGGCAAGGCCGAAGGCCTTACCGTGGAGTCCAAGGGCTGGAACGCCGCTTTCACCGTGCCGGCCGACGCCAAGAGCGGTGATAAGCTCGTGGTGAATCTGGAAGTCCGTGACGAGGCCGAACGTCCCATGACCCGTTTTGCACAATACGTAATCACTGTTTCCTAAATTTGTTATGAAGAGAATCATCATAGCACTGGCGGCAGCCCTTCTGGGGCTGCCTGCCTTTGCCCAGCAGAACCTGTTTCCGTCCCAGGACCTGAAATCGGCCATCGTGAACGAAGACGGTTCCGTCACCTTCAACTTCCTGGCCCCCAAGGCGCACAAGGTGCAGATCGTGGGAGACTTTATGGAAGGGGAGAAGGGAACGAATGTCGGCATGGCCTCCAGCGGCATCGTGGACATGACGGAAGGGGAGGGCGGAGTGTGGACCTACACCTCCAAGCCCCTGGTATCCGAACTCTATAGCTACACCTTCCTGGTGGACGGGATTGCCACCATCGACCCCAACCATCCGTATGTGTTCCGTGACTTTGCCACGCTCACCAACCTGTTTACCGTCCCCGGCGGGATGGGCGACCTGTACAGCGTGCAGAAAGTGAAGCACGGCTCTGTGACGGCTGTGTGGTACCACTCCGACGGCCTGGGCATGGACCGCCGCATGAATGTTTATACCCCTTACGGCTACGAGGCCAATCCCAGGAAGAAGTATCCGGTCCTGTACCTGCTCCACGGCATGGGCGGTGACGAGGATGAGTGGAAGAACTTCGGCCGTGCCTGCACCATCCTTGACAACTTGATCGCCCAGGGCAAGGCCGAACCTATGATCGTGGTGATGCCCAACGGCCACGCCGGCATGAGCGCCGCTCCCGGCGAGAGCGACATGGGCTACTACAAGCCGTATCATTTCCAGCAGGGGACCATGGACGGCACCTTCGAGACCTGTTTCCCGGAGATTGTGAAGTTCGTGGACAAGACCTTCCGGACCCAGGCCGACAAGGCCCACCGTGCCATCGCCGGCCTTTCCATGGGCGGCTTCCACTCGGCCTTCATCAGCGCCAACTATCCGGACCTGTTCGGCTATGTGGGGCTGTTCAGCGCCGCCGTGGGCGTGACCCGGGAAGACATCTCTCCCATCTACAAAGACTTCGACGCCAAGCTGGCCACCCAGTTCAAGAAGGGCGTGAAGCTCTACTGGATGGGCTGCGGCAACGTGGATTTCCTGTATAACAACAACAAGGCTCTGCGTGAGAAATTCGACGCCAACGGTTATCCTTACGTATATCTGGAGACCGACGGCGGCCACGTGTGGAAGAACTGGAGAATCTATTTGGCCGACTACGCGCCCAGGCTTTTCAAATAATAATGTTTATCTTTGGATATGAAAGCGAAATATATGATCCTGGCGGCCCTGGCCGCCGTTGCCTGCACCAGCGCTCCCAAGGACGGCGTGTTCCAAGCTCCCCGCACCATCGTCACCTGTGACCCGGAACTGGACGACAACAACTCCATGGTCCGTTTCCTGCTGCACGCCACGGACTTCCAGATCGACGGCCTGGTGTACACCAGCAGCCGTTTCCACTGGCTGGGCGACGGGAAGGGAACCACCCAGTTCATCCCGGGCGGCGAATACGACAACATGGGCCTGGGCCCGCAGACCTCCTGGCGCTTCAACCCCGAGGAGCGGTTTATTGACGACATCATCGACGCTTATGCCGAGTGCTACCAGAACCTGAAGGTGCACGACAGCCGCTATCCCACCCCGGAATACCTCCGCAGCGTGACCAAGTGGGGCAACTGCGTGTTCGAGGGCGACTATTCCTACGACACCGACGGCTCCAACCTGATCAAGGCCAACATCCTGGACGACAAGCCGGGCCCCCTCTTTATCCAGGCCTGGGGCGGCAGCTCCTCCATTGCGGCGGCCCTCCGCAGCATCGAAGACGAGTATAAAGGCACGGCCGAATGGGATGCCATTGTGAAGAAAGTGAACGAGAAAGTGGTCCTGAACCTCTCCGGTGACCAGGACAATGCCTATAACAGCTACATCGCCGTGAACTGGCCCGGCATCTGGGTCCAGAACACCAACGCCCGTATGGGCAACTGGAAAGGCAACCCCAGCTATACCGATCCCGAGTGGACGGCCAAGTATATGACCATCGGCCCCATCGGCGCCTGCGTGCGCCTCTGGGGTGACGGCAAGCAGATGGTGCCCGGCGACATGACGGACTTCATCGGTCCTTCAGCAGGAAAGACCCGCGAGGAACTGACCGCTGAAGGTTATTATGTGTGGACTGCCATCCAGCCCCAGGGAACTCTTTACGGCGACGGTGACAGCGGCTGTTTCTACCAGCTCATCGACAATGGCCTCCGGGCTTGGGAAGATCCGACCTGGGGCGGCTGGACGGGCCGGTGGGATATTACCAAGGGACCTGCCCAGAGCGGTCACCCCGCCTATATGGGTAATAATCTGGCCCAGATGAGCGGACGTCCGGACCGTGCCCGGAATGCACAGAACCGTCCTGCCGGCGCCCCGGGTGCTTCCGGGGCATCTCCGGACATGGCAGCCATGATGGCCATGATGCGCGGCGGCGGCCCTGAGGACCATACTTTCCCCAATATGGCTCCCGAGCGCAATCTCTCCGAGGCGGCCCGCATGAAGTGGTCCGTGACTCCGAAGTACGAGGATGCCAACCACTATCCGCAGCTCAGCGGCCCCTTCGCCCTCAAGGCCAAGGCCGGTGAGACGGTAACGATCAATGCCAAGGCTTCGGATCCGGACGGCGACCAGCTCATGCTTCAGTGGTGGTACTTCCCGGTAGGCACCTATGTGCTCACCAATGATGCCATCCTTGCGGTGGACAGCCCCAATACGGCCAAGACCACCTTTACGGTCCCTGCCGATGCCAAGAGCGGCGACACCATCCATCTGGTGCTCCAGGCCCAGGACAACGGCGACCCGGTACTTACTTACTATCTCAGAACTGTAATAACTGTTGAATAATGAAACGTTTCCTTTCCTTTATGGCCCTGGCTGCCGTCGTGCTCTCCAGCTGCTCCCATCAGCAGCCGCAGCCCGTCAAGCCCCGCATTATCGTCACCTGCGATCCGGAGCTGGACGACCACAACTCCCTTCTCCGTTATCTGCTGTTCTCTACTGACTACGACACGGAAGGGCTTATCTATGCCAGCAGCCAGGTCCACTGGAAAGGCGACGGCAAAACCCCGCAGATGCGGGAGGGCAGCGAATACGTCCGCATGGGCCTGGGCCCGCAGACCACCTGGCGCTGGAAAGAGGGCGAGCGCTTCATCGACGAGGATGTGGAGGCCTACGAGAAGGTGTATCCCTATCTGGTGAAGCATCATCCCGGTTATCCTTCGCCCGCCTCCCTGAAAGCGGTGATCCGTGAGGGCAATGTGACCTTCGAGGCAGACATTTCCGCAGACACCCCGGGCTCCGACCTCATCAAGCAGGAGCTGCTGGACGACGATCCCCGTCCGGTATTTGTGCAAGTGTGGGGCGGTCCCAGCACGGTGGCCCGTGCCCTGAAGTCCATTGAAGAGCAGTACGCCGGAACTCCTGAGTGGGAATCCGTGAAGGCCAAAGTCAATGCCAAGTGCAAACTCTGCCTCTCCGGTGCGCAGGACACTTCTTTCCGCGACTACATCCAGCCTGCCTGGCCTGATGTGGAATCGGTCATCCTCAATGCCGACATCACCCCTATCGGTTACGGGGCGATGCGCTCTGTCGCCGGCAAGGCCGACACCCTGTACTACAGCGCCGCCTGGACCCGGGAGAACATCTCTTCCAAAGGGCTGCTGGGCAGCATGTACCGCGTCTGGGGCGACGGCAAGCAGATGGTTCCCGGTGACGTGACCGACTACTTCGGCCTGTCCGGCTATACCCGTGAAGAACTGATCGGCATGGGATACAATGTATGGACCGCTCCCGGCGCCAAGGACAGCTTCATCAGCGAGGGCGATACGCCTTGTTTCCTGAACCTGATCGGGAACGGTCTCCGCGCTTTCGAAGACCCACGCTGGGGTGGCTGGGCCGGACGGCAGAAAGAACTCAGCGACAGGGAAAAACAGATGGGCTATACGTCTCCGTTCGCGTTCTTCGCTCAGGGCGAACCGCTGCTTCCGGACTTCATCCCTGCCGTGCAGAACAACTTCGCCGCCCGCATGGCCTGGACGGTGGCGCCTGACTTTGCGTCGGCCAACCACGAGCCGGTGGTGACGGGGCCGCTCGCCCTTTCGGCCAAGCCCGGCGCCACGGTGAACATCAAGGCATCGGCTTCCGACCCGGACGGCAACGCCCTTACCTGCGGCTGGGTCCAGTGGAAGGTGTACGGCGCCTTCCAGGGTGATGTGGCCATCGACAGCCCTGCCACGCCCGCCACCCGTGTTACCATCCCTGCGGATGCCGCTCCCGGTGACCAGATCCACCTGGTCCTGACCGTGGCCGACAACGGCACGCCGCAGTGCACTTCCTACCTGCGTACGGTGATAACGGTGAAATAAAACCGGATAAGAATATGAAAAAGATCATTACCATCTCTCTGGCCATTCTCTCTTTCGTTGGATCGATCCACGCACAATTTGTCTGGCGCAGCGGCGAAAGCCCGGTCCTGTCCTGTTCCTCTGACGAGCATGTGATGGTGCAGACTACGCTGGATATCCTGAGCCATGACAGCCGGCTGGTGCTTGGGAAGGACTTTACACGTGGGGAGCAGTCTCCGCAGATTATTGTGGGAACAGTGGGCGTGAATCCGCTGCTTTCCGGCATAGACCTTACTCCGCTGAAAGGAAAGAAAGAGGCCTTCATGCTCGTGGTG
Organism: Bacteroidales bacterium; assembly: GCA_017471085.1. The sequence goes on along the minus strand of JAFUWW010000052.1, from coordinate 8,683 downwards.
GACCGGAAAAACCGCCTGTACATCGTCGGCAGCGACGCCCATGGAACGGCTTATGGCATCGTTGAACTCACTCGTCTTTTGGGCGTCTCTCCCTGGGAGTTCTGGGCCGATGTCACTCCGCGCCCTCTGGAAAAACTGGAATTGCCCAAAGGCTATCTGAATGTCCAGAGCCCCAGCGTGGAGTTCCGGGGCATTTTCATCAATGACGAAGACTGGGGCCTTACCCGCTGGAACAGCCGGGACTATGAGCCTCCTTACCGGCCTACCCGTCCGGAGATCGGCCCGGACAAGAACGGGCGCATTTTCGAACTGCTGCTCCGTCTCAGGGCCAATACTTTCTGGCCGGCCATGCACGAAAGCAACCAGGCGTTCTTCCTGACGGAGGGAAACCGTGAAGTGGCAGAGCGTTATGGCATCTATATCGGCAGTTCCCACTGCGAACCCATGGCTTGCAATGCTGCCGTGGAATGGCCCAGGCGTGGCGAAGGAGAGTACAATTTCATAAGCAATCGCGACAATGTACTCTCTTTCTGGGAAGACCGGGTGAAAGCGGTGAAAGATCAGGAGATTTTCTATACGGTGGGTATGCGCGGCCTGCACGACTGGGGCATGGCCGGAGCCAATACCGTTGAGGAGCGCAAGGCTGCCTTGACGGAAGTGATCGCCGCCCAGCGGGAAATGCTCGCGAGGCTGGTAGATCCGGATGTCACCCGGGTCCCGCAGATGTTCATCCCTTACAAGGAAGTGCTGGACGTGTACAATGCCGGCCTGGAAGTCCCCGAGGATGTGACGCTGATGTGGCCGGATGACAATTTCGGCTATGTCACCCACTATCCTACCGCCGAGGAACGGCAGCGTCCGGGCGGAAACGGAATATACTATCATGTATCTTATTGGGGTGTGCCGCACGATTACCTGTGGCTGGGCACGTTCAATCCCGGCCTGCTGTACGAACAGATGAACCAGGCCTATGACAACGGGGTGCAGAAGATCTGGATCCTGAATGTCGGCGACATCAAACCCATCGAGTACCAGACCGAACTGTTCCTGGACATGGCCTGGAATATCGACCAGGTGCGCCGGGAGGGTCCTTCCGCCCATCTGGGCGCGTTCCTGTGCCGGGAATTCGGCGAACCTGCCGGAAAGGAACTTCTTCCTGTAATGAAGGAGCATTACCGCCTGGCCCATATCCGGAAGCCGGAGCATATGGGCAATACGTATGTTTATTATCCGGACCGTCTGGAGGTGAGAGACCTGCCTTGGAGCGAGAATACCATCCGTCGCAGGCTTTCCGATTACAAGGCCATCTCTGACCGGGCCGAAGCCCTCTCGGCCGATATGCCCGAAGACCGTATGGACGCCTACTTCCATCTGGTGCAGTATCCGGTCCAGGCTGCAACGCAGATGAACTACAAGTTCCTTCGCGCCCAGCTGGCCCGTCATGGCCGGGGAAGCTGGCGGGAGAGCGATGTCGCCTACGACAGCATCGCCCGCCTTACCAGTACTTACAACTACGGTCTCAGAAACAATGGAAAATGGAAGCGCATGATGGATTTCCAGCCCAGGAAACTGCCTGTGTTCGAGATCGTTCCAAAAACAAAACTGGATTCTCCGCTACTCACCGATGAACCCGTGCTGCGGCAGTGGAACGGGTCGGAATACACCCGGGGCTCGGGGCAGTTGCAGGATATGCTGGGTTATGAGAACAAAGCTGCGCTTTATCCTTGCGGGGAGAAGCAGGAATTCGACTTCGGCCGGGTATCCGCAGATTCTGTCCGTGTAAGGATTGCCTTTCTGCCCAGTTTCCCGGTAAACAACGGACAGATCCGCCTGTCGGTGTCACTTGACGGGCAGCCGGAACAAGTCCTGTCCTATGGAACCCACTGGCATTCGGCCGAGTGGTGTGAGAATGTGCTTACAGGGCAGAGTATCAAGGAGGCGGTCTTTCCGGTTGGCAGACAGTCCTCTCACACGCTGGTGCTCAGGGCCTTGGACGAAGGTGTGGTCGTGGATCAAATCAGACTCTTATGAAAAAACACTTCTTCCTTCTGGTCTTTGCCTTGTGGGCGGGTGGCCTGCTAATGGCCCAACCCAGGTTGTCGGAAGGCAATGTGGACACCGTGCTCAGGGCTATGACCCTGGAAGAAAAGGCTACGCTGCTGGTGGGCGCCAACCAGGGCGTGCTATATGGAGGAGACCCCTCCGAGGCTGTTTATGATTTGCCGGCATCGGCCTCTATCTACGACAACCGGATGGCGGTGGGCGGCTCAACCTATGCGTTTCCCCGCCTGGGCATTACGAATGTGGTCATGGCCGACGGCCCTGCCGGGCTGCGCCTGGCTGTGAAGCACCAGGGAAAGGAGGGCGATTATTATTGTACGGCCTATCCGGTGGCCACTGCACTGGCATCGTCCTGGAATACGGATTTGCTGCGGAATATCGGCGACGCAATGGGGGAGGAGGCGGTAGCCTACGGGGTGGACGTCATCCTGGCTCCGGCGCTCAACATCCACCGGAATCCCCTTTGCGGCCGCAATTTCGAGTATTATTCCGAAGACCCGTATCTGACGGGGAAGATGACCGCTGCCATGGTGCAGGGCATCCAGGGGCAGGGCGTCGGAACATCGGTCAAGCATTTTGCAGCCAACAGCCAGGAGACCAACCGGAAAGACAACGATGTGATTATCAGTACCCGTGCCCTGCGGGAAATCTATCTCAAGGGCTTCGAGATGGCGGTGCGGGAATCGCAGCCGTGGACCGTCATGAGCTCTTACAACCGCATCAACGGGATCTGGACCCAGGAAGACCCGGCTCTGCTGGAGACCATCCTCCGCGACGAGTGGGGCTTCCGCGGCATCGTTCTCACGGACTGGACCGCTCGCCGCAACACGGCCGCCCAGGTGAGCGCCGGGAACGACCTGATGATGCCGGGCAACAAGTCCCAGATTAAGGAAATCGTGGAAAAAGTACGCTCCGGTGCGCTCCCGGAGGCCGATCTGGACCTTTGCGTGCGCCGGATGCTGGAACTGGTACTGAAGACTGGGACTTTCAAGGGCCGGGAAGCGACCGATGCGCCGGACCTCAAAGGCCACGCCGCCATTGCCCGGCAGGCCGCCTCCGAGGGGATGGTGCTCCTGAAAAATGATGGTACCCTCCCGCTGAAAAACGTGGAAAAGATTGACCTGTACGGGAATACTTCCTATCGCTTCATTGCCGGAGGAACCGGTTCCGGACAGGTGAATGCCGCTTATGTGGTGAGCCTGAAAGAGGGCCTGGAAAAGGCTGGGCTTGGCTTGAATCCCTATCTGGACCGTCTGTACAATGCCCATTTGGAACTTCATGATGCCCGCTGGGCCGATTATGTGGCCGGCCCCTTCGACCATGCCCCCGCGGCAGGGGAGCTGGAACTGGATCGGGAAAAGTTCTTCGGCCTGTCGGCACAGGGCGATGTGGCGGTGATTACCATCGGCCGCAATGCCGGTGAGGCCCGGGACCGGCATATTCCGGCCGATTTCGACCTCTCAGCCGCGGAGACGGCGCTGATCCGGAATGTCTGCGACGCCTATCACGCCGCCGGCAAGAAGGTGGTAGTGGTCCTGAACATCTCCGGTGTGGTGGAAACGGCTTCCTGGAAGGCCTGGCCGGATGCCATCCTGCTGGCCTGGCAACTGGGGCAGGAGGGCGGCAATGCGGTAACCGACGCCCTTACCGGGGCGGTGAATCCCTCCGGCAAACTCACCATGACCTTCCCGTTACAATACTTCGACCATCCGTCGTCCCATCATTTCCCCTATGCCTATGAGGGGCCGGCTTCCTTCGGCGCGCCCATGTCGGTGACCGGACGGAAAGAACCCCTTGTGAAGGATGTGGACTACACCCGTTACGAGGAAGGTATCTATGTGGGATACAGATACTTCTCCACCTTCGGGAAGGAAGTCTCCTATCCTTTCGGCTTCGGGCTCAGCTATACATCATTCGCCTATTCCAAGCCTTCCGTGAAGGCATCGGCCGACGGCTTTGTCGCTACCGTGACGGTGACCAACACCGGGTCCGTGGCGGGGAAAGAGGCCGTGCAGCTGTATGTGACGGCGCCTTCCGGTTCCCTGGAGAAGCCCTCCTGCGAACTCAAAGCCTTTGCCAAGACCCGCCTGCTCGCTCCCGGAGAGAGCCAGGTGCTTTCCTTCCCGGTATCGGCCTACGAACTGGCTTCTTTCAACGAGGATGCATCGGCCTGGGAAACGGCGGCGGGTACGTATCAGCTGCTGTTCGGCGCTTCCGTGGCCGATATCCGCGCCCGGGTCCCGTTCAAACTGGGGAAGGCCCGCAGCTGGGCGGCCCACCGCGTGATGGAACCTGCGGAATCACTGGAAGAACTACATCAATGACTCCCTGACGGTGGCGGGCCTTGCAGGGACCTACTTCTGCACGGTAATCACGAAGCGGGCGTAGCTGGTGAGCGGGGGAGTGCCTTTGTCAGTGGCTTCGGCAATGATGTGGAGGGTCTGGGGAGCCGTGACTTGCGGAGCCACGAAACGGAGGCTGTCGCCGCCGGTAAAAATCAGGTCGATGTTGCCGGGATAGGTGCCGCCCTTTCCCTGGAGCCAGTTCACCGTGCAGCCGCTCAGGTAACCTGCCAGGGCAGGATTGGAGGCCATTTCCAGGAACCGTTCGTAGGTGATTCCCTGCTGGGTCAGCAGTTCCTGACGCATCTTCCAGGTGCCTTCCAGGTCCGGCTTGTCGTTGTCCGTGGCCTGGATGCGGAGGGTGACGGTGTCGCCCGGATGCACGGTGCGGTCCTGACCTTCGGGGAAGGTGATGACCGGCCTGTGGTTGCCCTTGTCGTAGTCCGGTGTGACGCACCAGGTGAGCCGGGCCTGGAAGTCGTGCATGGCGGGCTCCATCCATTCGCGGAGGTCGCCGAAGCCGGTATCCCGGTACACGTTGTCCCAACCGTCCACCTTGTAGAACCGACCGCCCCAGCCGCCGAAGGTGGGATCTTCGTATGAGCGGAGGCCGTTGTCGACCGAATAAAGGAAGGCGGGGGAGTCTCCTTCACTGATATAGCCTTGCGTATAGAGCGCTCCCAGCGGGTTCTTCCCGTTGTGGAGATACTTGGCTACGAAGTCGTCAGAGTTCACCATGGTGCCGTAGTCCCAGCTGCCGCTGAAATGGTGGTTCAGGAGGATGGTCACCTCAGGGAAGTTCCGCTCGATGTAGTTGCCGCCGCCGTCCTGGTACCAGATGCAGTAGAGCACTGCCTTGGATGCGGCGCGGGCGTACTGCTCTGGATACTGGGTCTTCAGTTTATACAGTGCGCGGGCTGCGGTGTTGGAGCCGCCCCAGGCCTGCAGATAGACCGGCCGGGGATCGTCCTCCAGGAGCACTTCCACAATCCGGTCGCTGCCGGGCGTATCTTCCCATGTGGAAGGGTCGATGGCAGGTTCCACGCCAGGAATCAGCGCGGCGGCGTTGTTGCCGATGCCGATATGCTCCGGATTCTCATCGCCGATGAAAACCACGCTCCTCAGGTAGTCCGGCGCAGGATAGCGGCTGTCGTGCACCTTCAGGTTGGGATACACTATCTCATAGGCCGAAATCTGCTCTTCCAGCCAAGGCTCGCTGCTCCAGCCGTGCTGCTGGAAGCAGGAATTGCTCTGGATGATGGCATCCACCTGCATGTCGTTGGCATACAGCAGGAAGTGGACCATGGAGCAGCGGTCGTCCGTCTCCGCGTCGGTCATGACAATGACGCGGGGGAGCTGCCCTGCGGCTGCAGCCTGGCGGGACTCCAGGGTGGTGTCGTTGGCATACTGGATTTTGGGCGAAGTGCAGGCTGCGGCAACCAGTATAGCCACGGCACCGGAAAGAAGGGCGATAAGGTGTTTCATCGTGCTTTGATTAAGGTTATACAAAGATAATCAGACGCAAGTACTTTTCCAATTATTTCGACATTTTTCTTTATTTGCGAAAAATAATTTCGATTCTCTTTCTTTTATGGTTTCGTTTGCTTATATTTGCAGCAAGAAGTAAAACCACAAATTATCTATACATGAAAAAGTTAATCGCTTTCGCAGCCATCGCCCTGTCGATGACCTGCGCGCTCCGGGCCCAGGAGGTGAAGGAGCAGGATCCGGCAGCCCATCAGGCCCGCGTTTTCCCCATCCCCGTAGAGCACCTGTACTTCCATAGCGAGGTGCTGGGCGTGGACAAGAACTTCTCCGTGATGCTCCCGAAGAGCTATTCCAAGGAACCCGAACGCCGTTATCCGGTGGTGTACATGCTTCACGGCGCCGGTGAGAATGACTGGGAATGGGCCAACATCGCCGTTTCCATGATCTCCGAGGCCATCACCATGATCACCAACGACGGGACGGCCGCCGAATGCATCGTGGTGTTCCCCAACGCCAACGAGGCCGGCCACATGGGCTATTTCAACCAGCCGGACTGGAAGTACGAAGACTACTTCTTCAATGAGCTGATGCCCTGTATCGACAAGCGCTACCGCACCATTCCCGACAAGGGACACCGCGCCATCGGCGGCCTGTCCATGGGCGGCGGCGGTTCCTTCAACTACGGCATGCGCCATCCGGAGCTTTTCTCCAGCGTGTATGCCATCAGCGCAGCCGTGAGCGCCAGCCTGTTCGAGAGCAGCGCGGAGAGCCCGGCCGTGCTGCCCGCCACCATGAACGGTGGCCACTACACCCCGGAGCAGATCGAGGCGGCCAAGAGCGTGTACTTCGTGCTGGACTGCGGTGACGACGACTTCCTGTTCGACGCCAACGTAGCCACCTACCAGCAGATGAAGAAGAACGGCATGAAAGCCCAGTTCCGCTGCTTTGACGGAGCCCACGCCTCCTATTACTGGTACGACGCCCTCCGCCGCGCCCTCTCCTACATGACCCGTCACTTCTCCACCCAGATGCCGTAAGGCGTCAATAAAGGATAGCAGCTTATTTTCGGCCGGCACCAAAATGTGTCGGCTGTTTTTATACCTTTTCGGGTATAAAACACTAAAAGGACATCTTGATTATACCCGACTTGGTATATTTTACATAAAAATGATTATATTTGTACCCGATAAGGTATAAAATGATATGATACTTTCGGCACATATTAAAGCGAAACGGAAGAAACACGGTCTCACGCAAGTCGAGTTGGCCGAGCGTTCCGGGGTAGGACTCCGTTTTGTCCGGGATCTGGAACAAGGAAAGAAAACACTTCGAATGGACAAGGTAAATCTGGTTCTGGCCCTGTTTGGAGAAGAATTGGGGCCGATAAAGGTGACTGAGCTATGAAACAAGCTGCGGTATATATCAAAGATGTCTTTTGCGGCATCTTGTGGGAGGACGAAGAAGCCTTCCATTTCAGTTACGATGCCGACTATCTGGAAGGACCGGCTGCGTTACCCTTGAGCCCCACCATGCCCCTCTCCGCGGAACAGTATGTCAAGGAAATGATGTTTCCTGTCTTTGATGGCCTAATTCCGGAAGGGTGGCTGCTGGACATCGCTTCCTCTTCCTGGAAAATCGATCCCCGGGACCGGATGTCCCTGCTCATGGCATGTTGCAAGGATTGCATCGGTGATATCAGTGTAACCCCTTTGCAAAATGAGTAAGTGTCTGTATTGTTATAAACCGTTGGAGAAAGGACAGATGGATTTCCATCCGTCCTGTGTACGCCGTTTTTTTGGCTCAGTCGAGGTGCCTGTTCTTCCCTATACGCGTGATCATATGTCCGAACTTGCAAAAAAGGTTATTCTTGCCAGCACATCAGTAACCGGCGTCCAAGCCAAGATGTCACTGGATATAGATCGCGGAGGGAAGAGGAAACCCAGGAAATTCACGGTTGTCGGTCTGTGGGGGAAGTATATTTTCAAGCCCCAGAGCTCGCATTATCCCTGCCTTCCGGAGCTGGAAGACCTGACGATGAAAATGGCGGAGGCCGCCGGAATCAAGACAGCCCGGCATACGCTCATCCGTCTCATCGATGGTGAACTGGGCTACCTGACCCTACGGATGGACCGGGACAATGACGGCGGGAAGATTTCCATGTTGGACATGTGCCAACTGTCCAATCGGCTTACCGAGCATAAATATGACGGAACATACGGGCAATTGGCCGATACAATCCGGAAATTCTCTTCGGCACCGCTGCTGGATATCCAGCGGTTTTGGGAAGTAGTGCTTTTCAGCTGGATTACCGGGAATTCGGACATGCATTGCAAGAATTTCTCCTTAATCGATACGGGAAACCGTGAGTATGTCCTTGCGCCCGCATATGATTTACTGTCCGTCTGGCTTGCAGACCCGTCGGACACAGAGGAAATGGCCATGGCTTTCACTGTGGGCGGGGAAAAAAGAGGTTTCGGGAGAAAGACTTTCCTGGATGCCATGACTGCTTCCGGTGTCCGGGATGTATTGGCAGAGAAGATCATTGCCAGGATGTGCAGTCATCGGCAAGCATGGGAAGAACTGACGGACAGGTCTTTCCTGCCATCGGAAATGAAACGGGATTACAAGCGTCTGCTTGGACAAAGATGTAATTCCCTGATGACTGTCTAGCCTTTATAGCTGCTGGGCGGGACGCCAAACTGTTTTTTGAACAACGTTGAGAACTTGGACGGCGAACTGAAGCCGGTAAGGTCGGAAACCTGGGAAATGGTGTATTTCCCTTCCTTGATCAG